>JAPKAM010000069.1 GCA_028825265.1 Planctomycetota bacterium
GAATCTCAGTGAGATAACTGATCGCTTCCGCTCCTCGGGTGCGGGAGCGATCGGTTTTTTTTTGATGACAGGGTAATCCGCAGAGGTCGGTGGCGATGCATGATCGACTTGTGGAATCCATCGATGCGATGCATGGTGGAACGAGTTGAATAGGAGGCCCCGTTGAGGAACTCTCTCATCATTCTAGGAATTCTAGATGATTCGGATGTCGAGTGGTTCTCGAAAATCTCGAGGACGATCGATCTTCCCACGGATGAGATTTTGATCGAAGAAGGGATCAAGATTGAATCGTTGTGGGTGATCCTGGAGGGTTCTCTCTCGGTCACCACCATCACCGATCTGGAGAAGCGATTTGCAACCATCTATCCTGGTGAAATCGTCGGGGAGGTTTCCTTTCTCGATTCGAGACCCCCTGCGGTCACCTTGGTGGCCGCTGAGCCGACCCGCTTGCTCGAGGTCAAGCGCAGCGATTTGAAGGCAAAACTCAACAATGACACTCACTTTGCGAGTCGCTTCTACCGGGCCCTAGGGGTTTGTCTCGCTCAACGGCTGATTCATCTCACCCACACGACCTTGACCGTGAGCACTCTTGGAGTGGTGGATCAGGACGAACCTGCCGATGCGAAGGTCGATACCGGATCCGAATTGGATCCGGAGGTGCTGGAAGCGATGTCACTGGCGAGTCACCGATTTGAATATTTACTGGAACGCTCGACCAAAAATTGATCCGCAGGCACCGATACGTTTTCCCGGGAGGTAATCCGTGGCCACCGAAAGTTCGCTGTTCCGCAAGAAGGCTCTCGAGCACATCTCGACCCCTGAACAACTGGACACCATGTTACAGGTGTTGCCGAGACGGAATTGGATTCCGTTACTGGCGATGGGTCTCGGTTTCGTCGGGTTTGGAATCTGGTGTGTGTTCGGGCAGATTCCAGTCAATGTCACTTCCAATGGAATCATGGTCCACCCCGGGCGAATAGTGCCACTGCAGAGCCCCTCCAGGGGCCAACTGGTTCAACTGCATTTCAGCACCGGAGACGAGGTCAAGAAGGGGCAGGTACTCGGTGAACTTCACCAGCCGGCGCTTTCTGAACAGGTGGCGATTGAGCATGAACTGCTCGTTGAACTGCGCAACAAGATCGACACCATCGAGCCACTGCGGAAGTTCACTCTCTCATCGGAAAAGCAATTCATCGAAGCCAAGCGAGGCTGGTATCAGAACCGAATCGAGGTCAACTCGCAGTTGGCCACCAATCGTCATGTCGAAAGCGACCGGTATCTCGAAGGACAATCGAACCAGATACTCGTGCATCAGGCGGACCTGAAAGATCTCGGGACGTTTCTCGAGAAGAAACTGATCGACTTCGAAGCGTTGACTCGGCAAAAAATCTTTGCCGCGTATGGTCAAGAAGTGACACAGACTCGTCAAGAATTGCTGAACAACAAGGTGGCACTCTCGGAACTGAAACTGAAGCAACAAGAGATCGAGTTCCAGCGCCTCAAGTTTCTGTCAGAACATCAAGTGCGACTGGATGAGATCGAGGAACTGCAGCGCAAATTGGAAGAACTAGAGATCGTTATCGCCCGACTCGATCAAGCGGAACTCACTACGGTCACGAAGGAAAATCTTGAACTGGTCGAGGCAGAGGGGCGCCTCAAGAGGCTCACCCGTGACCTCGAGTACCAATCGAAGATCGTCTCTCCCCATTCCGGAACGATCCTGGAACTGACCGTTTCCAATGGGCATGTGTTGAATCCTGGACAGCAGATTGGATTGATAGAATCCTCCGGTTCCGATTCAGGGCTGGTCGCAGTGGCTTACTTCCCGATGAAAGATGGCAAGAAGATCATTGCCGGAATGAAGACACGGATCACGCCATCCACGGTCAAGCGGGAACGGTATGGCAGTATCCTCGGCAAGATTACCAGCGTGTCATCTGTACCCCGTTCGACCGATTCGATCGCTGCAATCGTTGGGAATCGTGAACTGGCGATGAGCTTCGGAACGGGCGGATCGATGATCGAAGTGCGTAGTCTGCTGGACGAAAAAGACGATTCTCCAAGTGGATTCGCCTGGTCTTCTGGCCAAGGTCCAGACATCTCGATCACTTCGGGAATGACGATTAGCCTCGACACAACCATCGAGTACCGGAAGCCGATTACCTTTTTACTGCCGTTTCTTCGAGATCTGAGTGGTAACTAGATCACCATGAAAACTGGATCCAGCAAACGCGTTCGAACTCCTACTGTTCTCCAACTGGAAGCGGTGGAGTGCGGCGCTGCGTCACTGGCAATGATCCTCGGATACCATGGCCGGATCGAACCGCTGGCCAAATTGAGGCAGAATTGCGGCGTGTCACGTGACGGTAGCAAGGCCGCCAACATCCTGCGCGCTGCTCGGCGCTACGGCATGGAAGCCAGTGGGATCAAGGCCAGCGTCGATGCCCTTCGCAATCTTCAGATGCCATGCATCCTGTTCTGGGAATTCAACCACTTCGTGGTGCTGGAAGGATTCAAGAAGGACCGGGTCTTCATCAATGATCCTGCGATGGGACACAGGGAGATTCCGATCGCTGAGTTCGAGAAGAGTTTCACGGGTGTCGCCCTTGCCATGAAACCTGGCGAGGAGTTTATCCGAGGCGGCAAGAAACCGAGTCTGGCACGAGCGGTCAGAGAACGGTTGGTCGGATCAAGCCTTCCGATCGCATTCTGTATCTTTATCGGGTTCTTGATGGTGATCCCGGGCATCCTCTTTCCGGTACTTCTCCAGGTATTTCTAGACGAGATCATTCTCGAGGGCCGAACCGACTGGGCGATGCCCATCATGATGGCGATGTTCTTTTCCATCCTGCTGGGATTAGGTCTCAAGTACTTGCAATTGAACTCTCTTCGACGCTTACGACTGAATCTCACCATCAAGTTGTCGAGTCAGTTCCTCTGGCACTTGCTCCAGTTACCCAACGAGTTCTATGTCCAGAGGTTTGCCGGGGAAGTCGCCAATCGGAGCCAACTGAATCAGGATCTTGCTTCGGATCTGTCGGGAAGGTTGGCACAGACCGTCATCGATGTCGCCATGGCGATGCTGTACCTGACCGTGATGCTTTACTACGACATCATGCTGACCTGCATCGGAATCGGAATTGCCTTGATCAATTTCGTGGTCTTGAAGTGGATCTCTTCTAGCCGGGTCGAGGCGTCGATGAGGGTGCTTCAGGAGTTTGGCAAGGCGGAGGGAACCGCAATGGCTGGCCTGAAGGGAATCGAAACCATCAAGGCCAGTGGGCTCGAGGCTGGGTTCTATGAAAAATGGTCTGGCTACTACTCCAAGGCGATTAACGCTCAACAAGAACTACAGGTGTCGAATGTGCTACTCAGTACCTTGCCGATGATGCTGAGTGCGTTGGCCACAGTGCTGGTCATCATCGTCGGAGGATTTAGGGTGCTGGATGGTCTCATGACCATCGGAATGCTGGTGGCGTTCCAATCGCTGATGGGGAGTTTTCTGGGGCCGGTCAATAATCTGTTGGACCTGGGTTCGATGACTCAGGAGATGCGAGGCGATGTTGATCGCATCGATGATGTGCTTAAATATCCCTTCGTTCCAACCGGGGTCGGGCAAGTCGATGACCAGATCGAGGGTGGTGAGACCTTCCTCAAGGGAGATGTCCGACTGGAAAACGTCACCTTTGGCTACAATCCGCTCGAAGCTCCACTGCTGGAAGATCTGAACCTCCACATACGACCCGGTGACAGGATTGCGCTAGTGGGAGGAAGTGGGTCGGGCAAATCAACATTGGCGAAATTGATCTCGGGAGAGTTGGTGCCCTGGAGTGGAGAGATCTACTTCGACGGGATTCCCAGTGCTGAACTACCGAGGAGCCTCTTCGTCAACTCCTTCTCCTTCATCAGTCAGGAGATCTTGCTCTTCAGTGGAACGGTCCGGGACAATCTGACCCTGTGGGACTCGACGGTTCCAGACCATGATCTCCAGCAAGCGTGTGAGGACGCGGCCATCCTCGAGACCATCACCGCATTGCCGGGTGGATTAGACTCCGAACTGATCGAGGGTGGGAATAACCTCAGCGGGGGTCAAAAACAACGGCTCGAAATTGCCAGGACGCTGGTGACGAATCCCACCATCTTGATTCTCGATGAAGCGACCAGCGCTCTCGATACGGAGACGGAAAGAGTGGTGCTGGATCGGATGCGAATGAGAGGTTGTTCCTCCATCTTCGTCTCTCATCGGTTGAGCACCATTCGTGATTGTACCGAGATCATCGTACTCGAGCAGGGCAAGGTGGTGGAACGTGGCAATCATGATGAACTGTGGAATAGCAATGGAGCCTACGCCGAACTTCTGAAACTGGACGACGAGTTCAAGGAAGTGGGCGCATGATGATTCCAGAAACCCAGTTGCTGGAACGCAGCGGATCGATGAGGAATGTCACGGGTCATCGAGCCTTGCTGCTGGATTCGCCGGGAATGATCTGGGTTGTCATCGAGGGTAGCGGAGAACTGGTCTCGACCAACGTGATCGATGGTCATGCCACCGGTCGCCGCAGTTCGATCGACAAGGTGAAAGTCGGCGACATCCTGTTCTCGATGAAAGCGGCGGATCCCGCCGATTCTCACGGCCTGATGCTGATATCCCTGGATCATCTCCGCGTGATCGAGGTTTCGGATGAGCAACTCGAATTCGTCGCATCGTCGATGGAAATCGATTCCAGCGCTGTGCTTGGGGCGTGGGCATCTCGGGTGAGTACTCTGCTGGATGCCGATCCGTGCCCTTCTTCCTGCGAACAACTTCAGCCAGAGACCTCGGTGGTGGTTTCCCCGGAACAACAGGTCGGACCCGCAGCGGACCAGGAGATTTGGATTCACCTCACCGAGGGGCACGCACTGTTTCTTGGCCAGTACCCGATTTCCAGTGATGATTCGCCACTGGTCATTCCTCAGGGGGGGTGGATCGAGGCCACTGATGAGCTTCAAATCGAGGTTCTCAAGTCTTCGGCGGTCGCACCGAATGCTGGCCGCAAAGCGATCGAATTACTTCACCTGTGGATCCAGGACTACCGGAAAGGCTCGAGACAAAGAGAACTCGAGTCCAGTTGTGAGCGGATTCGGCAGCGCGATGTCATCGAGACCAAGAAATCGAAACATGCACTCGCTCAACTCGCGTCGGTGTTGAATCCCCAGAAGACAGCCATGGTTTTCGGAGATGACCTGTACTCGGTGATGAAACTGGTAGGCGCAGAAAAAGGCATCAAGATCTTGCCGATGGCGGCTTCCACGAATCTCGAGACACTGAGTAATCCGGCGGAAGCCATCACGAGAGCCTCCCGGATCCAGTACAGAACGGTGATGTTTCGAGGCCAGTGGTGGAAGAGCGATGTCGGCCCGTTGGTGGGGTACCTGAAGAAAGATGGTAGACCCGTCGCCATCTTGCAGGACAGCAAGGGGCGTTACGAGATCTTTGACGCAGGGGATGGATCTCGCATTCGGGTCGGTGCGGAGACTGCAAACTTGCTCCATCGGGATGCCATCGTGTTGATCCGTTCTCTCGATGAAGATGAGAAGCGCCCCATTGGCCTGGTGGCCTTCTGCCTCAGGAATAAATTTCCAGACCTGGCTTCCTTTTTCTTCGCAGCGATGTTTCTTACGCTTCTCGGAATGCTCATTCCTCAGGCGATGGCCATCGTTCTCGATAATGCGATTCCCAACTCGAACCCACGATTACTGCTGGAACTGGGCGGGGCACTGGTTGCGGTGACTCTCGGAATGACGATCTTGAGCGTCTTCCAGGCCTTCATCAGCATCCGGATCTCGGTTGCGACCGAATTCGATGCGCAATCGGCGATCTGGGATCGTCTGCTTCGGCTCAAGGTCTCGTTTTTCTCGCAATACTCCACTGGAGACCTGTTGCAACGCGTCTCTGCGGCTCACGCCATCAGTCAGGAGTTGAGCGGTACGACCTTGCTCACCCTGATGACTTCTTTCATGGCGCTGCTCAACGTGGCGCTGTTGTTTTACTACAATGCAAAACTAGCGGTCATTGCGGTCGGCATTGCCTTGGTCGTCGCTGTCGTGACGATGGTCGGTGGGGCAGCCATCCGACGCCATGCCAAGAAATTGATGGAGGAAGAGGGAGAGTTGTTTGGTTTCGAGGTTCAGATGATCAGCGCAGTGAGCAAGTTGCGAGTCGCTGGTGCCGAAAGAAGAGCCTTTGCACTGTGGATGGAAAGAGTCGCCAAGCAGTTGGATCTATCCAACCGGGTTCAGCGTGTCATCGATGCGTTGAGCCTCTTCAACCAGGCGATTCCCATGTTGAGCACACTGATTCTGTTCATGCTTGCGATTCCACTAGTCACTGACCAGGGATCTGCAACTGCACCCCTTTCGATCGGTGTTTTCCTCGCATTCAACACTGCACTCGGCATCTTCCTCGGGGGAGCGTTGACCCTCAGTCATACCATCGTTGGATTCCTGGATACCACCGTACTTGCCAGTCGCATGGAGCCGCTGCTCACTGCCGAACTGGAGACGGTCCACTCGAGTGTTGATCCAGGGAAACTGGAAGGCGAAGTCGAACTCTCCCGGATTCACTTCCGCTACTCGCCGGAGGGACCAAAAGTACTCGATGGAGTCTCCATCCATGCCAAGCCGGGGCAGTTCATCGCTCTCACCGGAACATCGGGCTGTGGGAAATCTACTTTGATGCGATTGATGCTCGGTTTCGAATCTCCGGAGAGCGGCGAGATCCGCTTCGACGGTCAGGATATCGAATCGATTGATGCGACAGCCGTTCGTCGACAACTGGGAGTGGTCTTGCAAGCGGGTCACATCGGAGCCGGGTCGATCTTCGAGAACATCACTGTCGGTTCCGTCTACACCCTTGAGGAAGCCTGGCAAGCCGCAGAAGAGGGTGGAATCGCTGACGACATACGCCAAATGCCGATGCAGATGCACACGGTAGTCAGTGAGGGGGGGAGCAACCTGTCCGGGGGGCAGCGTCAGCGTCTTCTCATCTGCCGTGCGCTGATTCGAAGACCAAAGATCTTGTTCCTCGATGAGGCGACCAGTGCGCTCGATAACCGAGCGCAGCAGATCGTTAATGACAGTCTCAACCGTCGTCGAGTGACCCGCATCGTGATCGCGCACCGTCTCAGTTCGATTCGTGCAGCAGATTGCATCTATGTGCTCGATCGTGGTCGGGTGGTCGAGCAGGGAAACTATTCAGATCTGGTCAAAGAGGACGGGACCTTTGCCGGACTGGTGGCTCGTCAGACCGGCTGAGATCGCCTAACTTTCGCCTGCTATTTCTCGCCGAGGTTTTTCTCGCTGCACATCTGGTCAGGGCCAGTGGCCCGCAGGGTGCATCCAGTCGTCGCGCCATGGTGCGGGTGGGCTGACCCAACTCCGAGTGATTCCGATTTGTTGTTATTTTCGCCGAGAGTTCCATCGAAGAGTTCCAACGAAGAGTTCCAACGAGAGGGGATATTGACGCAGGAAGTTTCCCTGTAGGATCGCTCAAATCTGGGGGATCTGAGTGGGTTTTCCAACACTGGTCTACAGTTCTATTTGGAGTCATGGATGATCTTATCGCTGATGCTCGCCTTTTCTGTTGGACCTCTGGATGAACCCGCTCTTCCAGAAGCCGCAGCGCCGCCTCCGATGATCCTCGAGAGACTGGGAGAACATCGCAGACCGGTAGCCACGAAATCGCCGGAAGCACGCCAATGGTTTGATCAGGGGCTCGCTCTGATGTACGGCTTCAATTTTGATGGGGCGATCGCATCGTTTCTCCAGGCGACCGCCATCGATCCTGAATTTGCCATGGCCTGGTGGGCGATCGCCTACTCTTCCGGTCCAAACCAGAACAATCCGACCATCGTTCCACCGAAGGACCAGTGGTCCTACGCCGCGGCCCAACGGGCATTCGAGTTCAAGGATCGCGAGAGCGGTGCCAATCGCGCCCTGATCGAGGCGTTGGTGCATCGATACCAGTATCCAGTTCCGGAGGACTTAACCGATCAGAACCAGGCCTACCTCGATGCGATGGTGAAGGTGCGTGATCAGTTCCCGATGGACCCCGATGTGGCGGCCTGGACCGCAGAAGCGATGATGGTGACCCAACCGTGGGAATACTGGTCCCTCGATGGCGAGCCGCTCGACTTCACAGCTCAGGTTCGAGCCATCCTGGAGGGCGTGATGAGCCGTCATCCCGATCATCCGGCGGCAAACCACCTCTACATCCATGTGATGGAATCATCACCCTGGCCAGAGATCGCTGAACCCGCGGCCGATCGCCTGATCGACTTGATTCCAGCGGCAGGTCACCTGGTACACATGCCATCTCATATCTGGATGCAGACCGGGCGTTACGACGACGCCGCCGATTGCAACCGTCGCGCTGCAGCGCTCGACGACGCCTGGTTCGAGGGGGATCGGAACGCCGGTGAGTACCGCTTTTACATGGCTCACAACCGCCACTTTTTGGCCTTCGCAGCAACGATGCAGGGGCGTCGTCGTGAAGCGGTGGCTGCGGCTCGTGCAATCACCGAGGAAGTCCCGGCGCCGCTGATGGAGGCTCTCGGGTTCATCAGCGATGGTGTCGCGGCATGCAAGTGGCACGTGCTGGTTCGATTTGGCATGTGGGAGGCGATTCTGACCGAACCGACCCCGCCGGAATGGGCGGTGATTGGCCAATCGATGCGTCACTATGCTCGCGGGATCGCTGATGCCAACAGCGGGCGCATCGAACAGGCACGTATGGAAATGGCTGCTTTTGATGAAGCGGTGAAGGCGATTCCTGCCGAGGACTGGGAGCTGGGTGGTCAGCCGGCTGCCGAGGTGATGCCGTTGGCGCGGCTGGTGCTTTCCGGTGAGATTGAATTCAAGGCCGGAAATCGTCCCCAGGGCCTCGACTTGCTGGCCCAGGCGATCGAGATGGAGGAACGTCTCAAGTATGCTGAGCCGGCGGCCTGGATGATGCCCGCTCGACATGCCTACGGAGCGCTGCTCATCGTGGCAGGGCGGTACAAGGATGCCGAGAAGGTCTATCTGAGAGACCTCGATGTCTTTCCCGCCAACGGTTGGGCGCTACTTGGGCTTCGCGATGCACTGCGCGGTCAGGGGCGAGCCGATGAAGCGGCCCGAATCGACCAGGCGTTTCGAAAAGCGTGGCGAAGTGCCGATGTGATGCCACCTGCATCGTGTTATTGCGGTGAGCCGATGGTCAATTAAATGCAACCTGACAAGGATCCGATGCTCGAAAACGATGGTACGGCAGCGACGACATCCAGAATCGTTCTCCGGGAGGCGACCGAGCAGGATCGAGAAGAGATCTATCGCACCAGGCATGATGTCTACGCCGTCGAACTGGGGCAGCATCCACAGAACGCGGAGCGATCGCTGAAGAATCATCTGGATCAGTTTAATCGCTATTTCGTGGCGATCATCGATGGACAGATGGCGGGCTTCATCAGCGTTACGCCGCCGGAGGGGGGCGAGTACTCCCTCGATGGATACCTGGATCGGAAACAGTGGCCCTTCGAGGATCGGGATCGGTTGTTCGAAGTTCGGTTGTTGACGGTGAAATCTGGAAGGCGCGGGTCGCTTCTGGCGACCGCGTTGATGTATGCCTCGTTCCGCGCAGTGGAGGCGAGCGGAGGAACCCGCTTGGTCGTCATCGGTCGTACCGAGGTGGCTTCCATCTATCGCAGCAGCGGATATCAGGATCATGGAATCGAACTGGTCAAAGGCGATGTGACCTTTCGGTTGATGAGCGCTTCTGTGGCTCAAGTTCGAGAGCAGGTCGAGAAGCGACCTCAACTGCTGTCACGGATCGAACAATCGGTCGACTGGCAACTGTCGGTGGCGCTGAGAAAACCTGCCGCTTGCTTTCATGGCGGCGGATTTTTCGAAGATGTGGGCGAGGGTTTCCAGTCCCTTTCGCGAGGGCAGGAGATCATCAATGCCGATGTCCTCGATGCCTGGTTCCCTGCCGCTCCCGGGGTGATCTCTACCCTTTCCGAGCATCTCGACTGGCTGGTGCGAACCTCGCCTCCGACCGGCTGCAAGGGCCTGGTCGCGGCCATCGCTGCGGCGAGGGGGGTGTCTGAGGCGTGTGTCTTACCGGGGGCCGGCTCCTCCGATCTCATCTTTCTCGCCTTCAACCAGTGGCTCTCTTCAACGAGCCGGGTACTTCTGCTCGACCCAACCTATGGCGAGTACTTCCATATCTGTGAACAAGTACTGCGCTGTCAGGTGGATCGCTTCCCGCTGCGACGAGAACAGGGCTTCCAGGTCGATGGCGAACGGTTGCAAGAACAACTCGTAGAGGGCAATTACGATCTGGTCGTGGTGGTCAATCCCAACAGTCCCACCGGCCGCCATCTTCCGATGAGTGAGTTGCAGTCGATCATCGAGGCGATCGCACCCTCCACTCGCTTCTGGATCGATGAAACCTACATCGAGTATGTCGGCAGTGCACAGTCGCTGGAACAGTTTGGCTGCCAGCAAAAAAATGTGGTGATTTGCAAATCGATGTCGAAGGGATACGCGCTGTCGGGGGTGCGATCCGCCTATCTCTGTGCGTCTCCTGAGATCCTCGAACCGTTGCGATCCTTGACTCCGCCTTGGGCGGTCAGTTTGCCGGGTCAAGTGGCGGCGGTGAAGGCACTCGAGGATCCCGAGTATTACCAGAGGCAATATCAGGCGACCGAGAAGGCACGAGAATCGATGGCCCGCGACCTGCAAAAACTGGGGCTAGAGGTGATTCCTTCGGTGGCCAACTTCCTGTTGATCTTTCTGCCCTCCGATGGACCGACCGCAGCACAGGTGAGTGAACGGTGTCGCCAGTCAGGAGTTCACCTGAGGGATGCCAGCAACATGGGAACTTCTCTGGGAGCTCATGCGCTGAGGACCGCGATCAAGTCACCGCAACAGAACCAGCAGATCGTGGCCGCCATCGCCCAGGCGCTGTCGACGGATCAGGACTGATCGAGTTCAGTAGTGCTGGATCCTGTAGATGTTGAGGGGGAGAAGCGGATGGCCCTTTTCCAGTGCGGGGTGCTCGAAATCGCCTTCCATCGGGTCGTTCCAGGGGCGTGGATCCGTTTCGTTGATCTCGACCTGCTGCGGCATGCTCCCGAGCTGGGCATTTGCAGCTCAACGGCGACTTCGACCCTGAAGGAAGGGGTTGTAGAGCGGATCAGCGAGCATCTCAGCGAGCATCACAGCCAGCGGTTCGCGATCCGCGGCAAGCCATTTCCTCCGCAGCAGTGGATCGGTTTCGATGCCGTCCGGTAAGGTCATCTCAAACCCTCCTGGCTGGCCGATGATCCTTCTCGATCGGGCATTGCGAGTCGGCCCATCTGGGGGCACGATCTCGGTTCACCAAGGCCGTCGTAGGCTCGAAAGGAAACCGATGCAGATCGAACTGGAAGGAAATCCAGATTTCGGTGAGGCGCGCATTCAGATGGAATCTGGCGAACGATTCCGAGCCGCCTCAGGCGCGATGAACTGGATGGAGGGAGACATCGGGTTGAAGGCTCGATTGCTCGGTGGGCTGGGGACCTCGCTGGCACGTCGAGTCCTCGGTGGAACATCTTTATTCATCACAGAGTACACCTCCGGGGGCAACAGCCGCCTCGCTCTCAGTCATGCGATGGCCGGGACCCTGGTGCGAACTGCGGTGACTCGCGAGGGCTTGCTAATCGCCGGCGGAGCGTTCACCGGCTGTACCGATGGAGTTCAACTCAAGACAAGATTCGGGGGGCTGAAGGCGTTCTTCAGCGGCAAGGGAGCCTTCTTCATCGAGGCGGCCGGCGCTGGCGAGGTGATGTTTGGCGCCTACGGGGCACTGGTCGAGAAGGAACTTGACGGAGAACTGGTGGTCGACAATGGCCACGTGCTCGCCTGGGAACATACCCTTGACTGGAAACTGGGCACTGCAGGTGGTCTCAAGAGCACTTTCTTCTCCGGTGAGGGGTTGGTGATGCGTTTTTCTGGCCGTGGCAAGATCTGGCTTCAGACCCGTCACCTGGCCGGAACGGCGGGGTGGATCTCCCCGTTCCTGAGAGGGTGATGCGATGAGATTCGAAATTCTCGAACAGGGAGCTTTTCAGTCAGCGCTGGTTCACTTCGATCACGGAGAACGGCTGATCAGCGAATCGGGGGCGATGGTGCGCGCTTCTGGCAATGTCGATATCGACGTCACGACCCGGGCCAAGAAGGGTGGCGGTCTACTGTCGGGGGTCAAGCGACTCATGGGTGGTGAGTCCTTCTTCCTCTCATCCTATAGCACCACCGACGGAGGGTCCGGCGAGGTGGGGATTGCACCGGTTCTGCCGGGAGAGGTGATGACGCTGGAAGTGGCCGGGGCGAGTCACTGGAAGACCACGGGCGGATCCTTTTTGGCAGCCGGGGGCGACATCGAACTCGACACGCAGTTTCAGGGGCTGGGGGGATTCATCTCCGGTGAGAGCCTGTTCTTTCTCGAGGCATCGGGCAGTGGAACCATCCTGGTCGGTGCCTTCGGTGCGCTACGGGAACTGGAAGTGAACGGTGAGTTGACCATCGACACCGGTCATCTGGTCGCCTACGAGTCGTCATTGGATTATTCCGTGACCAAGGCGGGGGGCTCATGGATTCAGTCCTTCTTGGCGGGTGAAGGATTCGTGATGAAGTTCAGTGGGCAGGGAAGAGTGATCGTCCAAACCCACGACGCCAGCGGTTTTGGTCGGCGACTGGGGCCCTTGCTGCCTCGAAGGAGTTGAAGATGAAATACAAGATTGATTGTCAGCCAGGCTATTCATATCTGGAAGTGGAACTGGATGTATCCGACTCCATCTCGAGTGAGTCCGGTGCCATGGCATGGATGGACCCTGCAATCGAGATGGAAACCTCCACTCGTGGCGGAATCTTTCAGGGATTGAAGAGATCTCTCCTTTCAGGAGAGTCCTTCTTCCAGAACACCTACACCACTCAATCCTCCGGGGCTCGGTTGAGTCTGGCTCCGGGACCTGCAGGCGCAATTGTGGCCAGGGAGATGAAGGGTGAAGAGATTTTCCTGCAGAAGGGCGCTTACCTCGCCTCCATCGGCGACATCCAGATCGACACCAAGTTCGATGGTCTCCGTGGATTCTTCAACGAAGGGTTGTTCATCCTTCGTTGTTCGGGAACCGGCACCCTGTTCTTCAATGCCTATGGTGATATCCAGGAAGTGGATGTGGATGGGGAATACCTGGTCGACAACGGTTATGCGGCGGCATGGGAACCGAGCCTTGAGTACCGACTGACCCGAGCGCGGAAGATCCGTTCCTTCCTCTTCGGAGATCAGTTATTGCTGCGCTTCTCCGGCAGAGGAAAGGTGTGGGTCCAATCGCGCTGCCCCCATGCCTTTGCCAGTTGGGTTCACCCCTACCGACCGAAGAAGCAAAAGAATAACAAATGATGCTCAGCAGTGGGAATCGTTGCGGGTCGCGGATGCAGAGAAAATTCCGGTGATCGCTAGTCGGTGTCGATGCGAGTCCGGACCCGGTAAAAGGGGAGTTGTGCCGGTTCGCTTCACTGTGGACTGGCGCTGTAGACTGGCTGTGTGGACTGACTGTGTTCCTTCCGAAATGGCCATCTTTAATAATTAGGCTCTCAGGTGACTTGGCGAGCGTGAACCTTCGAATGGAGACCCCATGAATCAGACTCTTCTTCCAGCGGAGTTGCTCGATCGATTGAGCAGTTTCGGAGTTCGGATTGAATTCGAAGCCGGAGCTGAAATCATCTGTGAGGGAGATTTCGAGGAGAGTATCTATCTGATCGAGAGTGGCCGAGTCGAGGTGGTGCGTGGCAGCACCGTGATCGGCACCATCGAGGCGGGAGATGTGGTCGGCGAGATGGCCTTCATCGATCGCCGGCCGCGTAGTGCCAGTGTCCGTGCCTTGGTCGCCAGCGTGCTGAAGAAGATGAATCGAGAAGACCTGTTGAGAGATTTGGGACAGGAGCCAGAGGATCTGCTGCAATTCGTGCGAGTCCTCGACGCTCGACGTCAGGCACATCTGACTTCAGTGGCCGATCCGGGGGATCAGGATATCGAGAAATTTTTGCAAAGGGTGACGCAAGAGGGGACGGCTCATCGTGCGGTGAACCACCCCTATCTGCTGGCATTAAGGGACCACTCCTTCCCTGACATGAAATGGGCTCTGGCGGATTTTGCTGGCCAATATCACGGTTACTCGTCCCATTTTCCGCGTTTTCTGACCACGGTCATCGGACGCCTGGAGAAACCTGAGCATCGAATGGCTCTGATGGAAAACCTCACCGAAGAGGCGGGTAATTACGAGTCCGCGGAATTGGATGAGTTGGTCGACATCGGTGTGGAGAAGGAGTGGGTCGATGGGATTCCGCATCCGGCCCTCTTTCGCCGATTCTGTGTCGCAGCCGGAGTCGAGGACTCGGGCCCCGAGTTTGATTCAGTGGAGGTGATCTGCTGGCGTGAGATGTTTCTTTCGGTCCTTTCGGGAGGGTCCCCTGCAGAAGCGGTCGGGGCTCTGGGTCTGGGAACCGAAAATGTCGTGAGCACCATGTACAAACACTTCCTGCCGGCACTGACGCTCCTCGGAGCGGATCCGAGTGAGACAGTTTTCTTCCCTCTCCACGCTGCCGTCGATGATCACCATCAAGAAACCTTGCTCGACATCTCACGACATTATGCAGCAACCGCATCGGGACGGGTGGATCTGGTCAAGGGGATGCGCAAGGCTCTGGCCCTCAGATCGGGGTTCTGGGACTGGTTACACCTGCGAGCCTTGACCTTGGGCCGCTGCGATGAAGCGGTGACCCAGCAATTTGGGAGGTAAAGACCCGCTCTGGATCATCACGGGAAGTCTAGATATTCAGGGCATTTGCGGTCATCATCCGGCTGAGAGGTAATTTCATGAATCCAATACTTGAGATCCAGATCGAACCCTGCGAATCCAATTCCGATACCTGCGTGATCAAAACCAATCGAGTCGTGGCGAAAACGCCCGAGTACTTTTCCACCGTGGAGGAAGCCAATTCCAGTCCCCTGGGGAAATTGCTGGTACAGATTGAAGGGCTCGACGCGGTCTTGCTTCAGGACCGAATCGTCACCTTGTTGAAACCGATCGAAGGACCCGCATGGGAGCCGATTGCCGAACGGGCCAGCGAACTGATCCGGAACCATTTCGAGGAACTCGAACGAATCCAGCAGAATCGATCACGTTCGATGACCGAGGACGAAAAGGTACTGTTCGTCGAGATCCAGAACTTGCTCAATGATGAGATGAACCCGATGGTCGCGGCCCACGGTGGATTCATCGAAGTGGTCGATGTGAAGGAAACAGATATCTTCGTTCACATGGGTGGAGGTTGTCAGGGTTGTGGAATGGCGGCCCAGACCTTGCGCCAGGGAGTGGACACTCTGATTCGCCAGAAGGTTCCCAGAGTGACCAATATCCATGACTCCACCGATCACAGCGCAGGAGATAATCCCTTCTATGAATGACGCGACCGGCGACCTGCCGCTCGATCCTTCAACTCTGGATCTGGAATGGCATCGGGTCTGCTCGGTGCGAGAGATCGAGGATGAGGAACCCTTCTTCGACAAGGTCGGAGGACGGAGCCTGATGGTGGTGCGCCAGGGGGCTCGGATTGCCGTCTTCGATGATCGTTGTCCGCACCTCGGAGCTTCGATGATGGGAGCTATGGTGGAGGACGGTCAGGTGGAGTGTCCGCTTCACGGAGCCTCCTTCGATGCCAGTAGCGGAACCGTCCTCGATGGGCCCACCACTCAGGATTTGGTCTGTCATCCGACGCAAATCGTCGATGCCCAGGTTGAGGTCGGACTCCCTAGGCCAGGCTCATCCTCCTAGCGGGTGTGCGATCCACAAGATTCTGTCATGACACCTTCTTGCCTCACCACACGAATGCTGGACACTGATCGCAACAAGCCGTCGATCGGCAAGGGGGACCTATGTTGAGATTCATTCTGTTGATTCCAGTACTGCTCATGTTTTTGTCCGGGTGCATCGTTGTGCGTTCGGATGCGGCTCGGGTCGATCCTGAGACGGGTGCTTTCCTCATCGATCTGAGATCCGCTTCGGAGCAGGATTTGGATG
>JAPKAM010000172.1 GCA_028825265.1 Planctomycetota bacterium
CGATCACTGCCTCGATCACTGTCTCGATCGCTGAACAACACCGCCTGAGATAATTTCCGACCCAGTTGTCTCCACCAACCATCGACATCCTCCGCGGCATCGATTCCGGCAACGGTGATGATGCCGCGACAACCCTGATGGTAGTAGTCCTTGCACCCCTTGTTCAGGCGATTCCAGATCCGTGTTCCCACCATCACATCCTGCTGACAACGCTGGCATGTAGCCACATGAGAATGGTGCTGCCCCCTCGCTCGCAACTGATGGCAACGCTCTCCGTCACCTCCTAATTCTAGGAAAATTCGACGCCAGATCTTACCGTGGGGGCGCACATCTGGACCTGCGATGACATGAGCGAGTTCATGAAGCACGGTGTTGCGAAACTGGCCAATGTTCTCTTCGAGGCTGAAGATCGGTTCACTGATTCCAATCGTGCGAGTCTTCGGGCAGGCATTCCCCGCACTGCGGGTCAGCCTGCGGCTCATCCGGATGATGGTCCCCTCGAGTTTGCCACTGAAGTGGGGGAAATTCTCCAAGACCTCATCGAGGATCAAGTTGGATTGGTCCTGTAGCCATTTCTCATTGCTGGAGGCTTCGCTCATCCTTAATTTTCCCTCAGTTGATCCAGATCTCGACGCAGATGGTTGATTTCCTGCCGTAGTCGCTGGTTCTCCTCCTCGAGCGCGCTCAGATCTCCCGATCGAGTAGTTTCGCGAACCGAGTCCTCGGACCTGGCCGTAGACTCGGCAACGGTCGAATTGCCCTCATCCACATGTGGGTCGGAGAAGTAGGTTCCTGCCAGCATCCCTGTCTTGACCGTCGAGCAGATTCGCTTTCCCGATGGTTCGATCCAAATGACTTCGTATAGCCTTTCGTTCTTGGAACCTAACCAACCTTTCGCAAAGGGCGTCCACCGCGTTGAAACCAGTTGATTGCCCTGCTTTTGAATGGTTCTTTCGATCCGAACTTTATCGAGGATTCCTGCAATGATTCGGGCCCCCACCACCAGGGCGATGATCGCAAGAATGGTCAGAATGATTTCCCCAGAACCGGGAATCATATCCTTCAACTCATCCAGTTCACGACCCCTCATGACGTGCTCTTACGCTTGGCAAGGCTCTCGATTGCGCCATGCAGAGCTTGAGTGCCCAGTTTCGCACCTCCGCTTTGAACCACTTCCTCATAAAGTTGACGGGCGAGTTGCAGACCTCGTAACTCGATCCCCATCCGATCACATTCATCCAGAGCCATCCCCATATCCTTGACGAAGTGTTCAACATAGAAACCGGGATCGAGATCCCCGCGTAGTATTCGTGGCGCGAGGTGGGTCAGCGACCATGAGCCTGCGGCACCTCCAGAGACGCTTTTCAGGACTCGATTCGGATCCAACCCCGATTGCCGGGCATAGACCAGTCCTTCGCAGATACCGATCATGGTGCTGGCAATGATGGTCTGGTTGACCATCTTGGTGTGCTGCCCTGCTCCATGTCCTCCCTGGAGGATCGACTGTTTCCCCAGAAGGTCGAAGATGGGACGCACCTGATCATAGGCATCCTGGTCGCCTCCCACCATGATGCTGAGCGTACCATCGCGAGCGCCAACATCTCCGCCAGAAACGGGAGCATCCAGGACGGCGATTCCAAGATTCTGTGCGGCCTTCGACAGTTGAACTGCGAGTGACGGTGTGCTGGTGGTCATGTCGATCGCAGTGCGACAACGACACAGTTCTGCCGACGGCGAGAAGACACCCTGGTCTCCGAGATAGATCATCTCGACATCTGCCGGATAACCGACCATCGAGATGACAATTTCATTCTCCATCGCTAAATGCATCGGACTGGCAGCCCAGCGGGCTCCGAGATCGATCAATGACTGTGCTTTCGATCGTGTTCTGGAGAAGAGTCCTACTGAATATCCGCCGCTGAGCAGATTCTTCACCATCGAACTACCCATCACTCCGCACCCGATCCAGCCCACCGAAGGTGTCATCGCCGCTCCTTTCCCGACAAACCTGCATTGATATCGTTGTCAGTTTACCCGAGAAATTTCACCTCAGGTACCTGCCGGAGATGGCTCGACATCGTTGTCAGATAATGGCACCATCCTCATTGCTGTCTCCAGGGAGATGGTCATGACTTCGCCAATCACTTGAGGGATCGGACGACTATCGATGGGTTCCAGGATCAACTTCTTCAAGCAATACATCTCCAACCCTGGATCGATCGGAGCGGTGGCTCCTAGCGGTAAAATCCTCGCATCCCTGATGCTCGATGGAATCTCACTCGACCAGGCTTCCACCGTCGTGGAACTGGGCCCCGGCACAGGCGTCATCACCTCAGAGATTCAGAAAAGAATCTCCTCCAAAGTTCGATTCATGGCCATCGAGAAGAACCCATCTTTCGTCAACGATCTGAACCAGAGATTGGATCAAGTCGAGATCATCGAAGGCGACGCCACGCACTTGACCCGGTTACTCGAATCACGACAGTTAGATCAGGTCGACGTCGTCATCTCAGGGCTTCCATGGGCCGCCTTTGACGGTTCCATTCAGGACTCGATCCTATCCGAAGTCGCCAGCGCACTCGCTCCAGAGGGTCGATTCGTGACCTTTGCGTACGGTGGGATTCATCTTTTCCCCAAGGCTCGCGCCTTTCGCCAGCGGCTTGGAAAATACTTCGGCAAAATAGAACGAACTCAATTGGCCTGGAGGAATCTACCTCCAGCCTTTGCCTACCATTGTAATAAATAGGTACGAGTGGAAGATTCTGAGAAACTAATGCTGGGCATTCCATTGCTCATCGCATCTGTTTTTCTGATCTGGTGAGTGCTGAGTAACCAAAAACAAACGACGGCTGAAAACGCGAGTAGGCTCGAAGTTGAAGCGGAGCGATGACACCTCATCTTTCCATGCGAAAGAGGATGAAACTACTGGCCTTCTTCTGGCGCCACACGCTCTGGGGAAATGGGGCTCTACCAAGGGCGCCAGAAGCGTGGCTCGTGGGTCATTCAAGAGCCACCCACGGGTCGCCGTCGAATTCAGTGATGTCTTCAGTTCCGGCAACTCTTCACAAACCGTACGCCAAGGAGCCGGGCCAGTTCGAGGGGTTTCTGCAGAGAGCCGTGGAGATCCTGAAACTCCGCAGCAGAGAGTCGTCATTTCTTGGCCGCAGCAAACCGGGCATCCAGTTGTTCCATGGTAAACCGACGGCAAGCGATCCAGGATGATTCACCCGGTGTCCAGTGACCGTATGTGATGGCGATGATGGTGCCATCCTTTTGCTGCAACACGG
>JAPKAM010000173.1 GCA_028825265.1 Planctomycetota bacterium
CAGGCTGTGAACTCTCGGCCGCTGACTTCAGGCCGTTAGCTCCAGGCGGTCATCCGGGAACTTCCGCGACGACGGCGAGCATTGATCTGCTTGCGACCAGCCTTGGTGCGCATCCGGGCACGGAAGCCCTGCTTTTTGCGCTTGATGCCGCTTTTGCGAATCTTGACCTTCATCTCGTCCTCCGTGGGGTTTGTCGGAAGCCAGAAGTTTACCTAAGAGTCGTTTTCGGCGCAACGTCTTCCGGCGCCTTCTCCCGTGGCTTTTTGAGAGCATCGCTGGGGATCAGCGTTTCGATGGTACGGATCCTGGTGCGCCTCCCTGACAGCAGGATCTGCCCTCCTCGTGGCGGCCCCGGGATCTCCCATAGATGTCGTTCTTTTCCATCGTTGACCACCAGGGAGCATTTCTCTAGGTCGCCACTGAAGACCTGGAAGCGACCCCTGAAACCGATCCTCCCGGTGTGTATCGGGCCAAAAACGGTGTTTCCCGACGGATCCACCGATGGCTCCCCTGAATAGGAATAATCGATCGAGGTGGTGGAGAATTCGAGGCGAATGGCGCCTTTCCGCCAGTGGATGGCCACCGGTGGGGCATCCTTTTCTGTGGTCAGTTCGATGCGAAAGGTCGAGCAAGCCTCGGGAAGGGTGATGGTCTCCACCCAACCCGAATCGGTCGGTGGGTTCAGGAGAGCCCAGCGATGAGAGCCGAGATCTCGGACCCGCAAGCCGCGCCAACGGATCTCCAGGGGGGAATCCTGTCGCTGGCCGACCCCATGCACCTGAAGTCCGATGAATCCGCTCAGGCGACGGGTATCGAACACCTCTGCGGCGGGAACCCCGTTGAGCCACGTCTGCAGGTGTGCGCCCACCGCCACGATGCGGACATGATTCCAGTCGTGAGGCTTGTGAGCGGCCCGGGCTTCCGGGTTATCTGAGAGATCGTCGATCCAACCGCGGTCTCCCTCCTCGTAGAGTCCGGCACTCCAGAATCGCTTCCGTTTGTCGTCGACATCAATCTCCACCTGAAAACCACGGGCCATTGCACCGTTCGCTTCACTTCTGATCTGCACTCCGGAGTTGAGGGAGGGATCGCAGAGGAACTCGTATTCCAACTCGAAGTCGCCGAAATTCCTTTCGGTGACGAGCCAGGTGTTGGGACTTCCGGCGCTGCTCTGTCCGATCAGCTGCGAATCCTCGATCCGGTAGGTGGCGGACCCTCCGACGATCTTCCACCCGCTGAGATCTTCGGGGGGCATGAGAGATTCCCAGGAGACGGGAGTCTTTTGATCCATCACAACGGGGGTCGTGGTGGCGGGAGAATCGGGCCATGGAGCCGCACTTCCGTGCAGCACAAACGAGAGCCAAAGCCACTTCACTGCGGATCTCCCTTCAACGTTTCGACGGTCCACGGCAGGATGCGTCCTGCCGTCAGTTGACGCAACTCGGCCACGGCTTTCGGATCGATGGGATCTGCACCGTGGCCCCACTGCCGTCTGGACCAGGTCAGTATGGCGGCGATACCCTCATCATCGAGCAGTGGATTCTCACGGTGTCCGGGCATGGTGATGTCCCATATCTCTCCCGCGACTGCAACCGGGCCAGTGAGCCCATCGAGAACCAGGCGGATGGGAATACTCTCCTCACCGAGCAACCACCGGCTGTCGATGAGAGATGGTCCCAGGCCCGCTTGACCCCGTCCTGCTGAACCGTGGCACAGGGCACAGGAGGAGGCAAAGGCCGCGGCTCCGTGACTGGCGAGTCGACGCTGTGTCTCGGTCCATGGCGTGACTTCGGGGAGTGACGAGGGATCGAAGGTGAGCCGGGCGACGATGGCAAGGGCATCGTGGCCAGCAGCTTCCGCTAGATCCTCGCGTTCCAGAACCGGCGGGATGTTAGCAAGCACAGGTGCCTTCCAACGCTGGTCGTCGGTGGTCACACGGATCGCCCCGAGGATCGCGGTCAGCCGGGGATCCTCGGAATCCAGATCATCGAGGGAGTCGAGTAGCAAGCCGAGGGAGAAGGGGTCGGAACGTAGCGCCGATCGAGTGAGTTCTCGAAGCAGCGCATCACGACCCGGAAACGGCTCGATGTGCTGCCCGAAAAAGCGTCCGATTCTCTCGATCTGATACCCCTTCCAGCCGCTCAGTGCTGCCATCCGGATGTAAGGATTGGTTCCATCGCGACGAAGGATGGCGAGCATTGCAGCGAGGGCTGCTGGGTGGTCGGGGAAAGCTCCCAGTGCGAGCACCCTGTGAATCTTCTCGAGTTCGGAGATGCCCTCGGTCTCGGAGGAGAGAAGGGCGATCAGCGCAGCGATGTCGGCGTCTGCGATCGGCGTGGGTTCGGCGATCATCCGACAGGCCGCACGGCGAACCGATTCCTCGGAATCCTGTAGTGCTCGGGCCAGCAGTACACCATCGAGTGCGTTCAGCCCACTCAGCGTCCACAGCGCATGGAGCCGGCCGGTGGCCGTCGAGTCGCTGGAACTGGCGAGTTGTTTCAACTCCTTCACCGGTGCCGAACTTCCGGCCTCGACCAGCATCCTTTGGGCCTGATCTCGCACCCAACCGACCGGATGGTTTAGGGCCTGGATACGACCGGCTTCCCCGGCGAGCAATCCAAGCGGTTCGATCTGGGACTCCTCGTCATCGGCGACGACTCGCCAGATTCTGCCAAGGCCGATGGGCTGTTCCAACTTCCGTTCCTCGACCTGCTTGCGAAGGTACGACGTGACAAACTGGCGATGCTGGACGACACCGCGATAGAGATCGACCACGTAGAGGTTGCCGTCGGGACCGACCTCGACGTCGACCGGCCGGAATCGTTCATCAGTGGAGGCGAGGAAGGCCTGCTGGACATACTGGTCATGGGGAAAGGTCAGTTGTTCTCCGGTGAGACGCGAGCCTTGCTCTTTCATGCGGAATGCTGCGACCAGATTGCCGGTAGTCTCGGCGACGAACGCAATGCCATTCCATTCGTCACCCCAACGGTGGCTGCGGAAGATGGTCAAGCCCGCGGCCGAAGTATTGCGTCGCAATCGTCCATCTTCTCTCAGCATTCCGGGCTGGTAACCGCGGTTGATGCCGGTGTTCATACGCACCGGCCAGGTCGACTGGTCACTGATCACACGGTGACCCGATCGACCGGGCTGACCCACCGATTTTCCGCAGTTGGGATTACGAAGCAGCAATTCGGTGGGAACTGGATCGGCGAGGATCCAGGTCGAGTTGTGGTTGAAGTAGAGGCGTCCCTGGTCGTC
>JAPKAM010000174.1 GCA_028825265.1 Planctomycetota bacterium
AGTCGCATCGACCAAGATGCGGCTCGCTGGTGCTATTCTCGACCTGGATGATCCGATCCAGCCGGATCGAACGCCGCACTGGCGGTCGATCCGGCTCACATTCATGAGCCGCCCTCCGATCGGTCCACGGTCTCAGCCCGCAGATCAATTCGACCATCGAGCCGCGATTCTCCCTGCCTCACATGCCAGAACGACCATCCCAGTTCAACGATCCCAAAAAGAGACTGTATTGGTCAGATTTATCTTCTCCGGGAGTCCTGAGAGACAGCATTGCCCCCTCACACCAGCGGCCTCAAGACACTATAATCGTGAGTACGAGGTTGAAGAGATCTCGAAAACATATGATTGCCCGGGGGGGCAATCGAACGTGCGGGAGAGGAGTGCTACCGGTTCATTCCGGAGCCCCGCATGTTTTGAAGGGAGTGTTCTCGGGATGAATCTCAGAGTTCCGTTGCAAATTCTAGGTGCCATTTATTGTGTTTCCATTTTCTTCGCCACACCTCTGCTGGCTCAACCAGACTGGGTGCAGTTCAACGATGAAACTGCGACTCGCATCAATGCGCCATCGAATGTCTCCACCAATGACGTGGCTGAAAAGGACTATGCTTGGGGCGATGTCGACCAGGACGGTGACATCGATCTGATCGTGGTCCGCAAACTGGCCTTCACCACCGGTGGAGTTTCGGCATTTCGCACCAATCTATTATTGCTCAACCAAGGTGGAGTTCTGGTCGACCGGACCTTCGACTTCGCCAGCGCCTCGGATGTCGCAGGAGATAATGGTTTCCTGACTCCGACCAACGACCGCGATGTGATCCTCGCCGATGTAACTGGAGACGGCTGGCTCGACATCGTGACCGCCGTCACACTGGCGGACGGTTCTCCCAAGCACATCGCCTACCCGAGGGTTTACCGTAATCTGGGATTGAGTGGTGGTCTCTGGCAGGGTTTCATCCACGAAGATGATCGCATCCCTCAATTCGAAGGGAATGTTCCCGGCAGCACGACTCCTCATGCACCACGATTCTGCTCCCTCGATGCCGGAGATATCGATGGCGATGGCGACCTCGATGTGTACCTCGGCGATTACGACAGCGGTGGAGCTCAGACCCTGGACTTCAATGATCGCCTACTGATCAATAATGGAAGCGGGTTCTTCACCGATCAAACTTCCACCTACTTCTCAGGATCCATCATCGTTGGTGGCAGCCCGTTCCCATTTGAGCAATCCGCATTCGGCATGGCGTCTACGATTCGTGACATGAATGGGGATGGATCACTCGATATCATCAAGGACACGGCACTCAACCCCCCACAGTACGTCGGAATCTCGTACAACGATGCGGCCGGAACCGGCAACTTTTCGGCTCACAAGGAGAGTTGGGCGAGCATGGCCCCCTACCATGTGACCGTTGGCGACCTCAATGCAGATGGAGCCAATGACCTGGTGGTCACCGACGACAATGCCGATTCCTATCTGATCAATACGGGCAACGATGCCAACGGCCTCGCCAACTTCACACGTTTCTTCTACTCCTTTCAGGGAGGAACAGGAGCCACGGGGGATGACGGTTTTGGAGGCAACTCTCTGATCACTGACCTCGATAACGACGGCTGGAACGATGTCATCATCACCGATGTCGATGTAGACATCGCTGGCTGCAACCGTCGGATGCATATCTACCACAACCTCGGAAATGCACCCAACGTCACGCTTCAACAGGAAAATGACGGAGGACTCTGGAGACCCGCCGGAGTTCATGATGTCGCAGTATTCGACATCAATGGCGACGGCTGGGACGACATGGTGATTGGAACCTGCACCGGCACCGAAGTGTGGATGAACGATGCTCCGATTGGATTGAATCTGACCTTCCCCATGGGAATCCCGGATGCCATCCCCTGCACGGGGCAGGTCGGCATCACTGTGCTCGCTGAGGCCTTCGGAGGAGGAGTTCTCTCCCCCGCCGATGTCAAACTTCACATCAGTACCGATGGGGGTCCATTCGTCGAGAACTTGATGACGGCAGGTCCCGGTGGATTGTTCGAGGGCAGCCTCGACGGCTCACAGGGTACGAATTCGATCGAGTGGTTCGTCTCGGCAGCTTTGACCTCAGGTCTCATCACCAACAGTGCTTCGATCCTGAACCTGATCGGCGATGAAATCACTCGAACGACTGAAGACTTCGAAACAGGAATCAACGGCTGGACCGTGCAGTCGGATGCGTCGGTTACTGCCGGATCCTGGGAACGTGCGATCCCCAATGGGACCTCCAGTGGTGGTAACGCTTCTGCGCCCGCTGTTGCGGCCACCGGCCAGTGGTGCTGGGTGACCGGAAACGGAGTCCCAGGAGGAGCGGCGGGAACGGCAGACCTCGATGGAGGCCCGACTCACCTGATCAGCCCCACCTTCAATCTTGCCGGATCCAACGGAAGCGTCAGCTTCAATCTCTGGTACGCCAATATCGAGAGTGATCCTACCCAAAATGATGAGATGACATTTTCCATCTCGACCGATGGCGGCATCACATGGACCACTGCTTTGGTCGTGGGAGGCGCGCTGGGGACCTCGGGAGCCTGGCAGAACTTCCAGATCCAACTCGGAAATGTGGTGACCACTTCAGCGAACACGGTGTTCCGATTCACTGCAGAGGATTCGCCCAACAACTCGCTCACCGAGGTCGGAATCGATGACTTCATCGTCGAGACCGTTTCCTGTGGTGGTGGTGTCGTCACCTTCAAACGAGGGGATGTGAATCTGGATGGAAATCTGGATATCAGTGATCCGGTGAGCATCCTTCAACTGCTCTTCAACAACTCCTCGGTCGGCTGCGACGACGCTGCGGATGCCAATGATGATTCGGCGCTAGATATTGCGGATGCTGTGGCGGTGCTTTCCTCCCTGTTCGGAGGATCGGGCAACTTGCCGGAACCGTTCAACTGCGGACTGGATCCAACCGCCGACGCCCTCACCTGTTTGACTGGATGCCCCTAGGCCTTCGAGGTGAGGAGTTGAGGGTTTTCTTTGGTGAACCCTCGACGGATGAATTTTACGACTGATGGATAGATTCTTGCCGATCGCATCTTCAGCGATCGGCAAGAATCTCACTTCTCCCCGGACATGACCGGGGCTTTCGCAATCCCGGGGGGGACAGCGATGACAGTGACCT
>JAPKAM010000175.1 GCA_028825265.1 Planctomycetota bacterium
TGTCATCGTGAGTGTCATCATGAGTGTCATCAGTAGTCGCGTGATCATCACCACCTCACCTCCACTTCAACTTCGGCCCCGGCTCGGGTGACCGATGCTCTCAATTCCATCATGCCATCGACTTCCACCACGGCGGCCGACAGTCCTTTCACGGCGAGGGTCATCCCCTCCTCTGTGATCCACGCATCATCCCCCGCAGCGGAGATCTGTTTCGATCGGGCAAAGCGCATCGCCAGATTGCGTGGCAATTGATTGCCCTCGAAGCGAAAGATTCTCCGCAGATGAATTCCATCGGCAGCCACCATCGGCACCACCATCTCGGTCATCTCGACCCCGCCGGGTCCGGAGATTCGAAAGATCGGTTTGCGCTGGGCATCTCTTCGATGGCCACGATATCGCCAACCCTGATCGCGAACCGGATCATCGGGCCACTTCGAATCTCGCTGGTCGATGATGGCCACCGGAAGCCCCGGCGCGAAATCGATGACATCGGTTCCGGCAGGAGATTCCAGCGATCCGGCACGGCCAACCCAGGTGCCCTTGACGTTGATGAAGTCGCCTCGCCACGCCTTTCCCAGTCGAACATTTTCCATGTCGTAGGCCACGCTGACTCGCTCGGGATAACCGACCGCAACGACCCGGCCACTGAGGCCACGCATGAAGACTCCGACCATCGTCGGTTCCTCAGCAGTGGGTAGAAGATCGAAATCGCTGCGCTGGATCAGCAATCCCTTGGGGAAGGGAGCCGCGGCCCCTCCAGACAGGTAGGTCCAAAGCGCCTCGACCTGGGCATCAGTGTCACCCTGCAACAGATCTGGAAACAGACTCAAGTCATCGAACCAGAAGGTCGGCATACGAGTTCCGGGGCGCTTCGATTGAGGATCCTTCATGTACTCGTGAAACCATCGAGGCTGCAATCTGTCGGTCATCAGGGCCAGGTCGTAGGCCGGCTCACCGAGCGAATCGTGTCCGGCAAACTTGTGGCAATCGATGCACCTAAATCCATCGGTCCCGGTCAGTTGATGGCCGACCTTGCGCGACTCGACACTGAAGGTGGGAATCAGCGGCTCTGGTGGAGGTTCGTGATCTGCGGCATAGATGGCAGCGGCCAGTGATTCGGCGATGGCGGGTGGATAGGAAGGCATCCGACTGACCACGTAGGGGCGAATCTTCAACCCATCGGCGATGGTCTGGTGCAGCACTTCGTACTTCAGCTTTCTTCCCACTCCGGTCAACCATGGTGGCATGCGCCCCTCGTCTCCCAGTTCTGCGGTTCCGATGAAGGTCTTGTTCTTCTCTGCGTCTGGACCTCCTCGACCATCGCGCTGGTGACAGTCGGTGCATCCGGCATCGCCGATCAGTAGGTTGGCATGCACTTGCCCTTCCATCGCAACTACCGGATCGACGCCAGCGATCAGATCGATGATCTGGTTCTTCAGTTGATCATCGAAGGGGTATCCAGGGCTTCCCAGCGGCGGTGTGTCCGACAGACAACCGACCGCTTCGGCACGTAATTCACTCCATGGCTTGTTGCGAGGGATCGCCTTCGCTTCATGGCAAGAGTTGCAGCCGTGCAATGCATAGGCTTGGCCGCCGCGAATGATCCTGCCGGGATCGAGGCGAAAGGGAGCTTCCACCGGAAAGGCCACGCGGGTGCGGCTGCGCAACTCAGCGGCACGGAACTCGCGTTCCTTGGCGATTCCGGGGCCGGACCAGCGAACCTCGATGACTTGACCGCCACCATGTTCCCAGATTCTGGCATCGATCCCGTGCCAGCCCGTCTCTAACTGGACCTGGCCCTTGCGTGTCCTCGGCCCATGGATCCCATCATTGTCGACCACCTCGTGCCCATCGATCCACAGTTTTGACCCGTCATCACTGTTCAGTGAAAATTGGTACATGCCCGTCTTTGAGACCAGAAATTCGCCGGAAAAGCGCAGGCCAAAGTTGTCCTGTCGTGGCTTCGGCGCGACCGAGATGGACGCAGCGTATCCACTGGCCACCGGTTCCTGTTCCACCATCTGCTCGCAATTCTCGAAGGTTCCGAGGTAGGCCTCGTAGTGCAAGCCCGGAACCACATCGATGATCGGCTCGCCATTTTCATCGGTCGCCTGGGCTCGGATCAGATAGGTGGCAATGGCCGCCGCCTCGGTCGGCTCCATGTTGATCTGCGGCATTCTTCCCGAACGATGAATAGCGTGCGATTGCTGCAATTCGCCCGTCAATGCCGGAAGGGTCGTGCGACGAGCCATTCTGGCGGACATCTGCTCACCGTCATGGCATGCGGCACAACCGATGGTGGCAAACAGTTGACGCCCCAGATCGACATCCGCCCCGTTGAACTGCACCGCTTCCACGACCGCGGGTCCTCGTTCCCGAGCAAACAGGAAATGAGCGATGTCGGTCGCCACCGAACGTCGTTCATCCACAGACACCGATTGCAGTGCATGAGGCATGCGGGTTCCCGGTTCATCGGCGGCAGGATCGGCGATCCAGTCGATGAGCCATTCGGGGCGCAAACGCAATCCGGCTCCATCCAGTAACGGCGGAACCACCGGTTTCAACCAGCGCTTCGATTCGCCTGTCGCTTCGTGGCAGAGCAGACAGGATCCATCGCGAATCGCTCGATGAGCATCGTGCCTACGATCTTGCTGTGTGCCACCGACACGACTCGTGATCGCAAGCAGAATGATCGCCAGTAACAGCGGACCGAATGACTTTGAAGACAAGTGAACCTCCTCCAGTGGACTGATGAGTCATGAAAAGATCGTCATCCAGAGAGTCGATCGAGTCAACGAGTCAACGAGTCGCTCTTCAGCAGAGCGCCGATCTCTCGCCATCGATTCGCCACCGCAGTGGCGTGACCGATCCGCAGCAGGGACTCTCCAACCACCCATTCACACCAGTTCCAGCGCAGCGATCGGCTCCATTGCAGCGATTTCCTGGGTCGTGTGGCGATCGTCGAGGGACTCCTGGCGGCTCCCCGGCCGGGCGGGGAATCGGGTCCACTCCGAGATCGTGGCGTCTGCATTCGGACCGATGGCCCGCTCGGCACCTTCCATCTCCAGACACCGCACGAGACCATCATCACGGATCACCATCTGCTGGTCTCGGGAACCTTCTCGATCGAACGATGATCAAAGGATGATCGAGTGGATG
>JAPKAM010000007.1 GCA_028825265.1 Planctomycetota bacterium
TTCCACTGAGCGGTGCGCTCAGAGAGGAATGTACAGTAGACGCCAGCGGGTGTCATCCGCTCCAGTCCCGCGATCCCGCGAGAGAAGCCCCCCTAGAAGGGAGAATCCACCCTTCTGTTCGCTACTTTCCGCGGTCAGGAGACCCCAGAGTAGTTCCAGACCCCACGACTGGGAATTCTGTCGCCAGCGAACCAGCTGTCCTGCTCGACCATGAGACCAGGAAAAGCCTTGCGGCCCATCGAACGGCAACAGTGCAGGAGCGGAGGCGAAGGTCTGTCCCTCCGCATCGGTGTCCCACCGAGCCAGTGGCCACAGCAGTTGACGGGTTCGAGTCCCACCTTCTGGATCCTGATCGACGATGCTGCGCCAGAAGGGCAACAATCTCTGTACCGTGCGGTTTCGACCCGCAGCGGTTTGCTCCTCCCACTGCCAGAGCGGCCACAGGAAGTAACCCGTCTTCAATCCTGGCCGGTCATGGTAGCCCCAGATCGGCGCGAAATCGAATCGGTTCCACTGACGTTCTCGCGTGCCGATCGACCAGGGTAGGAGGGACCAAGTCGAGGTTTCGGTGCGGAAATCATGAGACTCGGTCCATAACGGATACAAGATGGTCCGAGACAAGCGGGTCTTCGATTCGATCTGACCGTAGAAGGGCCACAGCCACCAGGAGTGGCTGGGATTGTCGGTGTCGAGTTGTTGGCTCGACTGATGCCAGAAGGGCCACAGGAGATACTTCGATTCGTCTCTTAGTTCACCTCGGCTGGTAAATCCTCGGTTGTGAGAATAGAAGGGCCAGATCCGGAATCCTTTTCGCAGCGGGCCATCTTCCATCTCGATCAGTGGAAATAACCAGTAGGTCGTGATCTGTTGGCGGTCCTGGAGTCGTGCCCACAGCGGAAACAGGGCGAATTCAATTCGATCCTTGCCGATCAAGCCCTTGAGAGTTCCACCGAGGGGTGCGATGGCCATGTAGTCTCCCTCATCCGGATCCGAGCCCCAGAAAAAGAAGGGCAGGAGGAAGCCATCGACATCGAGTCGGCCATCGGAGTGCTGATAGGCGCTGCGATGGTAAGCCGGCAGGAGCCAGGATTTGCGCCCCGATGAATCGATCCGATCGACCAACAGCGGCCACAGGATGCGGATCTCCTGCCGATCAGGAGTTGTGGTGCTATGGCTGTAGAGGGGCCAGAAGTGCTGGGATTGACGCACCTCTCCATCGGCCAGTAGTTCTTCGCGTTCGACGTAGAAGGGGGGGAAACCCCGATCGGAATCGATGGGAGTGACGCAACCCGACAGCAGCGTCAGCAAGAGGCCACCAGTGATCACCCGCAGGCCATGACTCATCGGCCTAACCTCACCGGCAGCATCAAGTCGGGAGCACATCCCTCCCAGATCCGATCCAGGTCGCGATGCAGTACCATGCCGGGAGTCAGTCCTAGGTACTTGGTTGCACCTTTTCCAGTGTCGTCATCGGTGACCGCAATCCCGATTCTCATCTTCATACCTGGCCATGGAATCGAATCGGATTCCCCCCTCTTGGTGGCGATGGTGTGCCACGGGATCGTGATCTCGAACACGGAACCGGTCCCATCGGGTCGTCGGGCCACCACAAAATCTCCATCCGGAGTTTCCTCTTCTTCCGCTTCGAAAGGTGCTTCTCCTCCATCCCCATCGGGATCGCCCTCTGGCGCGGGCGGAGGATTCTGGCGCGGCGCCGTGAAGGAGAGGGTCAGCACCTGATCATCCTTGCGTGGACGGACTCCTCCATCGCCGAGGGTGTCCAGGATCAGCACCAGGCTGTCTCCGATCCAGTACTTGGAATCGCGTTGATGGGCAATGACGATATCGTCGTCGATATCGACTGCCAGATGCAATCCTTCAGTGGACCAACCGAGAAAAATCCGGCCGGAGAGATCGGCTCGGTCCTGCCACGGAACCAGCGGTTCCCCGGGACCTTGAAGACTACGCACATGGCGAGGTCGATCGATCGGAAGTCCCGCCTGAGCATTCCAGGGCTCCTCCAGCGAACCATCGATCAACGGGGGCACGACCATCCGAGGGATTTCATGATCCCTTCTTGGAGTTCTTGCTTGGTGGCGGGTGGCTCCCTCCAGCAGCCAACTGGCGGCTGCCCGATCTGCTGAATCCTGCGTCAGGTCGAGGATCGTATCCTCCAGTAATTCGATGGCTCGGCTCGATTCTTGCATCAGCAGCAGGCGATCGATTTCGTTTCTCCAGTTGAAGGAAGACTGTAACGACTGCCATGCGAGCATCTGCTCTTTTCTGGCAGGTTGAGCGCGGAATCCTGAGGCGCCGCGAGAGGAGACGGTCAGTAGCGTTTCCCCGATGACGGAGGCGTGATGGAGACGTCCAAGTGAGTTCAAATGTTGTGGAATCGCACCCACCCCCTGGCGTTTGGTGAGGGGGGTTCCCGTGGCACGATCGAGGATGGTGACTTCTCCGCGCATCCGGTCGCCGATGATGATCCAGGCACCCGATGGTCGCAGTTCCACCGCATCGTAGGCGGGAGGAAGAGAATACGTCCATTCCAGTTCAGCCTCGGGAACTTCCACCTCATCGGGAGCGAGCACCGAACGTAAGCGAAGGATGTTTCGCTTCTGGAAATCTCCGCAGACGATGAGCAACTCTTCGCCCTCGATGCTCAAAGAGGTGATCCGACGTTGATCCTGCGCTAATCGCTTTTCCCAACCGATCGCACCGGTCTCGACATCCACTCCCACCAATGTGCTTTTTTCTGAACTCCAAAACAACTCCGAAACGAGTTGTTTTTTGGATCCAGACATGTGCAGTTCGGAGATGAGATGAGGCATCTGAGTCGTCCATTGAATCGCACCATCATCGTCATGGCGGTAGACCGATCCTCTTTCGCTGGCGAAGAGGAATCCTTCATTGAGTAGGATCGGTGCCGAGGCCAATGCACCCGAGTCATCCTCCAGATCGACCTGACTGACCAGTTGTCCGTTGTAGAGGGAACGTAGTTCAACGCGGTTGGGGATGGCATATCCGATGAGAAGACGATCTCCCTCGATCACTGGATCGTCGAGTAGAATTCCAGACCGAGAGTGAATCCACAGAACCCGGCCATTTTGAGCATCGATGGCAAGCAGCCGTTCATCCTCACCGCTGAGAACGACGATCCCAGAACCCGCGCAGGAATGTTCGATGATGATTTCCTCATCAGAGATGATTCCACCGATCGGCATCCTGTGTTGCCAGACCACCGATCCATCGGCCAGATCGAGGCGCCAGACTCGGTTTCGATCGTGAAGAATCACTCCGGTCGCATCGAACAGAAGTGGATCGGAAGGGAGGTCCCTTCGAGTTAGGATGATCCCGTCCTTGACCTTCAATTCGTTTCGCTCCAGTTCAGTTTTCCACAGTAGCAGACCGTCCTGGGAATCGAACAAGGCTGCAGAAGCCGTGGTGAGCACCAGGTAACGGGAGTCCCCTTTCAGCGAGTCGTGGTCAGACAGTGGCCAGACGCTGGTGGAGCGAGTCTGCCCCAGGTCTAGTCTTCCGCTCCATGCCAGTTGCAGGGGCAACCCGGGGTGGTCACGGCGTCTCTCGGGAAGCGTCGAGATCTCGGCACGCAACTCGCGCAGCCGATCGCTAAGAGTGATTTCGATCTCTCGTCCGTCGACGCGGCGAGTCAAGGTCCGGTCTCCGTGGTCCTGATCGAGGGAGACGATTTCCTCGATCGCTTCCGACAGGAGTCCTTGCTCGCGCAGGACCTCGGATCTTCGCAATCTGGCGATCAAGGACTCGTTACTGTCGGGTTCATGGATCACCAGGTAGTCGATCTGAAGCAAGCACCCTTCCAGATCGCCCAGGTGATAGAGGGACTGCGCAGCTTCCAGCCGAGCTTGTCGACCGGTTGGACAGCCCGGCATCGATCGGGCCAGATCGATCCAGCGATCGGGAGCGGGAGAAAGGTCGATCCGTTCGGCCACCTCGCGGGCGGCGCGTTGCTCCCTGCGGGCGACCCGTTGCTGTCCGCCCGGTTGCTGGTCGAGTTGTAATAACAGATGCGTGAATGCGGTGGCGGCATCGACGGTGCTTCCCTGTTTCGACAGCACCCGGGTCGATTCAAGGTTGCGCCAAGCCTCTCTCAGCATCAATTGACAGATGAAGGATGCTCCATCTGAATTTCCCAGTTGTTGTGCACGTATCGCTCGCTGCCAGGCAATACGGATCCGATCCTCAGGACGAGGATGGGCGGAAATCAGGGCCGTTTCGAGACGAGTTCTCTCACTTTCTGACAGGTCAATATCGGATCGTTCCAGTAGTAGATGGACGGTACTTCGATGAGCTCTTTGTGCTGGAGAATCGCCGGCGAGATCTGGTAACCAGCGCGGATCGATGTGGCCGGAGAGCGCCTTTTTCCACATAGAGTCGGTCTCGGAATCGGCATCTCCAGACTCGACTCGCGTCAGGATGCTCGCCTCGGACCCTGCCGATACCATCAGTGAATTATCCAACGCTTGCAGCGAGTGAGCCGGTAGGTCTAGCCCTTGCAGCGTCAGGTTTTGTCCCATCGCATCGACAGAGAGCAGTGCCCTTCCTGAACCGATCCACCAGCCGCCATCCGAAGCAGCAATTGCAGCCGCTCCTGCTCCTGTGACCGGCTTCGGTAATGGCAATCTCCACGAAAAACGAGGAGAAGTCCCTGCAGCGCACGACCACCGCACCAGTTCCTGATCTTCCACAATCAGCAAGGAACTCCCATCGCCGGAGAGATTCCAGCAGTGGGGCGAACTGGTCGCAATGATTCCGATGGATGACCCGGAGACTTCATCGAGGATGGTGATTCGAGAAGATCCAGGGGTCGAGACGAACAAGCGAGATCCAGTTCTGCGCAGCGAAACATCTGTGGCTCGATCCTCGATCAGGTGGTCTCTCAAACCGCTGCGGTTGGGACCCTCGATGTCTTGAATCCATTCGATGGCTCCATCGGAGCTGCGGAAAGTGATGACGGTGCCACGATCGGTCGACCAGTGAATCCGTCCATCCCCCTCGACCGGGGTGGCGGGTGCGGAGCGGAGAGCCAACCAGGTCGCCCCGTCAGTTTCTCCGAGGTGACGCACCCAGGTGACTTGACCGCCATCCTCGATTCGCGCTCCAAACGCTTCGAGTCGTGATCCCTCACTTCTCATCGCAACCACGACGACCCCTCCGCTGACCCGGCAGGGCGAGGAGATGGCACGAATGCTCTGGGGTTCAGTCTCGGGCCCGAGGATCTGATCGATGGAAACCTGCCACAGCCAGTCGCCGGTCGATCCGTCAAACGCCTCTACTTTGTCATTCAAGGTGGCAATGATGGATTGCTGTCGCCGGACCGGCATCAGTCGAGTTCGTGGAAGCAATCGACGAGAGTGCTGGGGGAGGACGCGCCGCCAGATCTCCTCACCCGACTCGAGGTCGATCGATCGCACCTGTCCTGGTTGTTGAATCCAGACCCGGGACCGATCGGAGACGGCTCCAGAACTTCCGCGCGACCGCTTCCATATCGGATCCGACTCGGAAAGCTGAGGATCGCCACTGCGGAACCGTGGCAGTACCAGCGATCCGGAGTCGACTGCGAGGGGGTTGGTCACCGAGGGAGAGGGAAGCGAATCGAATCCAGGATCATCGATCCAGCCGCGTCGTAGCAATTGACGCCAGGTTTGTAGATCGCAGCGTTCGAGTGCGGCCTCGGCCAACTGAACTGTTAACCGACGGGGAAGCACCTCTTTCGGAAGGTCCATCAGAGTCGAGGTGAGCCGTGCGTCTGCTTGAGAATCCAGTCCTGCAGACGGAGTACCCACGATCCGGTTTGAGGTTCGCAGACGTATCTCTTCGAGCACTATCTTGCGATGTCGATCATCCAGTTGCGAGATGGTGGACCGAAGGTAAGGTCCTGCTCCGATGGAATGGCCTCCACCGATGATGGTACTGCCTCCCGGATCTCCGTCGATCAAGCGTTCTGCCATGGCCCCCAGTGCATCGCGGATGGCCCCGGTATCTCCAGAGGCTCGACTATCCTCGACCTGGCGAACCAGAGCATCCAGTTCGGAACTGAAGGGGGGAATCCAGCCGGGTTCATCGGCCAGATGGAGCCGGGTTGCGGCTGCACCTCTTGCGCTTCCCGACAGCAGTACTGCCAGGAGCATCAAAATGAGGGTGTTGACCGGGGATTCGCTGCCCAAGGGGCTGCCATACCGGCCACGATCGAGGGGTCGCATTTGGGATCCTCCTGGATCTCCGTCGGGGCTCCCCTTGTTTGTATGAGATGCGCCGCTCCGGCTCAACCGGTAGGTGTCGAAGTGCGAATTCCGATCGGTCCGAGGATTGCGGCTGCGGTGTCGGCGATGCGCCGGATCAGGCGATGGCCGGGATCGATCGAACTCGTTTGATCTGAGACGGGTAATACGAGCAATCCGACCAGTTCTCCGGTCCAGAAGAGAGGCAGAATCAGGGCTTCATCCTGGTCCTGGAAGACGCCGGGGAATTGACCTTCACGCCATAGTTCACCCGGGTCCGAGAAACGGTGGGTGGGGAGTACCGCATCGACGGGGGGTAAATCGATACCCTTGGCGGCACAGGGGACCAATAGAAGTTCACTGCGAAGATATAGGACGGCTGGATCCCGATCGGGGATGGACGACAGAATCATCGCCTTCAACTCGGCTGGGCTGGCACTGGCACAACGCCGGAGCAGTCGTCCGATGGGGAATCCCTCGCTACCGATACGCCGTTCCCTTCGCTCTGCATCGAGTTGATGAAGAGCCAGTTGCAAATCGCCTTGCAAGCGGCGATTGGTTCGGCGCAGTTGGCGTCTCTCGGCTGCACGCAAGAGCACACCCAGGAGATCCTTCTCCAGATCGACGATCGGTTTCTCGATGTAGGTGTAGGCCCCTGATCGCATCGCGCTCAATGCACTCTCGAGAGTGGCATCGCCGGTGGCCATCACCACTTCGACCTCGGGAGCGTAATCTTTGAAGGCACGGAGCACTTCGAGACCGTTCATCCGGGGCATTCGAAGGTCGACCAGTGCGACATCCGGCTCTGCTTGATGCAGTTGTGCAATTCCATCTTCTCCACAATCGGCGGTGCGGACCTTCATTCCTTCCGACTCGAGGAAGATCTGGATGGTTTCCCTGACAAAGGGATCGTCATCGACCACCAGTATGTCTAGTTTCGAGTGGGAGTGAGGAGTCAGCATCAAGACTCTAGCCACTCGCTGGAGATCTGCAGTGGATCGATCTCCTCGCTGCCGAGTCGGGCGAGTGCGTCGGGGATCGAGATCCGGAAAAGGGTTCCCAGACCAGGGGTACTTTCGACCTCGACAGTGCCACCAGCACCTTCGATGATGCGATGCACCACGAACAGGCCGAGACCGCTGCCGCGATCACCCTCCTTGGTGGTATAGAGCGGATCAAAGGCACGCTTTGCAATCTCCGGCGACATTCCCGGGCCGTCATCCTCGATCTCGAGTTCGATGCCTCCCGAGGATCCTTGGCTTCCACGAATGGTCAGGGTCGATCCGGTTCCCGACTCTCTCACTGCGTCGGCGGAATTGAGCGCCAGGTTCATGATCACCTGTTGCAGTGCGGTCGAATCTCCGGCTAAGAGTAGATCCTTGTCGACTTCGATCACGGTCTCGAGTCCGGCATCACGTAACCGGGCTTGACAGATCGCCAGCGTTGCTTTGATCGCTTCGAGTATCGGGAAGGGTGCTGCGCTGCTTTGACTGAAGGGGCGAGTCCTGGCAAAGGCGAGCAGGTTTCGACACAACGCCCGGCAAAAATCAGCGGCATCCTGGGCACGTTGCAGATGAAGAGTGGTGTTGGGGTTGGCCTGATCTGGATCGATTCCACGCTGTGCCAGTTGTAGGAACCCGATCACCGAGGCGAGCGGGTTGTTGAGATCGTGGGCGAATCCACTGGCGAGGCGCCCGATCGCCACCATCTTTTCCTGACGAGTTAACTGTTCACGACTGAGAAGCAGTTCGTCGTGAGCTTGCTTCAACTCGACGAACAAACGCGAATTTTGGAGGGCGACGGAAAGCTGAGCGGAGACGGCTGCGACCCATTGTAGTTCCTCTGCAGAGAAGGGCTGGTGCCCCGTTCCTCTTTCGAGGTACAGCACCGTGGCATTCTCTCCGCGACCATGGAGCGGTAAGGCGAGCGCCGAGAGCGCCTGTTTCCGGCGCAGGCAAACGCTCGCCTGAAAGGCATCGCCGACCTGGGAAGAGATCATTCCTTCTCGACGTCTGCGTGCCGCCTCGATGAGAGTTCGACTTGGATCGAGGGATTGTAAATCGACCTTCTCAGAGTCGGTCCCGCTACTGCGGATACCGGTCGCGTAAGGCCCCGTCTCGTCATTCCATCGAATCCAGCCCCAAGCTTCGAATTGAACACCAGTTCCAATGACCTCGACCACCTTTTGAACCAGATCTTCGGGGGGAAGATCGGTCTGCGACAGTATTCCCACTTCGAACAGGGCTTCCTGAAGACTTTTCGAGGCCGGGGCATCAGAGCCACTTTCTCGCATCTGTTTCTGAAGGCTCTCGGGATCGATCTTGAGAGAGAAGGTACTGAGATGCTCTTGCACCGCATGCACGGCGATCTGGCAGTCGCCGATGCTGATCACATCTCCGGGCTCGAGAATGGTGCGATCGATGATCTCGTCGTTGAGAAGTGTGCCGTTTCGACTGCCGCCGTCGCGCAGCAACCAGGTCTCGTCCCCGGCGGGGATCACCTCGGCATGTTTTCGAGATGCGCGGGTGTCATCGACGATGAGATCATTGCTCGGATCTCGACCGATGGTGATCGGATCGGATCCGAGCACGATTCGTTGACCACGACCCGGTCCCTGGACGATGATGAGGTGCACTTCGATCCTCCCGGAGGCCCCGTTTGGTGGGGGAATCCTCCCGAGTAAGGATACGATGGGGTGGCCCGAGGGGCCGGAGTCGGCAGCCAGATGGTACCCGCAAGGAGTGCTGAATAGGCGCCAAGAGAGCCTCAGATGGCATCAGGGGGCACTTTGGCCGTTACTGAAGGACCGATTTCAGTTCCTCTTCGAGGCGCGGGATCACCTCGAACAGATCTCCGACCACGCCATAGGTGGCGACCGAGAAGATGGGCGCTCCCGCATCCTTGTTGATGGCGACGATGGTGCGAGATGAAGACATTCCGGCCAGATGCTGGATGGCTCCAGAGATTCCCACCGCGATGTACAACTTGGGACTGACGGTTTTTCCCGTCTGCCCGACTTGATCGGAATGAGGTCGCCAGCCGGCATCGACCACGGCTCGAGAAGCACCGACCGCCGCATCTAGGACGTCTGCCAGACTCTCAAGAAGCGCAAAGTTTTGCGGTTCCTTGAGACCTCGACCTCCCGAGATGATGATCTCCGCCTCGGTCAGTTCTTTCTTACCGCGACTACCCTCAACAAATGCAGTTCGCTTCAAAACAGATTTCCCGGTCGCTTCCTGAGAATCCACCGTGGCTGCATCGCGTTCGACCTGTTCACCGTAGTTGGGTCGTAGTGAGATGAATGCTGGACTGGTGATCCACTTTTGACGGTGGTGGGCCTTGCCCGCATAGATGGGGCGCTCTGTGATGAGGGAATCGTCCTCACAACTGATCGAGATGCAATCCGATGCAACGCAGGTGCCGAGGCCACCCGCGGCAAGAGCGATGAGTTCCTTGCCACTCGAGGTCGCAGAGGCGAGCACCAGATCTGCCGACTCGGAAGTGGCGACCTGAGAAAGTTCAGTGGCGAAGGCATCGCTGTGTGCGTTGGCCAGTGAATCGCCTTCGCGAACGATGATGCGGTGGGCTCCGGCGGAGAGAATCGTAGTGGAGACCTCACCAGCCCCTTCACCACAGCACACCCCGATCACTTCACCTGAAGCTGATTCCGCCAGTAGGCGAGCGCTTCCGAGGGTCTCTAGGCTACTGGCCTTGACCTTGCCACTCGTGAACTCGATCCAGACGACAATTTTCATGGTGACTCTCCAGGATCGTATCTAGATGACCTTGGCTTCTTCACGAAGCACTCGAATCAGTTCTTTCACCGCTTCGGGACCTTCCCCAACGATTCGTCCATCGGGACGTGGAGGCGGTGGAGTGAAGGCGATCGTTTCCAGTGCCGCAGCACCGGGTTCAGGGGTGACCATCTCGATCGGCTTCTTTTTCGCCATCATGATCTCCTTCAACTTCGGATATCGAGGATCATTGAGACTTTTGTCGGCGCCGACCACGATCGGCAGTGGTCCCTCGATCACTTCGCGACCACCTTCGACCTCTCGCTCGATGCGGACCTGATCACCCTCGATCGAGATGGCGGCAATGTCGTTGACGAATGGACGATTGAGCAAACTCGCCACAAGAGCTCCCACCTGAGCTCCTTGTGAATCGACCGACTGGCGACCGAAGAGCACCACGTCATCTCCTCGCGATTCGAGGATCGATGCGAGGGTCCGAGCGGTCTGGATCGGGTCGAGCGGCTCATCGCAACTGGCCAGCACTGCATCATCCGCACCCATTCCGAGGGCCTGTCGTAGTTCCTTGGTCGAGGACGAAGAACCGACCGTGATGACGGTGACGCTTCCCTCACCGTGTCGCTCACGGAGGCGTAACGCCTCCTCGATGGCGTACTCGTCATACGGACTGATCACCCACTGGACTTCGGAAGTGTCGATCGACTGTCCATCCGGTGCAAAGGTGAGCCGGGTCGCCGTGTCAGGAACTCGCTTCATGCAAACTGCGATCTTCATCGCCACTGCCCTCCTTGATCTCGGTCGATGGAGAAACGGACCGATCGATCGGATCGACACGTCTCCGGGGAGTCATCTGGTGGCACCCTGGCCCCCTTGGCAAGCGGTTCCATCGGTGGATTGGAGAGCTTTGAGGGTGGGTAATGCACCTGGATCCACCGCCAGGGCGTCCAGGATGGGCCCCATATCCGCAGCGGGGAGGCAGCGAACCTCTGTCGGTAGTTTCCAGATTGGATGCGGGAAGCGTAACTGAAAACTGTGCAGCAGCGCACGGCCCGGATGCGGGATTCCAGCCGGCAGTTGGGCACCCCGGTCGACCAGTGATTGCTCCGTCTGGCCGTAGCCGTGGTCTCCCACAATCGGATGTCCGACCACCTGCAGGTGGACTCGAATCTGATTTTGACGCCCGGTGATGGGGCGGCACAGGAGCACTGAGATGCCGTTCTTTGAGGCCAGCAATTGGAAGCAAGTCCGAGAAGGTTTTCCCGTGGCTTCATCCGCTCGAGCGAGACGATGATCCCTCTGACGGCTGCGGTCGATGTGGGCGGAGACTCCTACATTCACCTCGAAGGTGGATGAATCCGGAACTCCTTCGACGATGGCCAGGTAAGATTTCTGAACCCTGTTCGCCTCGAAGTCGTTTTGCAAGATTCGCCTCGCCTGTACCGTCTTGGCCAGCAGCAGCAGGCCCGAGGTGTCTCGGTCGAGGCGGTGGCACAGACGGTGGGTGACTTTGCGGATCGACCGATCATTCAACTCTCGCCATTGTCGGTGGAGACCATCGACGACGGTCCCGACATGGGTCTTTCCGACTGGGTGGACCAGCATTCCGGTCGGTTTCTCGATCGCCAGTAGCCATGGATCTTCCATCAACACCGGCAGTTTCGGAGGGGTGGACTCGGTGGTGGTCGCGGTTCCGAGTCTCACTTCCACCTCATCGCCACGGCCGACTCGGGTCGAGGCACGGGCCGGGTCGCCGTTGAGTCGGACCCGCCCGAGGGAGATCAATTTCTGGATTTTGGTGCGAGAACTCCAACCCAGTTGCGCCTGCAACCACAGATCGAGGCGGCTACGCTGGTGCTGTCGGACCCGAAATCGAGCCGATTCCGGTGGCCGGGAGAGGTCTCTTCCTGGTGTCAGAACCAATTCTACTCCCTGCTACCGGGCGACTGGAAAGCCGGGGTTTCCCGGCTCAAGCAGCGACTAGGGGGGTCTTGTCCGATGAACCCGGGACTGCCCAGCGCCTGGCTCCCTATCCTAGGGCACGGGAGTCTTCGCATCAGCGATTTCGGGCAGACTTGACCATCGCTCCATCGATCCCTACCATCCGCAGTTCGGATCAGTGACCCCCTTTCACCCGGATCCTCTGTCGCCAGAGGATCCATAGCGCGACCGGACGGAACCAGTGGAGACCTCACGCCTCAAGGAACTGATCGAATTGATGGATCGCAACCAGCTCGAGGAGTTGGAAGTGGTCGAGGGAGACCATCGCATCCGCCTGCGGAAACGACCAGAGAGGGTCCGGGAGGTGGTCTCGATGACTGCGGTCCCGACCCCCACTGGCAGCGCCGTACCGACCTCGGTGGAGACCACTGGAAGTGTCGTTGAACCTGCCATGGATCCTGCGAAAGTGATCCAGTCGCCGATGGTCGGAACCTTTTATCGTTCTCCGGGACCCGACGCGGAAGCCTTCGTCGACGTGGGGGATCAGGTTCAGGAGGGACAGGTGCTGTGCATTGTGGAAGCGATGAAGGTGATGAACGAGGTCAAGGCAGATCGAGCTGGTGTCGTCGATTCCGTGCTACTCGAGGATGGGAATCCCGTCGAGTTTGGGCAACCCCTGTTTCTTTTCTCCTGAGATCGAGTTCATCCGATGAAACCATTCTCACGAATCCTGATCGCCAATCGCGGAGAGATCGCTCTGCGGATCATCCGGGCGTGTCGAGAACTAGGCATCGAGACGGTTGTGGTTTACTCGGAGGCGGATCGGGGTGCCGCGTACCTCGATCAGGCGGATGAAAAGATCTGCATCGGCCCAGCAGCCAGCGCTCATTCCTATCTCGATATTTCCAAGATCATCGCAGCCGCAGAGATCACCAACGTGGAAGCGATCCATCCCGGTTATGGATTTCTTTCCGAGAACCCCCAGTTCGCCGAGATTTGCCAGTCTTGCAATCTCCAGTTCATCGGTCCGACGGTCGAGAATATTCGCCAGTTGGGCGACAAGGCCGCCGCTAGGGAACTGGCGAAGCAAGTCGGGGTTCCGGTGGTTCCCGGTTCCCCAGGCGTGATCGCCGATGAGCAAGATGCGCTGGTGGTGGCCAGGGAGATCGGATTTCCGGTTCTGATCAAGGCGGTCGCCGGTGGCGGCGGCAGGGGCATGCGGGTCGCACGGGACGAATCCTCCTTTGGACAGGCGTTTCAGGCTGCCGGCAGTGAGGCGGAAGTGGCTTTTAAAAATTCCGACGTCTACATCGAGAAATACATCGATAAACCTCGTCATATCGAAATCCAGGTGATGGCGGATTCTTACGGCAGTGTCATTCATCTGGGGGAGCGAGATTGCTCGCTCCAGCGGCGTCACCAAAAGTTACTGGAAGAAAGTCCTTCTCCCGCGGTCGATGAAGATCTTCGTGAGCGGATGGGGAAGTGCGCCATCGACCTGACCCACGCCGCAAATTACCGCGGTGCAGGTACCATCGAGTTCCTCCTCGATCCCGATGGGAACTTCTACTTCATCGAGATGAATACCAGAATCCAGGTCGAACATCCGGTCACCGAGATGGTCACAGGAATCGATCTGGTACAGGAACAAATCCGCGTGGCGGGGGGGGCTCCACTTCGTTATCGCCAGGAAGATGTGCGGATCCAGGGGCATTGCATCGAATGCAGGATCAATGCCGAAGATCCCGCCAATGGCTTTGCACCCTCACCGGGGAGAATCGGTAAATTCAGGGTTCCGGGAGGAATGGGGGTTCGTTTAGATTCCCATATTTATTCCGGCTATACCGTCCCCAGCACCTACGATTCACTGCTAGGGAAGCTCATCGTGCACCGCGAAAGCCGTGAAGAGGCGATCCTAACCATGCGCAGGGCTCTCGATGAGTTCGTGATCGAGGGGGTCCATACCACCATCCCCTTCTATCGGGAGGTTCTGAAGCACTTCCATTTCGTCAAGGGCAATCTCGATACAGGGTTCATCGAAGAATACATGATCGACGCCTGATGGCCTGAGCCTGTCGGGGCCGGGCCCAAGCGAATGGCGACGGTGTTCGCTGGAGGATTCGGTGCATCCCCATTCGCTGTGGGGGCTTGCCTCTTCGATCTGCTCAGTCACAATGAGAAGCCTGCACGGCCAACAGCCGGGCATGCACCTGCCAGTGCGGAATCCGTCCCAGATTCTGCGGCGGTGCAGTTCTCTCGGAAGGGAATACCAGAATGCACTTTAATTTCATCCCCATCAGTGGTGGGGGCCGTGGCCATAATGAACCCGGGTCGGAATCCACCTCCCGCACCGCTTCTCGTGCCGCTCCTTATGCCACTGGATTCACACTGATCGAATTGATGATCGTGGTTTCCATTATCGCCGTCCTGGCAACGCTTGTGACCAAGATGATCCAGGTCGCTCAGGCCAAGGCTGCGGAAGCTCAGGCGACCACCACCATCGCGACCCTCAAGAATGCCATCGAATCGTTCAATCGAGATGAAGGGGTCTATCCTGGGTGGTCACTCGAGGTGGATGATCCCGAAGAGTTCAACGGATTCCCCGCGTTGTACGAAGGAATTGCAGGTGAACGCCCACCCAATGGGAAAGGCGGGAAGAACTCACCATACACCGAATTTGACAACTCGATGATCGTCGTGGTGGATGAAGATTTCGAGGACGAGTTCAAGGAGGCGGGCCGATCGATATTCGACTCCGATGTCGACAAGTTCTACTTGGATCCCTGGCAAGAGCCATACATCTACCGTGAGAATCGCTCGAAGCGATCCAAGGAGGAATGGATGATCCGCAGGTCAGGATTTGATCTCTGGTCGGCGGGCCCCGATAGCGTGAATGACGCATGGTACGGAGTTTCCGAAGAAGGTGAGGAATACGATGACATCGGTAACTGGTAATCTGCAAATGACATCGATTCGCTCTGGCGAATCGCAATCCGCGGGATTTACCATGGTCGAGTTGCTGGTCACCATCTCCCTCATTGTTTTTCTGATGTCAATGCTCGCAGTGGGAGCCGGCAAGTACCTCGAAACTGCATCCGTCGCCAGGACAGAGGCTTTGATTGCCCGCGTCAGCCTGCTGATCGATTCTTACCACTCCAAGGTCGGGGCCTTCCCCACTGATGGACTTGACGGAAACGATCTGATCACCACCGATGGCTCCTTTTTGACCGGCGGCGCGGCGTTGACCTACACCTTGACCCAACCTCTAATTCTGACTCGTACCATGAGTAATGGCGAGATCAGGATTGTCGGAGACGAACCTCCAATGGGAGATTTCCGAAGTGACGAACTCTCACCACCCTCGGATGGCGATACCGAGGCTCGTCAACTTCTGGACGCATGGGCAGAGCCTATTCATTATGACGATGTCTCTGCCGGAGAAAAAAGTTACAGCCCGCAAAGTGATGGAGAATCACATCTCGATTGGGATGATGAAGAGTCGGTTCATTCTGAAGATCCACGGGATGTAGGCGAAGCAACCATCGGAACTGGTCCTCAGAACATCAAGCAGTTTGATATCTGGAGTCACGGCTCATCGGGGCACACTACTGATGAACTCTATGATGATTTGATTTCTAACTGGGAGAAGGATTAGTGATGGCGATGAAACTCTCTCAAGAACGATCTAAATCAGGATTTACGCTGGTCGAGATGATCGTCACCATCGGCATCATCATCATGGTTGCGGGTTTCATTGCTCCAGCAGTCTCAGCCATCTTTCAGGATCGTCGCATCGAGAATGCCGCTTCCGTCATCGTGACCGCGTTTAACGAGGCAAGAAACAGTGCGGTGACCAAGAAACAGGAGCACTCGGTGGTATTTCTGAAATCAGGAATCCGTTTGTACGCGCATCCCAAGGGCAAGAAAGAGGGCGGATTCATCGGCGGATTACGCTCACTCAATGTCGGCGATAGCGACCACATTACCTACGAGGTTCTGAGCTCGGATACCAGCGTCGAGGAGATGCCGGTAGAACTGCAGTCCCAGAGAGAAGAAAAGCGGACAGAGCACTGGAAGCCAGGGCGTGAAGATATCGTCATCAAATTGCGCAAGGATGGCACCATCGATTTTGGGAAACTCGATGACATTCCCAGTTACCGCTTTCAATCCGATCCTCCAACCGGTGGTGATCTGATCCTTCATCAGAAGGGTTCGAGGGCCGCCTGTTACATCGATATTCGTCCCACCGGTCGGGTCGTGAGTAAGGTCGGAGAGGAGGGGTCCTGATGCGCCAGGGAACCGAAGATAAAGGATTCACCATCCTGGAAATTCTGCTCGCTGTGGTGATCTTGACGGTCGGACTGCTGGGATTACTGGCGGTATTTCCGGTTGCGATGCGATCGGGAAAACAGGCGGTAGAGACCACCAACGCAGTCATCATCACCCATTCCGTGGAGCAGGCGATTCGAGAGGGTTTGAGGGAACGCAAAAGACAGAGCCCTGATGGGAAGTGGACCTACTTCATCTTCAGTCATGATGGTGTTGTCGATCCGTTACCGACGAGCATCAAGGATGCTCGTACTGATGGAGATTACTACATTCTCTTGCCGAGTCCTGACCCGGATCGGAAATCCGCACTGAACCGGGCCGATTTCTACGAGCGAGGTCAGATCTTCATCTTCCCTGAATCAGATGGAACCACCTGGGAGGTCGAAGATGTGGGAGGATTCCGCACGGTCGAGGACGAAACCTCTGATAAACGGGCCAATGGTCGAGGCAATCCCACCAATGCCGATGATGATGGAGACGACCGAAAGGTCACGAACCGATTCGAAGAATACGAGACCTATGATGTGCGAAGAGTCTATCGATTGAGTAACAACTTCTTCGATGCTGAGTGGGCGGAAAATTACGACGTCAGCGATGATGATCCCATCTCTCAGTACTCTTTCGCATTCTCCATCCGTCCTGCCAGGCAGGATGGAAGCCTGGATTTTAACTACCCAACCGATTCCAGAATCATACCGGCAGGTGATCTGTACGAGGTGGATATCCTCGTATTCCGTGCCTTCAGGGAAGGAACCACCAGTGCGGATAATCCGATTTACGAAACTCAGATCCTTGTCCATCGATGAGTCACAGCCGCTCCCCAAGGAGGAAGGCTTTACACTTCTCGAACTGCTCGTGGCCTTGACCCTGGCTGCGATCATCTCACTGATCATCTCGCAGGTGGGGACCGACTCCCAGAGGATGTACGACTCCACCATCACAACTGTGGAAACCTATCAGAAGTTTCGATATGCGCTCGACGACATCAATGAAAACCTGTCGAAGATGGTCCCGACCGCTTCCCTGGAGTTCTACCAGGACCAGGGGCGTTCGACGGGATACTGGGATGAGGGGGAGGAACTCAATGATCAGGACGTGGGCCCGAACCTCGAGGGCGGTGTTCGTAACAAGTACGACGAGGCCGCCACAGTGTTCGAACGGAAGTACAATCTCGCCGAGGACAGACCTGATGAACCGACAGAGCACTGGAACGACTCCATCTACTTCAAAGCGGCAGTGGATGTGGAAGGGTCGATTCGATTGGCCAATGTCGAGTACTTCCTTGCCGATCCTCGAAAACTCGAGCTGAATAGGAATGATGGGAAAATAGATGCCGATGAAGAACTCAGTTACGCCGACAGCCGATCGTTGGTGCTTCTGAAGTCGGTGCGGTACGTCGATTTGGGAATCAATAACTATCGATCTACCGAAGTTCGCGTCCGCAAGAAAATCATCGAGTTATGCTCCAATGTCACTGACCTGCGTATCGAATACTTCTACGACAATCAGTTCGACAACAAGTCGGGAGGGTTCATGAGCCCCTCAGTTGAGATCACCCCGGAACTGGTGGTTTCCGAGGACCGTAACTTGCGTCGCAGGAACGGAACTCTGGCCAAGAGATTTCTCTACGGTGGATTCCTGTCGACCGATCGTACCAATGCTCGTGCAGGAATCCGCAATTTGACCACCGGCGAGAACGTCCCGGTGCAGTTCAATTACTCCAGGACCAAGGTCAAGTTTTCTCAGTTGCGTCCCGGCGACAAGCTGTATATCTGGAGCGATGGAGGAAGTTCATTCCCGTCCAAAGAATTCACCATGTTGTACAACGCGGATGGAAGATTGTTCCTGAAGGAACCGATCCCTTCCAGCAAGTGGGATCAGGATCCGGGAGGATTGCGTTATCGAGCGGCCTACGTGCCACCCGCCTTCAGGATCTCGGTTCGGGTACTCAACGAGAAGCAGACTGAGCCGAGAACTCTGACGATGGTGGTCCGAACCAACGGTTAGACATACCAATAAAAAAAACGGAGCGCAGCGAAATCGCTGCGCTCCGTTTTTCAATTCAGTCCTGTTTTCAATTCAGCCGGCTTGATCGTATTGACGCAGTTCGCTTTGCCGATCGAAATCGGCGGCTCAATCTTGCCGCTCGGTGTTGAGAGCCAGCAAGAAATCCACATTCGAATTGGTCTGCTTCAGTTTCGCTTTCAGCATCTCCATCGAATCGACAGGATTCATGTCGTTGAGCACCTTGCGGAGAATCCACAACCTTTTGATCTCCTCGGCACTCATCAGCAACTCTTCTTTACGGGTGCCGGAGCGATTGATGTCGATGGCTGGCCACACTCGTTTGTCTGCCAGGCGGCGGTCGAGGTGGAGTTCCATGTTTCCGGTTCCCTTGAACTCTTCGAAGATCACTTCGTCCATCCTGGATCCGGTATCGATCAACGCAGTCGCCAAGATCGTCAGGCTGCCACCTTCTTCGATGTTACGCGCCGCTCCGAAGAACCGCTTCGGTCGTTGAAGGGCGCCGGCGTCGACTCCTCCGGAGAGGATCCTGCCGGAGTGGGGGGCTTCATTGTTGTAGGCCCTGCCCAGGCGAGTGATCGAATCGAGCAGGATGACCACATCGCGACCATATTCGACCAAGCGGCGAGCCTTCTCGATGACCATTTCCGCGACCTGGACATGACGACTGGAGGGTTCGTCGAAGGTGGAGGAGATCACTTCTCCTCTTACATTCCGCTCCATGTCGGTCACTTCTTCGGGGCGTTCGTCGATCAACAACACAATCAGATCGACATCGGGGTGATTGGTGGCGATGGCATTGGCGATCAGTTGCAGGATGACGGTCTTACCGGTACGAGGTGGAGCGACGATCAGACCTCGCTGCCCTTTTCCGATCGGAGTCACCATATCGATGATTCTGGTCTCGATGACATCGGTCTCGGTCTCCATCTGAAGTCGATCATCGGGATAGAGAGGAGTGAGGTCGTCGAACACGACCTTGTCGTGGACCTTGTCAGTATCCTCGTAGTTGATGGCATCGACCTGCAGCAAGGCGAAGTAGCGTTCACCTTCCTTGGGCGGGCGTACCTGCCCCTGGATGACGGTTCCAGTGACCAGGCCGAAACGCCGGATCTGGGAGGGAGAGACGTAGATGTCATCGGCGCAGGGAAAGTAGGAGTAGCGGGGAGAGCGGAGGAATCCGAATCCATCCGGTAAAACCTCGAGAACTCCCTCGCCGTACATCACACCCGCCGCCTGGGCACGCTTCTTGAGAATCTCGAAGATGAGGTCCTGCTTTTTCTTACCAGCGATCTCTTCGAGTTCATCATCGCGAGCCATCTGCTGCAGTTCGGCCATGGTCATCTTGTGCATCTCTGAGAGGTGCAGCGTGGGCATTTTCCCAAGGATGGGAACCGGCTTCTCGTCGAGGTCCTCTACATCCATCGGAAGCCCCTCGAGAGGTGGTGCAGGCGGCGGAGCAGTCTTGCGGGAGGTCCGCTTCTTACGGCCTGAATTTCCGGTGGGCTTGGTGGGTCTGCGGGTGGTCTTCTTCGAGCGAGATGATCCGGATCGGGATCCTCTCCCGGCGGAAGACTCAGCTCCCGATGAGCTGGATGGTCGTGGAGTCATCAGAAATTCACCTCGGTCTTCTCATTCCTGTTCCTCGCGACAGTGGTCGATCCACTGGTCGAGGAATAACTGGCATTGCTGTTTGAGCTCCTCGGTGGACACCTCGTCCACATTGGAGATCGTATCGTCTGCTGCCGCCTCCTTGGCCGAAATCGGCTTCTGAGCGGCTTCTCTCGATTCCCTCTCTCCGGCTGGCCAACCTCTCGATCGCTGGACCCGTGCCTCCCTTTGCTGCGCTGGAGCCGCCACGAAGAGCACCCGTTCCACATACTGTTTGAGGGGGGAGCTTTCGAGCAGAGGGATATCTAGGAGGATCAAGGGCCGTCCTCCGGGGAGGGGGCTGGACTCATCGAACCCCATCTGGGCGATTTCTGCAAGACTTACCTCGATCTGTTTCCGTACCCGGGGGTGGATGATGCTCTCCAGCCTTCTCAGCGAGTCCTGATCCGAGAAAACTAGGCGCGAGATCGCTGCTCGATCGAGCTTCCCTTCCTCTGAAACCACCTCCGAACCGAGTGCCTGCTTCACCTCTGCGATGACGTCGGGTTGTTCCAGTTGCTGGTGGGCGATCTGATCGGCATCGATTCTGTGGGCTCCGAGATCTTCAAAGATCCTGGCGATGGTGCTCTTTCCCGATCCGATGCCGCCAGTCACAGCGACGGTCCAGGGGGCTGCCACCGGTCGATCAGGATCACTATTGCGATCACTTGGAGGCCTAGCGCGATCACTTGGAGGCATCGTACCAATCCCGCCCGCTGCTGACCTGGACCTCGAGCGGGACCGAGATCTCCATCACGCCCTCCATGGTGGATTTCAGCCAATCGCGACAATCTTCCTCTTGCTCCTGCGGAACCTCGAGTAACAGTTCGTCATGAATCTGGAGCAAGATTCTCGCCTCGTGGCCTCTTGCGAGCGCCTGGCGGTGGACCTCGATCATCGCCAACTTGATCAAGTCTGCGGCGGAACCCTGCACCACGCTATTGATGGCATAGCGTTCTCCCTGAGCCTTTTCTCGTGCGACCCGGGAGCGGATTTCTGGAATCGGCCGACGGCGTCCGGTGATGGTGCGGATCTCGCCGTGCTCGAGGGCATGGCGCTTGGTGGCATCCATCCAGTCTCGAACACCCGGAAACTGATCGAAGTAGTTCTCGATGAACTGTTTGGCTTCTGCGATCGATCCGCCGATATCACGGGCCAGTCCGAAGGCTCCCATGCCGTACATCAGGCCGAAGTTGACCGCTTTTGCTGCCGCACGCTCGTCGCGATCGACCTCGTCGAGGCTCTTGCCGTGGATACGCGCGGCCACCGAGGTGTGGATATCCACTCCCGAGTTGAGAGCGGTGAGCAGCCCCTCGTCCGCGGAGAGGTGGGCGAGTAGGCGAAGTTCGACTTGTGAATAGTCGGCGGAGACGAAGGTGCAATTGGGTCGATTGGGGATGAAGGCGCGGCGGATCTGACGCCCCTCCTCGCTGCGGATCGGGATGTTCTGCAGATTTGGCCGATTCGACGAGAGTCGTCCGGTGGCCGTGACCGTCTGTCGGAAATCGGTGTGAATTCTTCCGGTCACCGGATGCAGGTGCTGGGGCAAGGCGATCACGTAGGTGGAGAGGAGTTTGGCTAGGCTCCGGTAGCGCAAGATCGCTTTAGGGAGCGGCTGTTCCGGGTGACGCACCGCCAGTGTTTCGAGGGTTTCCGCTTTGACGCTGATTCCGGTCTTGGTTTTGGGCAGTCCCTTGGTCGACAGCCCGAGGTCCTCGAACAGCACCTTTTGTAATTGTTTGGGACTGGCGATGTTAAACGGCTCGCCGGCGCCCTGGTGAATTTGCTGTTCGATCTGTTCCATCTCGCTGGAGAGGTGGAGTTCCTGTTTCTTCAATTGTTCGAGATCGAGAGAGATGCCCTCACGCTCCATCGAGACCAGAACATCGACCAGCGGTAGTTCGACCTCTTCCAGCACCTGACGTAAGTTCAACTGCTCGATCTCTTGGTCGAGATCCTGGTGCAGGCGTAAGGTCCAGTCGGCATCTTCTGCGGCGTAGTCAGAGATCTTCTCAGGTTCGATCTGGTCCATCGATGTTTCTGATCCCGCTTCTCCGATGATTTCGCGGATGGGAACCATGGTGTGACCGAGTCGCTCTCCGACCAGCCCATCGAGGCCGTAGCGTCCACGCAGGGGATTGATCAGGTAGGCAGAGATCATCGGATCGCCGCAGATGCCAGCCAGGGTGACTCCCAGGTTTCTCATCACCTGGGCATCAAATTTGATGTTTTGACCGATCTTGCCAACGCTTTCATCTTCCAGCAGCGGGGCCAGTCGCTCGAGGCACTGGGCTCGCGGGATGGGGCCGTCACCGGCCGGGGAGGAAAAGGGGATGTACCACGCCTCTGTCGCTTCGACGGAGATGCTGCAGCCGACCACCTTGCAGTCGATGGTGTCGAGAGAACTGGTCTCGGTGTCGAAGGCAAAGCGACCCGCCTTGCGACAACGTGCCACCACCTGGTCCAGGTGGTCGAGGGCCGTCACCAGTTGGTAGTCGACCGGCGGTTCGGGAGCATGGACGCGGGCCGGTGGAGTCGTGGTCGGTGGAGTCTTGGTCGTGGTCGAAGTGGAGGATTGGCCGGAAGGCGCTGAATCGTCGAAACCGCTGAACAGGTTCGCCTGCTTCTCGACGGGCTGATCAATCATCTTGAGGAATCGACTGAAGTTCAGTTCCCTGAATAACTCGGCCAGAAGTTCGTGATCGGGGGAGATTCGCTTCAGATCTGTCGGCGCAGTCTCGATGGGGGCCACGATGGAGAGTGTCACGAGTTCTTTCGAGAGTTTCATCTGTTCAGGACAGGCGCGAATCTTTTTCAAGGCTGCAGCGGGAATGCCATCCGGCACCGGATCTTCGAGCAAGGACTCCGGATCATCGGTGACCGCTAGCACCTTGACCGCAGTCTTGGGTCCGATCCCTGCCACTCCTGGAATGTTGTCTGATGAGTCGCCGACCAGTGTTTGGTACGCGATCACCTGGTCCGGTCGAATCCCCTTCTTCTCGAGCAACTCTTCGGGGCCATAGAGGTCACCACTTCGTTCATCGAGAAACTTGACCCGGTCAGAAATCACCTGTTCCAGATCTTTGTCTCGAGTCAGAAGCCGCACATCGATCTGTTCCTGAGCGGCTCTGGTGGCCATCGTTGCAATGCAGTCATCCGCCTCGTGATGATCGACTTGCAGGATGGGGATCCGAAATGCCGCCAGCATGCGGTCGATCCAGGGCAACTGGAGTCTCAACTCCTCCGGCATCGCATCGCGATTGGCCTTGTATTGAGGATATCTGGTGTGACGAAAGGTTGGGCCATCGCATTCCATCGCTACCGCCCACAATTCGACCTGCTGGTCACGGCATAGCCTCAGTAGCAGATCTGCCAGAGAGTAGATGGCCTGGACCTGCATGCCACGACTATCGGTCAGTGGTCGCATGCCATAATGGCCCCGGTAAATCTGGTATCGTCCATCGATCAGGAATAAGTTTCGGGACAAAGCATCACTTTCCAGTGGTCCAGGGCCGCTGGGCCCGGTGTACACCTCTGATTCGCCACATCGCTGACGACCGGTCCATCCGGGAGAGTGTACGGCCAGGAACGCTCAAGGCTCGCCAAAAAAATCATCACAGGCGCTTCGGGGGGGGGAATCCGTCGACTCTGGGCTGCTTGACGGGCTGGCACCCTCGGCGTAGGATCACCGCTTCCGGTCTCGGGGACGGGCCGGTCGCGGGGTGGTGTCCGACATTGTCGGTCTCTTGCTCGTGGCTTGGTTCTTCTACTGATTCTGATGATGGCCAAGGGGTCCATCAGGGCGGTAGACAGGGACCCGGAAGGAAATGAACCTTAACCGAGTCGTTGCCAGATTTTGACAATCCATGGTCGGGTCTGGATCGACGATAGTGGCCAGGTTTCGCAATTACTGCGAAACCTGCAGGGAGGAACCCGATGGCCCGCAACCAGGGGGGAGCTCAGCTCTCTTTTCTCATCGTCTCACTGGTCTTCATATTGGTGCTCTGTTTTGTAGTGTTTCAGCAAATGAGCGATCACGAACAAACCAGGACCTTGCTCGGCAATACAGAAGGTGAAGTCGAGTCCAAGAACAAGAAGATCAAGGAGCAGACCACTGAGATCACTCAACTCCGTGTCTTGATCCACGGCACTGACGAGGATTCAGTACCGGTTTCGGAGTTCGAAACCATGATCGAAAAAGCCGGTAGCGATATCGCCACGGCTCGGGGAACCAGTAGCGCCCGGGAGTACGGATCTCTGGCTGACATCTATTCGGATTCGATCGACACCATTCGTTTCCTCCACAATGAGTTGCAGAGTCAGCGTTCGGCAGCCGAGGCGAAGGATAACGAGTACCAGGAAGTGGTGACTTCCAAGAGTAACCTTGGATCTCAGTTGAATGAGGAGATCGATACCCTTCGATCATCTTCCAATGATCTACAGGTCCAACTGGAACAGAGTCGGACCCGCGCTCGCGAGGATAACAACAACCTTCGCGAGGAGGTCGAGCGTCTCGAACAGGATCACAGTGCGGTGATCTACAAGTTGCAACGTGACCTGAGCATCTCGCAGAACTTGCTCCAGCGTTCCAATGACCGCATCGATGAACTCAAGCGTGAAATCGTTCGAGAGCAGACCTTTGCCATGGTCGAGCCGGACGGTGAAGTGATTCGAGTTTCCGAAGAACTAGGCAAGGCTTGGATCAGTGTCGGGACCCGTGATCGGATGCGTCGTGGTCTGGTCTTCGATGTGTTCACCTACCAGAAGGGTGGGAAACGCATCAGCAAGGGCAAGGTTGAAGTCCTCAGTGTCGAGGAAAATTTCTCGGAGGTAGCGATCGTAGAGAATCTTGATCGATTCAATCCGATCTCCTCTGGAGACATGATCACGAGCCCCTTCTACGACAGCAAGAATGTTCCCTCCTTCGTGTTTGCTGGAATGTCTGCGACCAACGGTCGCTATTCGATGGAGGACATGACTCGCAAGATCCAACTGTTCGGAGGGACCATCTCCGACACGGTCGCTCTCGATACCGATTTCTTGGTCGCAGTGAAGGGATACGAGGACACTCCAGAGTACGATCTGGCTCGGGATCTCGGTGTGACCATTCTGCGAGAGAAGGAGTTACTGGATTTCATCGATTTCTAGTGACTAGCCGGCTAGAGCAGAAGGACGGCGGCGTGGGTATCCTCGCCGCCGTTTTTCCATCCCGGTCGTTTCGAGGATCGGAACCAGAGCCTGATCTCGAGAAGAATTCGCAGAGGACTCGAGGAGAACTCGGGTAGATCTGCACTCGTGTTTGCTGCACGTCTGCTCTCGTGGCATCCTGGACGCTCCTGTGATGGTCATCCTGATGAAGGGCTCATCGAGGAAATGTTCGGGGGGCGGGGCGACCGGAACCGACAGCCATTTGCCTTTGTGATGGGTTCAGGAGGAGCAATCGATGGTCGAGCCAAGAGGATCGAATCCCGAAGATCAGCTGAAGACGATGTCCTTCGGAGATCATCTCGAGGAACTCCGTTCGAGGGTGATTCGATCGCTGATCGTGACCTTCGCCTTCGGCATGGTCGCTTTCTTCTTCCAGGATGCGCTGATGGACTTGATCACAGGCCCCCATCGGGTCGCCATGTCGCAAATCACTGCCGGGCAGGAGATCGACAAACTGCAGGAGAAGATCTCCCTGGCGACGGAACAGTTGGCACTGGTCGCCGCTTCCGATGCGGCGTTGATCTTGAAGATCTCCAGAGAAGATGAGGACTGGTGGGAGAGGTGGGATCAATTTCGCACTTCTCAGGAAGCTTCTCCGGTGGTGGGCCGGATGGCCCGTTTGATTGAGGAGCGACTGATCGCCCTCGATCCGGCACGCTCCTCGATGCGAGTCTTGGGCGCGACTCCCGAGAGATTCCAGCAAGCGGCGGAACAACTGCAACTGAGTCTCGGGGATCTGCCCTGGGGAGGGGAAGTCAAGGTCGCGAACTGCATCGCACAGTTGACGGAACTCTCGAGTCGCTGGAACCGATGGAATCAACCACAACTCGAGCCGGCCAAGCGACCGTCACAGGCGAAACCTCAAGAAGGTCAGCCGCCGGATGTCACGGAGCCGGCGGTGGTGCTTCCCGATGCACAGACCACGGCCATCCTGGAACAGGTGGCAAGACTATCGATCGTCATCGAGGATGACTCTGCCCAGTTGAATGGCTGGCGTCAACGGGCCAAGCCTCTGGTACTCCTCTCCTACTCCGAGGCGTTCTTCTCCTATGTCAAGTTGAGCCTGATGCTGGGTCTGGTTGCTGCACTTCCCTGGATCTCTTACGAGATGTGGAAGTTCATCGCAGCAGGCCTGTTTGATCGAGAACGAAAGGCCGTTTGGCCCTTCTTGCCGGTGGCGTTCCTGTTGCTGGCCTCCGGTGTGACCTTTGCGTACAAAGTACTGATACCGATCGGCCTGTCCTTCCTGGGTGGCTATGGCGATCCTGAACTGCTCCAGACTTCCTTCACCCTGAAGGAGTACCTGAGCCTGGTCTTTACGCTGATACTCGGCATGGGGATCGTCTTTCAGTTACCTCTGGCGATGATTTTTCTCAACCGGAGTGGAATCCTCGAGGTCGACTCGTTCCGCAAGTACCGCAAGTACGCAATCCTCAGTGCGGTCCTGATGGGAGCGATGTTGACTCCTCCGGATGTGGTCACTCAACTGCTGATGGCGGGTCCACTGACCCTGCTCTACGAGATCGGGATCATCTCCTGCACGATCATCGGCAAAAAGAAATCAGTCACCGAGTGATGGGTTCATGGCAGATATGGAGGGGATGCGATGGGTGCTGAGGTGGCCACGAGAACTTCGCAACCAGGCCAGTTTCGTGTTGGGGTCGTGGCGGTCGGGGATGAAATCCTCGAGGGTAGGATCCAAGAGAGTCACGGTCGAACCATCTCGAACCTGCTCACGCCGCTGGGGTTCAAAATCGCTTGGCATCTGACGGTTGCGGATGCTCCGGGGGCTCTGGAGACCGCCCTGAAAACACCTCCCTCCGCTGCCGATCTGATCATCATCACTGGGGGACTCGGTCCGACAGCGGATGATCGAACTCGGCAGGAGATCGCCAATGCCGCCGGGGTTCCACTCGAGGAAGACGATCGATGCTGGCAGCGGATCCGCACCTACCTAGAAGAGCGCGGCGTCTCCCCGGCACTGTGCAATCGCCAGCAAGCCTTTCGTCCGAAGGGCAGCGATTGGCTCGAAAACGACCAGGGAACGGCCCCGGGTCTGAAGACAGAACTTCCTGGAGGAGTGATCTCTTTTGCGCTGCCCGGGGTTCCGGTCGAGTTCGATGCGATGTTTCAGCGCCACCTGCTCCCGTGGGCGCGAGAACGTTCTGGTGAGGTCACGGAGGGGGAAATCCTCGAGTTCGTTGCAATACCCGAATCGGAATTGGATGAGTGGATCGTGGAGCAACTCGGTCGTGGGGATTCGCATCACATCTGTGTGAAAGGGACCAGTCAGATCGAGGTCAGGTTGCCATTGGGCGTTTCGCTGAAAGAGGCCGCGGCGGAGAGATTTCAATCACGTTTTTCAGGCTTGGGTGGGATTGGAACCGAGGGCCATCTGGTACGCGCTGCCGGTGCTGCCGGTCAAACCCTGGTACTGGCCGAATCCTGTACCGGCGGCATGATCTCGTCGCGGATCACCGATGTCTCGGGTTCCAGCGAGGTTTTTCTCGGGGGCTGGAACTGCTACTCGAATGCGATGAAGGTGAGCGAACTGGCGGTCAGTCCGTCGTTGATCGATGGCTCCGGAGCGGTCAGTGCCGAGGTGGTCGAGGCGCTGGCGGTCGCAGCGCGGCAGCGTAGCGGTGCCGATCTGGCACTGTCGGCGAGCGGGGTGGCCGGTCCCACCGGCGGCACCGAGAAGAATCCGGTCGGTACAGTCTGGATGGGGTTGGCCAGCGCCGCTGGGGTCCGATCGCACCGATACCAGTGGACCGGGAATCGGCTGCGGATTCGCGAAATGGCGACCCAGTACGCACTCCATGCCCTGCTGGCGATGGTGCGAGGACAGGAGATTCACGGATGGCCCAGCCTGCGATCTTGACCGGGGACGGTTCTCCGACCCTCTTTCATCGAACGGTCGGTGAGCATTACCACTCCCTCAGTGGAGCCCACCTCGAGGCAAGGCAACGTTTCATCGAACCTTGTCGGGTGATCCGGACTGCCCGAGTTCGGGGCCAGATCAGAATCCTCGACATCGGCTTCGGACTCGGCACCAATCTCGGCTGGGCGGTCCATGATATCCAGCGAGCCGCTCCAGGAGCGGCCATCGAGATCGTATCGCTGGAAAGAGATCTGCTGCCGGGAGACCAACTGAAACTGTTTTTCAGGGCTCTGCCCCAAGCGCGGCTGTCGGTGATGCTGAAGCGGCTGGTCGAGGAGCGCCGGTGGATCGAAGAGGGGCTCCAATTGACCCTGTTGGTCGGCGATGCTGAGCAACTCATCGATTCGCTAGAGGGCCGTTTCGATGCTGTGTTTCTCGATCCATTTTCTCCTAAACTCAATCCTGGGCCCTGGAGAGCCGATTTCCTGCGTGCGGTCCGAAATCGGATGGTGGAGGGTGGTATACTCTCCACGTACAGTTCTGCTCGGCGAGTTCGTCTCTCATTATTGAGATCCGGCTGGCAGATCGGCTGTGGTCCGGCGGTCGGAATGAAGTCCTCCGGCACCCTCGCAAGTGCCGGCTCGGTACAACCACCGTTGCCGCCTCTGGATGCCAAACTGCAACGTAAACTGGCACGTCAGATGTGCTCAGGACAGGAAGAAGATCTCGATGAGTGAGAAGCGAAACGAGGCCGGTGCCGGCCACCTGAAACTGTTGATTCTGCTGCTGGGGGTGGTTCTGTGCTCCCCGCTACAGGCGGATACGATCCTGCTCGTCAACGGCAGTCGTATCGATGGGCGGATTCTCGATCAGGACCAGAAGCGTCTGGTACTTCAGATCGGCGAATTGGGGACGATGCAGATCGCAGCCCGAACGATCGTTTCCATCGAGAAGAATCGCCGTTTCGGTCCTGATCCTGCGGCGTCTTCGAGTCCTCGACCTGGGGCCGACTCTCGGCCCGCTCCGTCCAAGGCCGGCAGTCCGGTGAAGACTCGGCCTCTGTTGGCCCTGCCGGAGCGGCCTTCCGGGATCAAACTTCCACCCGAATTACCGGAACTGACCGGAAGTCACCAGCAGATGGTCGTGGAATGGGTGCGGGATCTGCAGCGCCACCGAGCCAGGAATCGCTCCCGAGCCGAACGACATCTGAGTCTTGTAGGCCCCGGCGTGCTTCCCTACCTGATCCCAGTGGCTCGCTCCTCCTTCGATCTTGCGAGGATTTCGGCCCTGCGGGTACTGCTCAAGTCTCCTCACTTCAGCTCCGCTGACGTGGCCCTGGAAGGGCTCTCTGCAAACAACCGCTGGGTTCGTAAACTGTCATGGCAGTTGATCGTGAACATCAGCGGAATCCCCGGTGATTATTCCTGGGATACACAGAAGTTGACGGCAAAAAGGGCGCAGCAGAGCCGACGATGGCATCTGTGGGTGCAGCAGCAGCATCGTTTACACCAGCAGCATCGGAAGTGGATGCAGGATCAGCAGCAGTTACGTGGGAAGTCGGCCCACCCTGGCCGATAACTGTATTGTTCGTACGTGATTTGACCTGCTTTATTCCCATCTCTTTTTGAGTCTCGAAACCCATCGACATCACTTCGTCACCCTTGCGAGGTCTGTCTGGCTTTGCTACGGTCGTGCGCTGCCGTGGAGGTGCGATCATGATGAACTTCCGATGCGATCGGGTGTTCTCTTCCCCTCCGGCAGATTTGTTCTTGAAGTGACTCCGATCCTGTCATTGGCAGGGAAATATGATGCAAGATCGACTCGAGAAGTCGATGGGAGAGATCCGCCAAGGTGCGGATCGACTCTGGGTCCGCATCCAGTAAAAACTTGGTGTCTTCTGGCATCGGGTACTGAGGAGTTTTTCAAGAAACATCTACCGGACCGCTCTGGATCATTGGGATCCGGAATCGGTCAATAGGGTCTTGCATCGGGAACATCCGATGGCTCGAGAAGAGTGTATTTTGAGGCGGACGAATCGCCGCAGCGATGCGTGGCCATCTTGGCGCGTTAGAACCTTGATGGTTGTGGGATTGGTGGACGCTTCCGGAGACTTTGCCGTGTACCACATCGTTGGGCCAGCGCTGAATTGCGTGGCCGCGAAGTGGTGCTGCAGAACAGTGTAGAGATTCGATTTTTTGGAGGGGGGGAATGTTGGGCGCTCAGGAAATTACTTCCGTGAACGCAGATCTGCACTGGGAACATCTCCGTGCTGCCATCACCCCCATCATCGGTACTGCCCAGATGGGAAGATGGTTCCGACAAATTACTCCTGTGGCGGTGGAGGAGGGGGTACTCCAGTTGCATCTGGAGAGTCGTTTCTCCCTCGATAAAATAGCCAACAATTATAAAGATGTTCTCCAGTCGGAAGCTCGAAAATTGGGTCTGGAGTCGGTTCAACTACGACTCTCTGCAGTTCCTTCGGCAATGGTAGTGCAAGAGCGGTGTCAAGAGTCGCTGCTGCCGTTGGGAAGGACCGTGAATCCTGAGCGGCCATCCGGGACCACAGGTTCATCAGATGCCACAGGATCATCGGGCACCACAGGATCATCAGGCACCACAGGGTCTTCAGAGGCCGGGCGCGCGGCCGGTCCAAGGGGCGTGCTGACCGTTCCTCCTGCAGCGGTGTTATCGCCGGGGCCTGACGGATTACGCCGTGATCACACCCTGGATCGATTTGTGGTAGGGCAGGCCAATCGACTGGCTCATTCGGCGGCTCTGGAGGTGCTACGAACTCCGGGGATCTCCTTCAATCCACTGTTCCTCCACGGCGGAAGTGGACTGGGCAAGACCCACCTGTTGCAAGGAATCACACGGCAATTCTTCATCCAGGGCGAGCGTCGGATGCGCTATCTTCCCGCCGAACATTTCGTGTATCAGTTTATTCGAGCCTTACGTCAAAAAAGTCTCGATCAGTTCAGAAAGAGTTTTCGTGAACTGAAGGTTCTCGCCATCGATGACATCCAGTCCTTCGCAGGAAAGCCGAGTAGTCAGCAGGAACTCCTGGAAACAGTGGATGCGATCGCTCAGCAAGGGGGACAGGTACTGCTCGCCAGTGATGTGCCTCCGCGAAAACTGGATCGTCTTCATCAACAGTTAAAGAATCGTTTTTCAGCAGGCCTGGTGGTGCTGGTCGACCCTCCTGATCAGCAGACTCGAGTTTCCATTCTGAGACAGGAAGTTGTCCGTGGTGGAATCCATGTCCCCGAGGAGGTGATTCACCACATCGCAGGTGAGGTGAGAAACAGCATCCGGGAGTTACTGGGTACCCTGGTTCGAGTCGTGGCCGAGTGCGAACTTTCCAGTTCGAAGGTCACTCTTCCCAAGGCTCGCGCGATTCTTGATCCCATCGTCGCCACACTCAATCGACGGATCACTGTCGACACCATCATCGAACGAATCGCGGTCCGATGGGGTGTCCCTCCCGAGGAGATCGTGTCGAGGTCGAAGACCCGTAATACCTCGATGGCGAGAAATGTAGCGACTTACCTGGCGAGGATCCTCACCGATCATTCCCTGGTAGAGATTGGCGAGCAGATGGGGGGGCGATCCCATTCGACCGTCAGTAGTGCATTCCGAAAGATTCAAAAGATGATCTCCTCTGATTCGGAACTTCGTGATGAGATCGAGAAAATGTTAAGGGACCTTCGTGGTTGATGGAGTGGAGGCCCAATGGCCGAGGAAATTCCAGACCGTGTACCGCCTTCTCGGGAAGCGTTAGATCCGGACCCCTTACAGTCTTCTTTACAGGAGTTGCAGGGTGTCGGGCCCGCCACGGCACAACGCTTCCAACGACTGGGCATCGAGACTCTCGGTGACTTGCTCCATCATTTCCCGACCCGCCATGAGGATCTGATCATCCACGGCAAGATCCGCGATGTTCCCGATGGTGAGCGTAGGAGTTTGTTCGGAACCATCGATGAACAGCCCCAGTGGGTTCATTCGGGGCGTGGTCGCTGGGAAGCGCGATTGAGACCCGACGATGAGCCAGATCAGGAGGTGACGCTCCACTGGTACACCCGTTATCGACCACAGATTTGTGATGGCTGGCAGGGGTGGGTCACCGGAGTGATTCGTCGCTTCCAGGCCCCCGTGATGGCCCACCCGACCATCTCGCTCTGCGACCAACGAGAACCGATCCCGGCGGGGCACGGCCAGATCGTGGCGGTGTATCCCTCGACCGACGGACTCTCACAGGCTTTGATCCGCAGTTCTATGCAGCGCATCTTTGAACGCGAGGATCTGGCGCTCGATGTTCAGGTGCCGTCGATCATCGGTAGCGAGAGAAGCCTGTTAAGCATCTATCGAGGATTTCACTGTCCAGCGAGTTCTGCCGAATGTGAAATTTGCCGCTCGTGGCTGGCTCGCATCGAAATGTATTTTCACGCGATTCAGCAGGCTCGCACCCGGGCCCAGCGGAAAGCACGCAAGATCGATTCGCTGTCGGTGAGTCCCGAACTGGAACAGCGAATCCTGGCGAGACTCCCCTATTCCCTGACCTTGGCTCAACAGCGGGTGGTACAGGAAATTCGTGACGATCTGGCGGCTGGTTTTCCGATGGCGCGTTTGGTCCAGGGAGATGTGGGTAGTGGCAAAACCGCGGTCGCCATCTGGGCGATGCTGGCACTGGCTGCTGTAGGTCGCCAATCGGCGCTGATTGTTCCCACCACAGCGCTGGCCGACCAACACCGGATGACCCTGCAGAACTATCTTCAGGGTTCACGTCTGGAGGTCGCCGAGGTGATCACCGGAACCCCGCTCGAGGTCAAAGATTCGATCGCTCGGGGAGACGCAAAGATTGCGGTGGGGACCACGGCATTGCTCTCCTCCTCGGTCAAGTTTGATGACCTCGCGCTGGTGGTGGTCGATGAGGAGCAGAGGTTCGGAGTTCAGCAGCGTCAAATTCTGGCCTCCAAGGGTGACCGTGTTCACCGTTTGCATCTGACCGCAACCCCGATTCCCCGGAGTCTGGCGCTGGCACTTCGAGGGGACTTTGATCTGTCCCGGATCGATGAACGACCCCCTGGACGCCCTCAAGTGAAGACCCGTCGAGTCGAGGCGGAGCAGTTGAACGATGCGTTGGATTTCCTTGAACAGGAAACACGAGCCGGGAATCGGGTGATGTTCGTGGTCCCTCGCATCGAGGATGGAGACGGGGATGACCCGATCGGTGTCGAGCAACTGGCGAAACGGTTGCAGCAGACGGTGCTAGGACAGGTGGGAATCGCGACCCTTCACGGTGGGCTTTCTCAGGATCAACGGACCTCGAGGATGAATCGGTTTCGTAGCGGTTCGACTCCGGTACTGGTCGCCACCAGTATTGTCGAAGTGGGGCTCGATGTGCCGGAACTGACGGTCCTCTGGATCGAGGGGGCCGATCGATTTGGCCTGGCTCAATTGCATCAGCTACGAGGCCGCGTCGGGAGAAGTGACCGTCCGTCGTGGTGTTTCTTCAGTGCGGATCCCTCCTCGCAAGAGGCGGATCAGCGACTTCAGGCATTTCTCGATGAGCAGGACGGATTTCTGCTGGCCGAACGAGATCTTCACCTTCGAGGAGGAGGTGACGTCAGCGGAGAGCGACAAAGTGGCCGTAGCGACTTCTTGCTGGCCAGGCCGCTGCAGGATCTGCCGGCATTCCAGGGGCTGTCACAGGCCGCTGCAGAACGATTGGAGGCGGGAGATGAGGAGCCCGAGGGCACTCACCTCGCACGTCTGGGCCGATATTTGGGACCGCACTCCGATTGACCCGCAGGCTTCTTTCGACCGACGGGTTGGTGGCGACCCCTTGCTCACTCGCGGCGCTGGGCTACAATCGCCTCCAGACGTGATCGAGCTGCATCCAGGCCTTTCTCGTCACTGAGTTTCCCGGGAGTCCAATCGAGAAACAAAGAAGAAATGGTTTTGAATCCGCGGGTCGCTGCTGCGTCATCGGTGGGTATCGTTACCATGCGAACTGTGATGGCGAAAGCCATCGCTAGCGGGGACTTGCAGATCTACCGATCGGCGAATTCCGCGCTCGAGAAGTCTTGTTGACCAGATGAAAGGAACCCGACATGTCGCAGAATCTGACGCAAACTGAAAAACCTGAGAATGGTTCAGTCCCACGATTTCTTGGCGGACGATTCTGGCTGGCGTTGGCGCTAGGGATTTCCCTCGGAGCCAACTGCGTTCTGTGGATGCAACCTCCCACGCAAGATGTTGCCTACGGGCAGGACGGCGGTGCGAGCAATGGATTCATCATGACTGCATTCGTGATGCAGGGCAAAGGGCAAGCCGAAGGCCTCGCCATCCTCGACACCAACACCAAGAGGTTGTGGACCGGCTACGAAAGTGGCAACGGTTTCCAGTTGTACAGTGTCCGTGATATCTCCTACGATTTAGTTCCCCAGGCTTATTCAGCCAAAGGAAAGCAAAAACCCACTGTTGAAGAAATGAAGAAGGGTGGTCGCAACAAATAATGCGACTCCCATGGGAAGGTCCGATTCGATGTCTGATCGCATGAACTTTGACCAAGCGGCAACAATGCTTGGGATCTCTGCAGAAGAACTGCAAGGGCTGGTGAGTAACCAGGAGATCCGGGCGGAGCACGATGGAGGCGAAGTGGTTTTCCGTAAGGGAGACCTCGAAGCGTTCCAGAATAGCCGTTCCACCGAGCCGACAGTGGTCCTTTCGGAGTCAACCGACGGGTTGCTGGAGGATGGAGGCCTCGTACTGGAGGACCTCTCCACCGAGGAAACCGTGCTCAACATCGAGGGCCTCCTCGAAGATGACGGCGGCGGAGGAATCCTCGAAGGGGAGATCGAACTCGATCTGGGAGGAGTCGGAGATGAGACGGTGCTCGACACCGACGACTTGTCCTTTGATGATTCCTTCGACTTCTCCGATGACGAGACTGTGGGGGATACCGGAGGGGAAGATTTGCTGCTGTCCGGTGCCACCGAGATGCAGATGGTCCGAAAGAAGCCTGCCACGGCCATGACGGCGTTGCTGGCGTTGACGATCTTGCTTCTGCTGGTTCCTACCGCACTGCTGATGAATCTGATCAATGGCGACGGGAGTTTCCCCGCGTGGGGCTCCGAAGCGGCGGTCACCTTCATGAATGGACTGGTGGAGGGGGTGGTCGGATTATTTTGATCCGCCATCCTTGAAGTCTTGACGCTTTACACGATGAACTAGGAGCTCGGCTCCGGTGGCCTTGGGTCCCGGAGCCGGGCTCGTTTTACATCGGTTGAAATCCGCAGTTTGAGGGGGTGCGGGGGGGGCCGACCGCCCTCCCTCCGTCGCAGAGCTGCGATCATTCTGGCGCTGAGATGAAGCGATGAGATGAAGCGAATCGAACTCGATCGATGACTATCGTCATGGTCGCCCTCGTGGCACACTGTGCGCATCCGGGGGCGCTGCGACCGAGTGGAGCCTAAGCCCCGGTGGGCTCCGGAAAGGACCTCCAAGCCATGATCCACCTCTACACCATGATCAAACATCGGATGATGATGGACCGTACTCCCAGACACCTGACTTCAGGAAATCGGACTTCAGGACATCTGACTTCAGGACATCTGACTTCAGGACATCTGACCTCCAGGAATCTGAACTCCTGGAGCCGTCTGCTGTTGCTGTTGCTGGTGCCGATGTTGTTCAGTGCTTGCGTGCCCTACGTTAAGTACGAAGATGTTGCTTCGCGCCTGAAGAGAGCCAACCGTGTCAATGTCGACATGGAAAAGCGTCTGAAGGATTCGCAACTGACCGGTTTTCAGGGAGATGCCCAGTTGCAACGAGCCGGTGCTCGTGTCGAATCCCTCGAAATCCAACTTGCAGGAGTCGTTCAGGAAAGAGATGTTCTTCACCAATCTAACCTGGCATTGACGCAGAGCCTGACCGATGTTCCGAAGGTGATCATCTCGATGGAACAATTCTCACCCCAGATCAGGACCAATCCTGAGACCGGTGGGTTGATGCTCAACAACGAGTTGCTCTTTGCCAAGGGGCGTAGCGTCCTGGCCAAGAAGGGCAAGCAATTGATCGGTGAATTGATCGCCCTGATCCAACGCGATTACCCGAATCGAACCATCTTCATCGATGGGCATACCGACAACATGCCGATCAAAAAATCCAAGAATGCGGATAATTGGGAACTGGGCGCCAAGCGTGCCCATGCGGTGTTCCTGGAATTCGTCACGCAAGGAGTCGACAAGTCGCTGATCAGCCTGACCTCGAATGGTTGGGCCAAGCCGGTTCCCGGTGTCGATCCCAATTCAGAAGTGGGTCGTGCTCAATGCCGCAGGGTCGAGATTCGTATCGGATCCGCTGGGAAGTGATGCCATTGCGATCAGTGGGTTGATTTTGAGAGCTGAAATCGTGATGGATTCAAAAGAGACGGAGAATCAGTCATGACTGATTCTCCGTCTCTTTTTTCTCGTCAACGTGTACTCGAAGATCTTCGAGTCCTTGGATTTCGTTTTCAGGAAAAACGAGGTCAAAATTTCCTTTTCGACTCCAATCTCCTCGAAGCACTGGTTCGTGATTCAGGGATCCAGGCCGGTGATCGAATTCTGGAGGTGGGGCCTGGTGCAGGGACCCTGACCAGGGTGCTCCTCGATCTGGGTTGCCAGGTGACATCCATCGAGATTGACCCGCTACTGTGCCAGTATCTCCGTGATCGATTCGATCGGCCAGAATTTCAGTTGATCGAGGGCGATGTACTGGCGACCAAGAATCGACTCTCGGAGCGACTGCTGGCCGACCTCGACCGGCGACTGGCGGAGGGGCAGCCGCGAGGCTTTCACCTGGTGGCAAATCTGCCCTATTCGATTGCCAGTCCACTGGTGGCGATGCTGGTCGCTCAGCGGGAAGACCTGGAGAGCATCGGAGTCCTGGTCCAGCGAGAGATGGCCCGTCGTTGGGTCGCACCACCGGGAGGCCGAGAGTACGGCACCACCTCGGTGTTGTTGGCACTGACGGGCCACGGCAAGATTTCGAGGGCGGTCCCAGCGTCGGTATTCGTTCCTGCCCCTCGGGTCGAATCGAGTTTTTTCACCTGGACCAGAGATGGCGATCTAGATCCCCTCCCTGGGGGGCTGGTCAAACTGGTTCGACATTGCTTCCAGTTTCGTCGTAAAACCTTGGGGAAAATCCTCCGTGAGCAGCTTCCCGCAGAAGATTTCTGGTGGCAACAGCAGGGAGTTGGGACCTCGATTCGCCCCGACCAGATGACACCGAAGCAGTGGGCCTCGCTGGCTCAGCGCTTCGATTCCGAAGCGGTCTCGTGGCTTTCTCATGATGAGTAGCGTGGGGCCAAATCGAGGAGTATCATCCTCAGCATCGCCCAGTCCGAGGTCCTTAATTGGGGCATCTCTCGAGCCACTGGCGACGCCATAGACGGCATCGACCTGATTCCATCCAAGTTTTACAGAGATCTACTTTTCCTTCCTGTTCTATCGGGGAAGGATCACCGATCCCCGGGGTCTGCATGGAATCGACCCTTGTGACGGATTCATGGTCGTGCGATCGGGTGAGAGGGGCAAGATGTCGGGGATCTCAGTGACAGACGAACTGGAGCGGATCCGCGATGCCAACCCCATCGAGGACGTGGTTCCAGAATATGTCGACCTGGTTCGCCGTGGAAACGTGTTCAAGGGACTATGCCCATTTCATCCAGATCAAAATCCGTCGATGGATGTGAATCCTGCTCGGCAAACCTTTCGTTGCTGGTCCTGTGAAGAGCACGGTGATGTTTTCACTTTTGTTCAGAAGATCGAAGGCATCGAGTTCCCAGAGGCCAAGCAAAAACTGGCAGATCGAGCCGGAATCGAGATCCAGCAATTCAGCCGTGATCCGAAAAGAGAACAACAGGACCAGCAGTATTACGATCTGCTGGAACGCGCAGCCTCCTGGTTTCAGAGACAACTTCATTCTGAAAAAGGAATCGCCGCCACAGAATATCTTGCGGGGAGAGGCTTTACCGAGCAGACGATTCAAAAGTTCAGGATCGGTTTCGCCCCCGACGGCTGGAGTCATCTCGATGATGATCTGGCATTGCTGGGAAGCGACGCCATGCAAGTGCGTCAGCGCGCTTGCGAACTGGGGTTGCTCAAGGAGAAAAGTGAAGGCGGACGATATTACGATGCCTATCGAGATCGAGTGATCTTCCCGATCCTCGATCATCGCCGCGGTCGGGTGATCGGGTTCGGTGGTCGTCATCTGGGTTCATCTCCCCAGCGATCAGGAGACCCTCCGCCGAAGTACATCAACTCACCGGAGTCGAGGGTCTTTTCCAAGAAGCATATCCTCTATGGCGGGCGAGAAGGTCGGCTGGAGATCAGTCGCCAGCGACGAGTGATTCTCTGTGAGGGCTATACCGATGTGATGATGGCGCACCAGTCAGGGTTTGCCACCGCAGTGGCCTCGCTGGGAACCGCCTTCACCGATGAGCATGTGGCCGTTTTGAAAAAACTGGTCCATTCGGTCGACCTCATCCTCGATGGCGACGAGGCGGGCCAGGCTGCAGCCAGACGCGCCTGCGAGAGATTCATGGGAACCGGATTGGGTGTCCGGGTCGTCATCCTCAAAGAAGGAGTGGATCCATGTGAGTTACTGCTTCAGGAGCAGGGAGCACAACGCTTCGAGCAGTTACTGGAATCGGGAGAAGACCCCATCGCATTTATCGTGAAACAGATTCTTAAGGAAAATCCAGGGACCGGAGCCGCGGTGGCTCAGCAGGTGCTGGAGCAGGTCTCGATGGTCATCCTGAACCCCTTCGATGGACAACAGGTGGCGCTCGAAAGTGCGGCTCGGGTTGTGGGAGGGGTCACCGGTTATGGTGAGTTGACCATTCTGGCCGATCATCGTCGGCTCCGTCAGCAGCGCAGTGCGCGACGAAATCCGGCGGCGATTCAGGTCGAAAATTCAGCGCGGGAGGAGCCTCAGAAGCGACACTCCAGGATGCTCCCCGATCTGGAAGAAGCGCTGCTGGTCTCCATCATTCGGGATCCAGATCAAGCGACACTGTTGCTTCGATTACGTCCTCCAGCGCACTGGTCGAAGCCGTTGTTGAGGTCGCTGGCGATCCGAATCGAGCAATTGAAAGAAGTGCCGGATCCGGTACATCTCCGGGATGAAGCGGAGAAGTCGTTATTTCTCGGTCTACTCGAAAGAGTTGCTACAGAAGAGGAATACACTCCTGTGGATGAAAGGACCGAACTTCGTTTCAACCTGGCCATCGACCTGGTGGTCGATCACCTGAAGGGGATGATTGGTCGGGTCGGGATGGAGAAGTTGGACACGAAAGCCAAGATCAGCGTTAACAAAGCAATACAAAGTATCAAACAAGATCGAGAATCTCATCAGAACCTTTCGCTCTTGGGCCAAATCATCAATAAGTTTGAGGGAGGGGAATCTTGAGCCGAATTCCCGGTACCGATCAAAGCAACGAAGAGGAAGAAATGAACATGAATCAGAATCAACCCGATGATGGGGATCAGGAGCTAGAAATGTTCTCAAAAGCTGAAACTGAAGATCGGTCATTTCAAGGAGGCGAAGAAACCGAAATTGGCATCGCCGAGGTCGATGAAGAAGAGGAGTCCGAGGAAACTGAGGGAGATCTCCCAACCCTGGGAATCTCCGAAGCACCGACCGTCGAACGCGAACCGATCGATGATGGAGAGATTCGTCATCCGGTCGAGGAGATTCCCCGCATCGCCACGGCTCGGAGTGCTTCTCGCGATCTGACCAAGGTTAAGCGAACGATGGAAGAAGGTCTTGAGCGCCTAGTCGAGTTTGGTACGGCGCAGGGGCATGTCACCTTCCATCAGTTCAATAATTCCTTTCCCGATGAATGTAATACTCCGGAGCGAATCGATCGGGTTTACGATCTACTCGACAAGTACGACCTCGAAATTACGGATGACCCGGTGAAGATCGATTCACTTCCAGATGGTACCGAGTTCACCGGGGAGAAGATCGATGATCCTGTGCGGATGTATCTGACGCAGATGGGTGAGATTCCTTTGCTGACTCGAGCAGAGGAACTGCTGCTGGCGAAGACGATCGAAACGTGTCGGGATCGATATCGGACTTCCATATATTCATCCGGATTCTGCCAGAAAGAAATGATCCGACTTTGTCAGGAAGTCCTCTGTGGTGATCAGTCGATCGACAAGGTCATCAAACTGACGCCTTCCAGTGGAGAGCCCAGCCGTGAAGATATGATGCAGAGGATGAGCCAGAACTTGGCCACCATCGAGCGGCTCTACCAGATCAATTTAGCGGACAAGAAAAAACTCGATTCGAAGAAAATATCCGATCGTTACAAGCAGAAACTGGGCGAGAAGATCCTCGCCAAGGCCATCAAGATAGGCCTCCTTCTGGGAGAGCTGGTCTTCAAAAAGGAGATTCTAGATAATCTTCGAGATGCGATGCGCAGTCAGCGGCACAAGGTACTCCAGTCCGATCGAAGAATCGAAATCGTCAACAAAAGAAAAGGACGAAGACGAACCGACAAGGATCTGGTAGAGCTGGAACGTACCAATATCATCGATATCGAAAAGTACACCATGGAGAGTTCCATCCCCTTTGCCGAGCGTGTCTTCGGCATGAACAAGAACTTCAACCGTTACGAAGTGGCCAAACGGAAACTCTCCGCAGGCAACCTTCGACTGGTGGTCTCCATCGCAAAGCGCTATCGAAACCGCGGCCTCTCCTTTCTCGATCTGATTCAGGAGGGAAATACAGGCCTGATGAAGGCCGTCGAGAAGTACGAGTATCGTCGTGGTTACAAGTTCTCGACTTACGCAACCTGGTGGATTCGCCAGGCGATCACTCGCTCCATTGCTGATCAGGCCAGGACCATCAGGATTCCAGTGCACATGATCGAGACGATGAGCAAGGTTCGTAATGCGACCAAGAAATTGATGCAAAAACTGGGCTATGATCCAAGTATGAAGGAGATTTCCGTCGAACTGGAAATCCCCGAAGAAGAGGTGCGGAAAGTCCTCAAAATTTCTAAGCATCCGATTTCACTGGATCGACCGATCGGGGATTCAGATGACGGCTTTTTCGGTGATTTCATCGAGGATACGTCGGTGGAATCACCCATTCATGTGGCGACCCACGAGATGCTCAAGGATCGCCTCAAGGATGTCCTGAAAACTCTGACCTACCGGGAGCGGGAGATCATCAAACTGCGCTATGGGCTCGAGGATGGGTATACCTATACCCTCGAGGAGGTGGGTAAGATCTTCAAGGTGACCCGAGAACGGGTCCGCCAGATCGAGGCAAAAGCGGTCAAGAAATTGCAGCATCCGATTCGTTCTCGCCACCTGGAGGGATTCCTCGACGATTAATCGACCTGGATCGCATGATTCTTTCGGGGGAAATAGGAGGGCTTCGAGTCGGGATTCCGATTCGAAGCCCTGTTTTGTGGAAGAGGAATGTCGTTCCGGCTAAGATCAGCACCTCGGAGGAGATGGTTCCTTGCGACACGAGGAGGTGGACTTGGAAGCGATTGATCGTCTCAAGGAGGTCCAGCGAATTTCTGGCAAGATCTCTCTCTATCTGTCAGAAATCGCTAAGCACGAGAAAAAGTTGAATAGTGCTCTCGCGGATCAGCAATTGCTCCGTGGACAGTTGGAGCCGATCGAGTCGCGCCTCGGCCAGGGGCAGATCATCACACGTAAACTCGAACTTGATTCCAAAGTGGCGGAAGACAAGATCCAGAAAAATCGTAAGCAGCTGGATCAGGCCACTCAGGCGACGGAGTTCAGCGGGTTGAAGGAACAACTGGCTAGATTCGATGAAGAAAAGGCTGCTGTCGATGAAAGCCTGATCATGGTGCTGGAGAAAATCGACGAACTACGCACCCAAGAAGGGGATCTCAATCAACGCATCGCACAGGCGGAAGAGCAACTGGATGAGATCCGAACTGAAGTCACAGCAAACACCCATGATTATCGTAATGAACTCGAGTCCCTTCATAAACCATTACAGCAAGCTCGTGTGATCACAGATGATGAGTTGCTGGAAGAGTTTGACCGTCTGTTCCCATCGTTGGGTGCCACGGTGGTGGTGACACTCGATGGGAGTACCTGTGGCGGCTGCCACCTGAATGTCAGTTCTCAGGTGGGTGAGAAGGTCCAGGCCGGCAAGGAAGTTGTGATTTGCCCCTCCTGTGCTCGTTTCCTTTCTTGAAATCATCGGTGACCCAACGTTGTGGGTTGGTGGGCTGTTTCTTTCGGATGTAGTCATGATCAGGAAACATCGGAAGACGATTCTAGGGCCGATTGGAGACGGACATTTCACCCGCCGGGAAGATCGGCTTTGAGTGATCTCGAATCTCGGTCCTGAGAGCGAGGTAATTTTATGTTCCATCAGCGCTGGATAAGAAATGTAGTGGCCCTCAGCGCAGTGTTGCTGGTCATTTCCTTCTGTTTTTGGGCCTACATGGCTGCGGTTTCTCGAGGCAATCAGAAGCGAATCGAATCGTATCGACATCAACTTGGCGCAGATTCTGCTGGGGAACTGTATGCGTTGTCGATCGAGCAACGAGATCCACAATTATTCGAGTTGCGTGATGTGGGATTACTCAGCGATTTTCAGTTTATTGTGGATCAGGAGATCGAAGTTCGCTCCAATTCAGAGCGAGAAGGTGGCTACACCCTCACCACGAATCAACTGCAAGAGATGCTGTTGCAGATGCGAAATTCTCCGCAAAAGCAGGCACCGGAGATCGTGGATCTGACGAATCCGAACATGATTAATTCTTATAGGATCTGCGTAAGCCTGGTAGGGGCGTGTTGCCAATCACAGGGGACATCATCGGGGACATTGACCGGCGAGCAGACCCTCCTGGCGATGAAGGCCGATCAGGAGCGCTGGATGATCGGAGTCGAATTAATTGAATCGGTCTATTCTGGTGGGTTATTGTTGGACGAGATGTGTCGGCTGAGTCTGCTGGACCTGCTACTCAATAGATGTATCGAATTGATCAGCAGTGCTGATCCAGACTTTCTCGAGCAGGCCGCAGCGATCCTTGCTCGGATAAAGATGCCTACAGATGGTCTGGTCAGAGCACTTCAGATCGAGAGCCTGATCGTCTTGGATCAAATAGAGTCGGGTGGGTTGCCGTTCACCGGGCCTTTCGATCTTCGGTACTATCTCGATCGGCAGATTCCCATATACCTCGATCCGTTCGGAGCGACGATGCCAGGACTTGGCGAACCTCCATTCTATGCGGTGCTGAGTCGACTCACTTGGCGGATTAATCATGAGGGCACTATCGCTATAAGTCGTAGAGCGGGAGCCCGGCTTCGAGCCGTTCGAGGTGCAGTGGATGCGACAGCGGCGAGGATCAGGGGGGAAGAGTGGATTCCACCCGCTGGAGTGGAATTGCTGGATTCTCCTGGAGGAGTCGCCCCGAGGATACACATCATCGGTGGCCCGGAAGAAGCCGACGTCTTCCTGCCGAGGTGAGGGGGAAGTGTTGATTCAACTTCTTGAGAGAAGAAATGAGTGGTGAGCGGGCTGTAAGCCGAGTCTTGTTCACCGACACGAGGTCGATGTGCGATCATTCCTCTAGGCTGCCCGTTACCAGACAGCTCTAACGACCTACCCGGGCATCCACCCGGCGGAGCCGGGAACGGAGCGGACGACTCCTTTGCCTCTGTTTGGTCTTTCTCCGGGTGGGGTTTACCCTGCCAGGGACGTTACCGCCCCCGCGGTGAGCTCTTACCTCACCATTTCACCCTTACCGAGGATCCGAAGATCTACGGCGGTATATTTTCTGTGGCACTTTCCCTGGGATCGCTCCCGGTGGGCGTTACCCACCACCCTGTCCTGCGGAGCCCGGACTTTCCTCGACATGGAAGACCATGGCGCGACCGCTACACCCGCTCACCATTGGAAATAGTAACGAATTGTGCTCAGTACTGGAAGAGTTCTGCGATCGCTTCGATGATAAGCCCCAGTAACAGCATCCCGCCGGCTGCACTGACGAAGTAGCGGGTGGCCTCCTTGCGCATGCCCTGGGGACTTCCGCCAGGACGGGTCACCAGCACGTGTACGACGGAGATCACGCCGGTTAACAGCAGAAAGGCGGCAAGATCACTCATCCGGTCTTCTCCTCAGCCGTGGTCGACGCGATTCTCCTGGTCGGATCGATCCTGGCGTCGAGGAGATCGAGACAAGCCAGGGCGTTGAGTAATCCGCCACAATAAACCAGAAGAGAGCCCGTATCGCTCCACCTCGGAACATCCTGATATTCCTGCACCGTCGCAAGCCCCTGCAGCGCCAGATGAGATGCCGGATCGAACCAGGAGAGCACCAGCGTGCTCCCACAACCGGTTCCTACCCAGAATAACCACGGGTGGAACTGCTTCGATGACGCTTCAAAATTGGACATCCACATGCCAAGAATCCACAGTCCGTTGATCGCGACCAAGAGCCAGATCCCGGATTCTTTGCGGCCCGACATGATGTGCCCGGTACCAGGCACAAGCCAAGCAGCGATCAGTTGCGCCAGGATGGAGTGTTGCTTCAAGTGAGATTTCCCATTCCTACATCGAGAACTGCTCGCCGAGATAATAACGGCGAGCATCTGCGTCCTGGAGGATCTGCTCTTGATTTCCCTGAGCGATGATTCTTCCATCATAGATGATGAATGACCGATCACAGACATCGAGTGTTTCGCGAACGTTGTGATCTGTGAGCAGGACACCGATGCCCTGCTCTGCCAGGAAGCGGATCATATTTTGAAGATCAGCTACAGCGATGGGGTCGACCCCACTGAAGGGCTCATCGAGAAGAATCAGGTCAGGCTCGGTGACCAGCGCCCTCGCCACTTCCAATCTTCTCTTCTCTCCACCGGAGAGGAATTCCGCTTTGCTATCGGCGACACGATTGAGTTTGAACTCCTCGATCAGTTGCTCGAGTCGAACCTGTCTCTCCGGTTGACTGAGAGGAAGAGTTTCTAGAATCGCAGTCAAATTTTGACGAACGCTCAGGCCTCTGAAGACGGATGTCTCCTGGGGGAGGTATCCCATGCCACGACGTGCTCGCTGGTACATCGGCAAATTGCTGATCTCTTCGCCGTTGAAGAATACCTGGCCCTGATCCGACCGAATCATTCCCATCGTCATGCGGAAGGTGGTGGTTTTTCCGGCACCATTCTTTCCGAGAAGTCCGATCACAGATCCTGGAGCCACATCGAAGGAGACTCGATCGACGACTCGCCTGTTGTTGTAGGTTTTACAGAGATTACGGACGGTGAGAATCATCGAATGAATCCGCTCTCATTACGCCCGGGCAGGGCAGGCCAGAAGATGGAAAAACCTCGACCCAGTAGGTTGGATTTCCCAAACGATCCCCACCAGCGAGAGTCGAGGCTGGACGGGCTGTTGTCTCCCAGTACGAAGTAACGCTCCTTTTCGATCTTGAATGGTTTCGATGTCGCATGCTGAGCGGCCTGAGTCCAGTGCTGATCCCTGTAGAGTTGCACCGATTGGATCTGACCTCCGCAATTGATGGCAGAGATGGAGAATCCGCTGGCGGGCTGGTTGGATTCGATGCCTCGTGTTCCAGAATCGAGTTCCGACACGGGAAGTTTCACGTTGGCCACCACTTCTCCATCGATGATGAGGCGCATGGTGCGATCCACGATCTGAGCATCGATCTGATAATCATGACCAGGTTTCAGGACAAAGTCGCTCACTCTGCCCAAGGAGACGGTTTCTTGTTCTGGCCTCAATAGCAGCAACTCCGTATCACCCGATCCAAATGGGAACGAGACCCGGTACTCGGAAGGGTGGTTCCAGATGGAGATGTTGAGCCGAGCCGGAGAGTGATTTCGACCCCTAGAAGCATTCAGGGTGGTTTTCAGTGAGATGTCTCTTACTGGGCCCACCGGTCGGCTGGAATGTTTGATGGAGTTGTAGTTATAGCGATTGTCGATGGATCGAGTGTAACGAAGTTCACCTTTACCCTGGAGCTGGTTGAAGCCCCAGCCTCCACCCTTCGGTGTCCAGCCAGCGGAGGCGATCCATGGCGAATCGATCAATCCGGCTTCCTCGACGGCGCTGTCGTGGATCAGGGTCCAGAAGTGACTCTGGACATCGATGGGCTTGGCCTCCAGCTTTCCATCGATCCAGATATCTCCATCGATGACTTGTATTGTTTCGCCCGGCAATCCGATCAATCTCTTAATGTAATTTCGCTCTCGATTGAACTTGAAGACCACGACATCCCAGCGATTGGGATCCTGCCAATCATAAGCAAATTTGTCGACCAAGATCTTGTTGCCGCCAAGGATGTCGGAATGCTCCACGACCACGGGGAAAATGTAGGTGCACTCACGACACCAGGCGCGTATGGCGGTCGCCTGCGCTCTTCGCAGAGAACCGGCTGTCGAATGAGATTGCTTGCAGACCGGACATGAGATGTTGGGTTTGCCTGATGTCACCACCTTGATGGGGATCGATTTCACCGGGCAGATGCCATCATAAATTTCGAGGAAATTCCTGAACTGGATCCTGTTGGTGAGACTGTCACTGCTGATACCCACATGATTTTTGGTACCGCAATTGGGACACTCTGGAGAAACATGAAGTCCGTTAAGCCCTGGTGCCATCGAGCCGGTCGGGATTTCGTAGGACTCGACGAAGAAGTGCCGGATGATCAGTGCCAGGAGGATGGCCACGGTCAGTGCTTCGATGTTTTCCCGTAGGGGTCTCCATCTCATTTTTTCTTCTCCTCCTCATCGAGACGCAGGATCGCCATGAATGCGTCCTGGGGGATGGCGACGCTGCCGACCTGCTTCATGCGCTTTTTCCCCTCCTTCTGTTTCTCGAGCAATTTTCGCTTTCTGGAGATGTCACCGCCGTAGCACTTTGCCGTGACATTTTTCATCAGTGCTCGAATCGTTTCCCGGGCGATGATCTTGCCACCGATGGAAGCCTGGAGAGCGACCTGGAACATGTGCCGAGGGATGACGCTCTTGAGTTTCTTGATTAACTGTCGGCCTTTGCGCTCGGCGATATCTTTGTGGATGATGATGCTGAGTGCGTCTACCGGTTCCGCGTTGACCAAGATGTTAAGTCTGACGAGATTGTCCTTGCGATAGTGATTGAAGTTGTAATCGAGAGTGCCGTAACCCCTCGTCGAGGATTTTAGTTTGTCGTAGAAATCGGAGATGATTTCAGCCAGTGGCGCTTCGTAACTCATCTGTACCCGGGTAGGGGAGAGGTATTCGGTTTTCTTCCATTCGCCGCGTTTCTCGTCCATCAACTTCATCACTGCTCCGATGAACTCTGTCGGAATGATGATGTGAGCGTCGACGATCGGTTCCCGGATTTCTTCGACCAGCATCACATCGGGTAATTGGCTGGGGCTGTCGATGAGGAGGGTCTTCTGATCCTTCATCAGGATCTCGTAGGTGACGGTGGGAGCCGTTTGAATCACCGTGATTCCGGACTCCCGCTCGATGCGCTCCTGCACGATCTCCATGTGAAGTAATCCGAGAAATCCGCAGCGAAATCCGAATCCTAGGGCGTCAGAAGATTCGGGCAGGAAGGTAAAGGATGGATCATTGAGCCACAACTTGTCGAAAGCAGTCCGGAGATCCTCATAGTCTCCACTGTCAACTGGATAGGTGCCGCAAAAGACCATTGGATTGGGGTTCTCGAATCCTGGCAAAGTTTCGGAGGCCCCATTCAGTCGGGTGGTGACCGTGTCGCCGATCTTGACATCGTGAATCGTCTTGATGCTGGCAAAGAAGTATCCCACTTCTCCCGCCTCGAGGATCCCTGTGGGTGTCATTCCAGGAGTGAAAACGCCCACTTCGTCGATGAGGTACTTGCGTCCCGAGGACATCAGGATGATGTCCTCCCCTTTTTTGATGGTTCCCTGCTTGACGCAAACATAGATGATCACGCCGCGGAATTCGTCGTAGTGAGAGTCGAAGATAAGGGCTTGAAGGGGAGCATCCTTTTGACCTTCAGGAGCAGGAACAAAGGTCGTGATCGCCTCCAGTAATTCGTCGATTCCAACACCAGTCTTGGCGGAGCAACGGATCGACTCGCCCTTGCTGAATCCAAAGGTCTGGACCAGTTCTTCATCAATTTCATCGGGTCTCGAGGTTGGCAGGTCAATTTTGTTCATCACTGGAATGATTTCCAGATTCCCCTCGATGGCTAGGAACGCGTTGGCGACCGTTTGCGCCTCCACTCCCTGAGCCGCATCGACCACCAACAACGCGCCCTCACAGGCGGCCAGGCTTCGGGAGACCTCGTAGCCGAAGTCGACATGTCCCGGGGTGTCGATCAGGTTCAACTGGTAGGTGAGACCATCGTCGGCGGTGTATTCCATCCGGACCGTCTTCGCCTTGATGGTGATTCCTCGTTCCTGCTCCAGTTCCATGTCATCCAGTAACTGGTTCTTGAACTCTCGCTCGCTGATGGTGTGTGTCTTCAGCAGCAGTCGATCGGCCAGCGTCGACTTGCCGTGGTCGATGTGAGCCACGATGGAAAAGTTTCGGATTCGTTCAGTGGGGATCCTCACCGGGAACCTTCCGTCAAATCGAATTGCTGGTACAGTTCGCTGAATCGACGTAGTGCCCGCCCTCGATGACTGATGGCGTCCTTCTCGGAGGCATCGAGTTCGGCAAAGGTCCTCGATTCATCCTCTGGAATGAAAATCGGGTCATATCCAAATCCTGCATCACCCTCGGCCGTCTCGGCGATCGATCCGGGGCATCCTTCTTCCACCGTCAACAGAACTTGATCTCCGTCACACAGTGCGAGTACGCACCTGAATTCAGCACTTCTTTCTGCTGCGGGAACGCCGCTCAACTGTTCGAGAAGCTTCAAAACGTTTTCTTCATAGGTTGCATTTTCTCCTGCCCAGCGAGCGGTATGAACTCCGGGAGCTCCATCGAGGGCCGACACCATCAAGCCCGTATCATCGGCCAGTGCCGGCTGGCCACTCCAGGCGGAATAGGCTTGTGCCTTGATGATGGCGTTTTCCAGCAGTGTCTCTCCATCTTCGATCGGATCCGGAGCGGTCGATCCGATCTCGGCTTCCAACTGGGAAGGGACCATTAGATGGGCAAATCCATCGGGCAACGCTCGACGAATTTCGTCGTGTTTGTGGCGGTTTCCCGAGGCGATGAGTAGAGATCGTCGTGGTAGAGGGGTCAAACGGGACTCCGGTTTTAGATGCGGGGAGGGTCCCCTGAGGGTCTGAGCTCGCCGTGGATGCTACGGAAGGGAGTCGCGATCCGCAAGGACACCTGAGATGCCCCCTGCACCTTATTTGAGGGGACGAATCGGGGTGTTTCGACCGAACCTAGGGTAGGGCCGCGATGGAACTGCGATGAGGCGGCGATGGAGTCGCGATTCCTATCGGAGTATCGGGTGAATTTGATCGGACAGGCATTCACCGACCTGGACGATTCCTCCTCGAGCCGCTTCGATGACCCCCTGTAGTACTTCCATGGCGACGGGGCCATTTTCACACCCCCCGATCACTTCCACGACATCTCCAGTGGCGGTGCCGATCAGGTTCAAATCGACGGTTGCGCCGCTGTCCTCTTGGTAGTCGAGATCGACTCGCAACGAGTTCTGGAAGATGCCAGCACTCATGGCCAGGATCTGTGCTCGGCGAGGGTCCGTGGCGAAGATTCCGCTCGCTAGGTGCTGCTGGACCAGTAATCCGAGAGCCACCGTGGTGGCATTAATGGATGCGGTGCGGGTTCCACCATCGGCATGAAGAACATCGCAATCGACCCGGATGGTGTAGCCGGGCAACAATGAGAGGTCGAGACCGGCTCGAAGAGCTCGACCGATCAGGCGGCGAATCTCAATCGCTCGTCCATCTGGAATGCCCTTGTTGACTCGATCGAGCCTGGGCTTGACGGAGTAAGGCATCATCTGATAGTCCGCCGTGGCCCACCCTTGCGTTTTTGTCATCCACTTGGGCGTGCCTTCCTCCAGAGTGGCAATGCAAAGAATCGTGGTCCCTCCACATCGATATCGAACACTGGCGTCGATCTCGGGAATCACACCAGTGGTGACTTCAATCGATCGGGGGGCATCATTGCTTCGGTCTTCTCTTGGCATCGGGACTGTTCCTCTCGGTTTCAGGCATGCCGATCGTAACTCAAGATCGGCCGGTTGGGGCGATTTCCCCCCGGAAACGGAGTAGAATCCCGCTGTTGTGACGGAGCCGATGGGCCAGCCATGCTCCGCAGTGAACCTCGAAAGGGAGCCTCAAGATGCGAGTTCTAGTGGTTGGTGGAGCGGGATACATCGGAAGCCATTGTGTTCTTGAATGTCTCCGTGAGGGCCATCAGGTGGTGGTTCTCGATGATCTCCGAGCCGGCCATCGTGAGGCGATTCAGGATGTGGAACTGATCGAAGGAAGTACCCACAATCCGAGCACTCTTCGCTCTGCCTTTGAGTCGTATCAGTTTGATGCCGTCTTCAATCTGGCGGCATCGTGTAGCGTTCCTGAATCGGTTCAGATTCCGGCGGCTTATTACCACAACAATCTTGCAGGCACTCTCAACCTGGTCGAAGCGATGCTCCAGGCCGAGGTCCCGGTGTTGATCCACTCCTCGACTGCGGCGGTGTACGGAGATCCTGAAGAAACCCCGATTCCAGAATCCCATCGTCGTCTACCGGTCAATCCATACGGGGATTCGAAACGAATCGTCGAGGAATCGTTAACCGCCATCTCCCAACGACATCCACTTCAGCATGTCTGCCTGAGATATTTCAATGCGGCTGGCGCAGATGCATCGGGTTTGATCGGCGAGGACCATGCCGATGAGGGCCATCTGATTCCATTACTCTTGCAATGTGCTCTTGGTATTCGAGATCAGTTCATCATCTTCGGGACGGATTGGGATACTCCTGACGGCACCTGCGTGCGGGACTTCGTTCATGTCACTGATATCGCAAGAGCGCACCTTCAGGCTCTGAAGCACATCGATCGGGTCGCCGGAGAGTCGATTAATCTCGGCTCGGCTGCCGGGGCCTCGGTCCGCGAGGTGGTGGAAGCCGCGAAGAAAGTTACGCAGATTGATTTCAAGGTGGTCGAGGAGGGGCGTCGTGATGGGGATCCTGCGACCTTGCTCGCTTCCAATCAAAAGGCGCAGGAATTACTGGGATGGATCCCTGACCATAGCGACATGTCCCTGATCATGGAAACTGCCTGGCGCTGGCACAGAACCCATCCGACCGGCTACAGCAGCAAACTCCTGCCGCTGGGGACGGGGAGTACTCGATTTGGCGATCTCGCCGTCCGACTCGGATTCGTGACTCGAGATGATGTCGATCGAGTTTTACTGGAGCAACAGCGACTGGAAAACAGTGGTCGTGGCCGCAAGATGATGGGGTTGTGCATGGTGGAGATGGGACTCCTCTCTACCACCCAACTGGTCGAAATCCTGCGCCATTATGAGAAAGGGGATCTTGGATGAATCGGCAATCCCTGAGTTGGATCCTCGGAATCGCGGTGTTGGCAGGAGGATGTGCCTCGCCTGAATCGGGTGTCGGGCGGGAGTACAATTTCGTATCGAACGAATCGTCGACAGCGAGGTTTGGCGAGACTCAGCCGCAGGTCGACGGTGCTCGTATACTGGCCAGAGTCGGGCGAGACATCATCACTGATCAGCAACTTAAAGCACGAATTCTTGAGAGGTACTACGGTCCGAGGGCCCTCAACGGTTTGGTTCGGGAGTCCCTATTCAGTGCTGAGGCGGAGCAACTGGGGATCAGGATCGAGGCGCAGCAGATTGCCGAGCGAGTGGCGCAGGAGATGACTGCGATCCTCGGTGAGACCTTCGAGTCGCGTCGCAGGGCATTATCACAACTAGAAGCGCAAGGTCTGGTCGAGAGCGATCTGCGCCGGGAGATCGCACTGGAGGTCGGGCCCGCACTGTTGATTCAGGCGGTGGTGTCTCATCACATCCAGATCGATGAGGAGCAAATCCTCGATCTATGGCGAGTCACCTGGAAGGAACCACGACGCAAGGTCGACCACCTAGCATTCCCCAGCGACGGAGCCGATCCTGAACTTTGCGGTACCATTCAACGCTGGGCGGAGAGTACTGCTGAATTGTTGCGGTTGGGTTCTTCGCTAGAATCTGCCGTGGAACTCCCTGTCGGCGTGAAGAAGAAGTTTGTCCCTCGAATGGGTAGTGGCTGGATCCGAGAATCGGAACTCGCAGGCAATGCGGCCTTCTTTGAGGTCTTCCAGGTGGCCGAGGGAGAAGTCCTGGGTCCCATCGAAGAGGCTGATTTTGGCTGGCATCTGTTCCGCGTAGTGGAGACTCTGCCGAAGAGGCCGTACCAGGATGTCCGTGCGCAACTGCTCCAGCAACTTAGGGATGAACCGGTGACCGATAAAAATTTGCTCGCCGTCGAGGCGCTGATCCGCAATCGGATCTCGGTACGAATGGAGTCATCTTCGGTATCGACCGGAGTCTCCCTCGACGCGATTCGTTCAAAAGGAGATCGATGATTTCTCGAGATAGCCACGGTCATGAAGTGAAGCCTTCCGCCTCCGGCGGCAACCGGCTCTCGAAAGCGGTCCATGAGGAACCTGTCGAGGTCGTCCTCGAAGGGGAACCGTTGCAGTCGACCATCGAGGCGATCCTGTTTGCCTCGGCCGAGCCGGTCAGTCGGCGACGATTGAATGCGATGCTGAAGGAAGCTCCCAAGGGGGCCGTCAAGGAAGCATTGCTGGCCCTCGAGGCGCAGTTGATCACGACTTCTAGGGGATACCTGCTCCACGAGGATGGGGCTGGATTACGGCTCCTGACCAAGCCGGAATTCGCACCATTTGTCGCACGGTTGCGGGGAGAACGTCGCCGCATCCGCCTCAGTTCGGCAGCATTCGAGACGTTGGCCGTGATTGCTTACCGACAACCGGTGCGGCGCTCCGATCTGGAAGCGGTTCGAGGGGTCCAGTGCGGACCCATTCTCAAGAATTTGATGGAGTGGGGGCTGGTCAGAGTGACAGGGCAGGACGAGGCGATCGGACGTCCACTGCTGTACGGAACGACCTCAGAATTTCTGGAACTGCTGGGCCTCTCAGGCCTCGATGCTCTTCCCGAACCGGAGCGGCTACGAGAGCAGGGTTCAGATCGCGGCCTGGAGATCCTCGACGAGTTACTCGTGGGGGAGGGGCCTCAGGGAGTCGATCTGGAGGAGAATCCACCGAGCTCAAGTTCCGAGAAGGAAGCCGATCCGGCCCCCGCTGAGGCGGTCCCGGAGAAGGTGGATTCTGCTCCAGAGGAAGAGAATCTCGATGACTGGGTTCCTGACGGGTGGGATGGGAAATAGCAGTTGTCCGGTCGGCTTGACACCTCGGAGCGGCTGGCTAACATTGGCCCTTCTGCGCGCCGGTAGCTCAACTGGATAGAGCACCTGACTACGGATCAGGAGGTTGGGGGTTCGAATCCTCCCCGGCGTGCTTGTTTACTTCCTGAGCAGCAGGAAAGGACCGCGGTGGGCGTCTCCTGGCTGGAAGAAGATCCCGATCGTATTCACATGCAGATGGCGCTGCAGGAAGCGCGGGCTGCCGAACAGGATGGGGAAGTTCCGGTCGGGGCAGTGATCGTTCATCCTCAACTGGGAGTGATCGGCCGGGCGCGAAACGCCAAGGAAACCCTCCGTGATCCGACCGCCCACGCTGAGATCCTGGCCATCGGACAGGCCGCTTCGGCGATGGAAGACTGGCGGTTGGAGGGCACCACCCTCTACTGCACCCTGGAGCCTTGTCCGATGTGTGCTGGAGCGATTCTCCAGGCGAGGATCGAGCGGGTCGTGTTTGGAGCGTCAGATTCGCGGTGGGGAGCCGTGGATACTAAATTACAGATTTTCGAACCGGGTCTTTTCAACCATGATGTGACCTGGACTGCCGGAGTATTCGGCGAAGAATCGGGGGAAATGTTACGCTCCTTCTTCAAGGATCGTAGGAAGCCCCCGAACGAGAAGTGATGTTTGATAGTGAGCGCGGAGAGGTGCCAGAGTGGTCGATCGGGCCGGTTTCGAAAACCG
>JAPKAM010000070.1 GCA_028825265.1 Planctomycetota bacterium
ATCCGAACCCGGTAGATCCGAACCCGGTAGATCCGAACCCGGTAGATCAGGCCGGCGAAAACGACTCGGCGTCCGGGGAGAGCGCTGCTCAAGATGGGACGCAGAATGTCTCCAGAGACGATTCCTCAGCGCCCGGGGAGCCAGACGAGGAGAATGGCGATCCACCAACACCGTCCAGACCCGCCAGTCTCGAGGTCTCTGCGGTGGCGGACCGGATCCGACTGTCCTACCTGCTGGCGCTGTTCCTGGTGCGCAAACGAGCGCTACGCTGGATCAGCCACGATCTCCGGTCGCTGACCGTTGGGGAGCGATCGGGAACGGTCCACCGGGTCCAGATCCCTTCCATCGATCGTGCGACGCTGGAGGAGGCGGTGGCGGAGATGGAACAACTCCTCGGTTAGCCGCCCGACTTCGAAGCGGCTCCCTTCCCACCAGATCTGTCACTCCAGATCCAAGACTCCAGATCCGTTACTTTGTAGCGATCTCCTTCGGGGATGAATCTGGCGGACGCGACCCCTTGAATAAATTCCCCACTTTGCTCCACTCCAGCACTTCTGATGCAACAGGAATGGAACCTCTCGAGGATCCTGATTCTGTCTTTATTCGATGAATCTAGCGGATTAGAGCCTATTCAGGCAACATCCACGGTGCTAGATCGCTTTCTCAGTGAAAAAAAATATTGCTCACAAGAAAGCACCAGATGTGGGGGGCGTCCTGATTCAGGGGTGCATGGAGTGTGGGTTTGCAGTCGCAACCCTATATGGCATAAGGATCTGTGAGGATCACCTGGTTGCGTTGGGGCGTTAGCCCCATAAGGTGGGGTGAAGTGGAGGTCGAGGGAGGCGGAGTGGGGTGTAATCCCTGACAGCCGCACTCGACCGCAAAGCACGAACCGACCGCGCCGGCAGCAGGCGCATCAGGGAGTCCAGATGGCCGTTCACTTCAAGGGACAGTTTGATCTGACGCTAGACGAGAAGGGGAGAGTGATCATCCCTTCGCGGCTGCGTTCGAAGATCGATCCCCGAGTCGATGGCGAGGGCTTTGTGGCCACTGCGGGCACGGCTCCGTGCCTTTGGATCTACACCACCGCCGAGTGGGAGCACATCTACAAGGAGATGCGTCGGTTCGAGCGTGGTTCCCCAGAACTTCACGAACTTCAACGTGACTTCTTCGGTCAGGCGGAAGACCTCGCTCCCGACCGTCAGGGTCGGGTGCTCCTGCCGGAGCGTCTACGCAACTGGGGACAACTCGACAAGGAACTGGTGTTCGTGGGTTGCTTCGATCGGATCGAGATCTGGGGAGCCGAGGTGTGGAGAGAACGCAACGAGGATCGAGAGGCCTACCGCCGCCGACTCGATGCGTTCCTGGAAGAGCACGGAACTTACGCCAATCGGATGGAGAAATACTTCGGTGGGGAAATCACCGGGGAACATTAGGAATCTTTGGGAAAACAGATCCCTGCTTGGGGATAGGTGCGGATCTGTGGGAAAGAAAATGGGGGAAGCAATGATTTCATTGATCGAACAACAGGTCGAACCCGTCAAGCGGCAACAGACGGTTCGTCAGAGGGTCGTCGACTACCTGGCGACGGGAAAGCCGCTGGATCATGCACCGGATTCGGTGCTCGCGGATATCGATCGTCTGTACGAGATGCTGGAGCGAGTCAGGAGTCTCGGAGTCACCGGGATCAATCTTTCCAAGCAACTCCAATCGGTGGCACGAGCTCGCGCCTTTGGCAAGGCGATCGCCCCTCTCACCGAGAGCGCTTGAAGTAACGGAGGTCGGCGAATGAACCGGCACGATCCTGTACTTCTCGATGCGGTACTTGAGGGGATGGCTCCAGCGATGGGTGAGCACCTGCTGGATCTGACCTTGGGCCGTGGAGGCCATGCACGAAGGATACTCGAGGAGACAGCACCCGGGGGACGACTGACCGGCGTCGATCGAGATCCACAGGCGCACCAGTGGTCCGCAGGCGAGTTGCCGGGCGATCGCACCGATTTGATTCATGGCAACTTCGGAGATCTTCCAGATCTGCGTCAGAGGATCGGTGTCGGAACCTGGGATCTGGTCCTGGCAGACCTGGGAGTTTCTTCGCCGCAGATCGACGAGGGGGATCGCGGATTTTCGTTCCGCTTCGACGGCCCGCTCGACATGCGAATGGATCCGACGCAGGGAGAAACCGCTGCACAACTGGTGGCATCCAGTACGGAGGAACAACTGATGAACTTGATCCAGCAACTGGGGGAAGATCGACATGCGAGGAAGATCGCAGCAGCGATTGTCAGGGCGCGTGCCGTGGACCCGATCAGCACCACCGGAAGATTGGCCGCAGTGATTCGCGATGCGGTACCGGTCACCCGAGGAAACCATCTGGATGTGGCAACTCGTACCTTTCAGGCGTTGAGAATCTCAGTCAATGGAGAACTGGAAGCGCTCCAGCACCTCCTCGACCGCACCGGCAGTTTGCTCTCTCCGGGAGGTCGAATGGCGATCATCTCTTATCACTCTCTTGAGGATCGAAAGGTGAAGGAGCGTTTTCGCACTCTCGCCAAGGAAGGGGATCACCAGTTGCTAACCCCTCGTCCTGTTCGACCCTCGGATCAGGAGATCCGGCGAAATCCACGCAGTCGATCCGCAAGGATGCGAATCATCCGGCGACTGGGAGGTTCCGCATGACAGCCATGAAAGTGGTGGTGGTGGCGGCTTGTGTGCTGCTACTGGGATTTGATCTCGCGCGCGATGGAGCCGAGAAGATCCGGTTGAAGAGCCGGGTCGAGACTCAACAGGACCGGCTCAGTCGATTGCGCATCGATCTCTCCACCTCCCGATCGATTCAGCAGGCGCTGGTGTTCGAGATGGTCTGGGGAGATGACCTGGTGAAACTGGAAGGGGAGACCTTTGAATCCGTCGCTCACCTCGAGGGGGTCAGGGTGGAGCAGTCTCCCGGCTCCGCAGTGAGCCTCTCGATCCTCGATCATCTTCTCGCCGAGGAAGAAGGGCAGCAGAATTGAGCTGGAAATCATTTCTGGGACTGGATCGGAACTCGACCGCTACTGCGATGGTGCCTTCCGTTTCTTCTCGCTTGGGCAATGTTTTGACGACGCTGGTGTTCGTGGGGGTGGCTTGCAGTTTCCTGGCGGTGATCGGGAAATGTGGATGGATGCAACTGGTCGAGAGAGATTTATGGGCATCCAGGCAGCAGGAAGCACAGAGTCAGATTCGCTGGTCGAACGCTCAGAGGGGCAAGATTTTGGATCGGAATGGCCTGGTACTGGCAGAGGATCATTTCGAGTACCGCGTCGCCATCGACCCGTATGCTGCGTCTCGGGTGATCTCGGTAGATTCCGGTATTCGGGGACAACAACTCGCCATCGACGGCGTGCTCCATCTGCCCGGACTGGTTTTAGATCAGCCGAGGTCGAGGATCGAGGCGAAGATCGAGCAGGCTTGTCTTCGAAATGAGGAACTCGCTTCGCAGGATCCTCAGCAAAGAAGCGGCACCTTGATCCAGTACATTCCGATCGGGACTGTCGAGGGGGGGCTCGAACAAGCGAGATTTCTTCGAGCCAAGTCCGAGCTACACAGGGCTCTGGGTCGTCCGGTGGTGCCGGTACTGGAGCCTCTCGTCAAGCGCCGCTATCCGTTCGGTAGCCGCGGCACTCTCATCGTTGGAGAACTGAGGAAAGATCGGCAGATCGGCCTGCACGGTGTCGAACTGTTCTACAACGACCAATTGAAGGAGCGCCGTGGGTTACTCAGACAGCGAACCGATGCCGGGGGCAGGCATCTGGATCCGGCGACAGAACAGGTACCGATGTTTCAGGGGCAAGATGTTCAACTGACCGTGGGGATCCACGAACAAGCCCTGCTCGAATCGGTGCTGGAGGAAACTTGGTTCAGTACCGGGGCTCGCAGCGTCACTGGCATCGTGATGGATCCGCGAAATGGCGAGATCATCGCCATCGGCACCTACCCGGGCCTTCAGCGTGGAGATCTGCAAAGATTGTGGAATCAGGGTCGACCCGGCGATGCCTTGCCGAAGATGCTCCAGGCTCTGCATCTCTCGATGGAACCTGGATCTGTGGTCAAGCCGTTGATCCTCTCCGCAGCTCTTCAGGACGGTTTCCGTCTCGAGGATGGCGTCGATGTTCGGGCCAAGAGCCAGTCATTTGATGGCCGTCGGCGCATCTTCACCGACAGTCACCTGCTTCGCGATCGTACCGTTCTCGGCACGGTGGTCGAATCGAGCAACATCGGAATCGTCGACATCGGGCGTCGCTTGGGAAAGAAACGGGTTCACCAGTGCCTGACTTCTTTCGGTTTGGGGCGCAGGACCGGAATCGATTTACCCGGGGAAGAGCGGGGGGCAATCAAACCTCTCCAGCAATGGAGCTGGTACACCCTGACATCCGCATCCTTCGGTTACGAGATCCAGGTCACACCCCTTCAGTTGATCGGTGCCTATTGCGTCCTCGCCAACGGAGGAGTGCAGGTCACCCCGCATCTCAATAGAGATACCCCGGCTCATCGAAATTCCCCCGGGAAACGGATCATCTCGGCTGAGATTTCTTCTCAGGTACGATTTGCCATGAGAGAAGTGATGAGAGTGGGAACCGGAAAGACGGTCGGGGGATCGATCGAGATGGCTGGAAAGACCGGCACCGCCAAGTTGTCGGTCGACGGGGAGTATCTCGATGGACTCTACACTTCCAGTTTCATCGGATTTGCCCCGTGGCAAGCCCCGCAGCGGATCGCGATGGTGGTGGTCGAGCAACCGGATCCCAAGAAGAAGGGCTACTACGCCTCGAAGACCGCCGCACCGGCGGTCAGGGAACTGCTCGAGGGTGTGTTACGAGCCGAGGGGAATCGGGTTCAACAGGCGCTGGAGCAACAAGTCCTAGCCTCTTCCGTCAGTTCTGATCGCAGCACTGGGCACCAGCGAGATTCGAGTTTCTTTCGCCCAGGGAGGGAACTTGAGCCGAGGCAGATTGATCCCAGCGGCGGGGCCGATAGTCTGCGGGTCGGGGCGAGGTCAGGGGAAGGGGAAGCGTCAGCATGGGATCACGACGATTGATGTCGCTGCGGGTGCCTCTCGGCCGAGGCCCCTTGGGGGAAATCCTAGGAGTACCTCATCGGGATCGCTGGCCCGAATTTCCCATCAATTCAGTCTGTAGCGATCATCGCAGGATGCCGGCTGACCTGTTCGTGGCAGTCCCGGGCCTGCGTCACGATGCAAGTGGCTACATCCGGGATGCAATTCGGGGCGGCGCCCGCGCCATCGTTTGCCAGTGTCCACCCTTTCCCGATGTCGATGAAAATATCTCCTGGTGGCAAGTCGATGATTCGCGGCGGGCACTGGCCCGGTTGGCCCATGCTGGAGCGGGTGAGCCTGGCAGTCAGATGCGGATCTTCGGCATCACCGGAACCAATGGCAAGAGTACCACGGTGGGATACTTGTCGAGCATCTTGCAGGAAGCGGGCGGTCAAGTCGGCTGGATGACCACGCTCGAGCATCGTCTGGGAAGTGTCAGTACTCCAAGTCAGATGACGACCGAGGATCCCCTCGTGATCGCCGATGCGCTGGCGCGTCATCTAGAGGCGGGTGGCACCGACATGGTGCTCGAAGTTTCATCTCATGCCATCGATCAACAGCGGATCGCAGGGCTTTCTCTGTGTGCCGCTGCGATCACTTCCTTCGGCAGGGACCACCTCGATTACCACAAGACCTTGGAGCAGTACCACCAGACCAAGCAGCGTCTGGCAGACTGGTGTGATGCCGGTGCGGCGTTCGTTAGGCCATATCCGCATCGAGCCGGGTCCGATTCGGATGGCGAGATCCGCTTCCAGGTCGATGGATTCGAGGATGCGGTCGCCGATCGGATCACTTGGAGTTTCGAGGGCAGCAGCGCTCGGGTCCGAACCGATGGATTCGTTGGTGAATTGAAATTGCGACAGTTGGGACGACACAATGTGTCCAATGCGTTGGTCGCCACTGCCATCGCGGCAGCGAATGGAGTCTCCTCCGATCACATTGTCGCTGGGATTCTCAACGCCAAGAGCGTCGCGGGTCGTCTTCAGTGGGTCGAGTCCCCGGTCGGTAGAATTTGCATCGATTTTGCTCACACTCCAGACGCCATCGACGCGGTGATCGACACCCTTCGGCCACTGGTCAAGGGGCGTCTGATACTTCTGTTTGGCTGTGGAGGCGAACGAGACCAGGGAAAACGGGCAGAGATGGGGAAGTGCGCAGCCGGGGCAGATCAATTGATCGTCACCAGCGATAATCCCAGAACTGAAGATCCTCAGCAAATTATCGATCAGGTTCTTGCGGGTGTGCCGGAGGAAGTCAAATACGAGGCTGAGGTGGATCGACGTCGAGCCATCGATCTGGCGGTGAAGATGCTGAATCCCGACGATGTTCTGGTGATCGCCGGAAAGGGCCATGAGGCTACCCAGCAGATCGGAGATCGCTTCGAACCCTTCGACGATGATCGAATCACCTGCCAGATCTTGGCACAGAACTTTCCGCACAGTCCCGTGCAGGATTTTTCGAGAGAGGTGCTCGGATGAAGAGTGGCTCCCTGAGAGAAGTGGCGCGTTGGGCGGGAGCAGAGTTGGTTCGCGGAACCCCTTCGCTTCAAATCCAAAAGGTGGTGTTCGATAGCCGCGAGGCGACTGCCGGATCTTTGTTTGTAGCGCTCGATGGAGCGCAGCGCCACGGGATCCAATTTGCAGCGGATGCACTGAAACGGGGAGCCGCTGCGGTGCTTTGTGGTCCCGGAGACTCCCAACGTCATGAGGGTCCATCGATCGAGGCCCCAGTGGTGCTGACGGCCCTCTCCGCCTTGGCTCGCGGATATCGCCAGCAGGATCGCGACCAGACACCTGCGCTGGCGGTCACAGGTAGCGTCGGGAAAACCACCACCTGCGGCATGATCCACGATCTCCTGTCGGCGTCATACCAAGTCCATGCACCGCGTCGCTCCTTCAACAATGAGATCGGAGTGCCGATCACCATCCTCGAAGCTCCGCCGGAGACCGAGGTACTGGTGCTGGAACTAGGCACCAGTTCCCCCGGGGAGATTGCCGCTCGGACCGAGGTGGCTCAACCGACTCACGGTGTCATCACGGCGATTTCAGAGGCACACCTGGAAGGACTGGGTTCGCTGGAAGGGGTACGCCAGGAGAAGTTCTCGTTACTCGAGCGACTCTCTGGTGATCAACGGTGGGCACCGATCGGTTGGCGTGATCGAGCGGGAGAACAGGCCTCCCTATTTCACTGGACCGGGCCGGATGGCGATCTTGAGGTCAGGAGACACCCTTCCGATGGAGTGAAGGCGATCGATCGTTTGCGGGGGCGAGAGTACATCTTGCCCTGGGATCCGCCGGCAGACTGGGCGATGAGATGTTTTGAGTCGGCACTGGCGGTCGTTCTCGATCTGGTCAGTGATCCGGAAGTCTTGGTGGAGTCGGTGAAGAGGATGTCACTGCCTCCCTTGCGGCACGAAATCCGCCGAGCCGGCGCAGTGGAACTGATCCTCGATTGCTATAATTCCAGCCCTTACGCCTTGAAATGTGCCATCGAGGATCTGAGCGACTCATCCGCTCGTCGGAAAGTAGCGGTGATCGGAACGATGGAAGAACTAGGGAACAAGGAACAACAACTCCATATCGAGGCGGGACAACTCTGTGCAAGGTCAAAGATCGAGCTGATCTTCGTCTGTGGCCGGGCTGCGGAGTGGTACGCCGAAGGATTGGCCGCCCATTCGAATCGGTGTGAGGTGGTTCGCATCGAGAAGGGTGATCGTGGCGTCACTCAAGTCTGTCAGCGTCTCGAATCTGGAGATTCGGTACTGTTCAAGGCCTCGCGCAAGGAGGCACTGGAGCAGTTCGCCAGCGCTGTCGAGCAGGAACTGCTCTCCTTGCAGAGAGAGGAGAGTTGATGGCGACGACCAACAGTTCCACCTCGACTCTCCAGCACGGTTCATCTCTCCAGAACAGTTCATCGACACCGTTGGATCCTGCTCGAGAGGGATTTCGGTTTCTCTCAACAGTTTTCATGATTCTTGTGATCGGAATGTTCTTTCACTACAGCGCCTCCTCCTACAGGTCCTTCGTGTCGGACCAGGATCCCACTTCGATGTGGGTCAAGCAGTTGAAGGGGTATGGCATCGGTTGCTTGCTCTTTTTAATAGGTCTGTGGATTCAACCTCGACGTTGGATCGAGATGTACTGGATTCCTTTGTGGGGCGGAGTGGTGCTGCTACTACTCGCTACTATCGTCAGTCCGCTGGGTCGCGAGATCAATGATGCCTACCGTTGGCTCGATCTCGGAATTCGATTCCAACCATCAGAATTGGCCAAGTTCGCGGTTCCTGCTGCGACCATCGCTTTGACCGGTGTGCTGCGCTATCGAGGAGTGCTGGGAAGAGAGATCACCGCTCCAGTGGGCGCTGTTATCGCTGCCGGACTGGTCGGGATCCCATTCCTCATCATCTGGAAACAACCCGATTTTGGAAGTGCCGCCTTTCTGCTGGTTTTGTGTGCGATCCCGCTGTTCCGCTGGTCCAAGATACTCATCTACATTGTAGGGCTTGCAATTCCGCTAGTACTCCTGCTGCTGCCCAAACTGATGGCTCGCATGAACGAGATGGAAGAACGATTCGAGGCCATCTTTTCCCCTGAGAATGTTCCTCAAGTTTGGGCCGGATTGCAGGGGATCGGCAGTGGAGGATGGGCTGGCAAGGGGATCGGTTTGGGAACCAGCAAGACCCTCTACATGCCATCGGAATACAGCGACTTCATCTTCTCGGTCTATGCAGAGGAAACTGGATTCATTGGAGTACTGGTGCTGGTCAGCCTCTACTCGCTGGTGTTGCTCTTTGGTTGGCGTCTTTCGCGAGCCGTCGAAGATGCGGACCTTGCATGCATGGTGCGAGTCGTGACCATCGCCATCACCGGCCAGGCCGCCATCAACTTGTTGGTCAATGTCGCCTTGTTTCCGACCAAAGGGATTCCTCTGCCCTTCTTCTCTCATGGATCCACGGGCCTTGCAGTGTTTATGGGCATGACAGGGGTCGTGATCGGAATCTCGAGAACTCGTGCGCGACAGGTGGTGAATCTGACATGAAACGAATCCTGCTCGCCGGAGGAAACTCCGGTGGCCACATCTTCCCGGGGCTGGCTCTGGCGAGGGCTCTTTCTGAACAAGGAGTCGGCCAGCCACTGTTCCTCGATCACCAGACACCGATGGAGCGCAAGATCCTGCCCGATTGTGGCATCGAGAGGATTTCACCCCCGTGGAGCGGGATCGGCACCATCGGGGATGCCTTTTTGAGGGTACTTCCCGCTCGCCGGTGGCTCGCTCACCATCGTATCGACGCCGTGATCGCCCTCGGTGCACGCCCGGCGGTGGCGGTCGGGATCGCCGCCTGGACCACCCGATTGCCTCTTTTTCTGCTCGAGCAAAACAAGGTGATGGGGCGAGCCAATCAGTGCCTGTCGAGGATTGCGCGCAAGGTGTTTCTGACTTGGCCCATCGATGGGATGTCCCGTAGCCTGCGCTCGCGCAGTGCCATCCTCGGCTGTCCAGTGCGAGAACAGTTTGTCGCCAGTCCGTTGAAAAATGACCCGAAACCGCAACTACTGATCATGGGTGGTAGTCAGGGATCGGAACCGGTCAATCAGATGATACTCGAAACCGCAGAACGACTCAAAAATCGACGGACCATCCGAGTGCATCACATTTGTGGAGATGAGAAAACTGACGGAATCCAACAACGCTGGAATCAACTCGGAATCGATGCCGAGGTTCGTTCCTTCATCGAGGAACCTGCCCAAACTCTCATCGATTCAAGCCTGGTGCTGGGGCGTTCGGGGGGGTCTATCGTTGCCGAGGTTTGTTGCGTGGGTCGCCCTGCCATCTACTGGCCCTATCGTCATAGGGATCATCACCAGCTGGAAAATGCACGGCACGTCTCGGCCAGTGGTGGTGCTCTGGTGGTTGAACAGGAATCGCCAGCTCAGATCGCACAATGGATCGACGACCTGATCGAGAACCGATCACGGCTCGAGCAGATGGCCGATTCAGCGCGCAGTCTAGGTTGTCCCGCAGCGGCACGGCGAATTGCAGATGTCATTGCCTCTCACCTCGGTGCCGATCAGAGCGGGAGTTCTGGTCATTTCGAAGAAGTGGTGGAGGTGAGACGATGAAGATGAACGCGGTCCGGTGGATTCTCTGCATCGCAGTGCTGATTTTTGGCGTGATCGGAATCGGCAAGGGGCTTGGACCCAAGCGGGATTCGGAAGTGGCAAGAGCCCATCTGGTGCTGACTTCTCCGGTGACTCTTTCCTGGTACTCGGTCGACGAACGAGCTCGCCAGTGGCTTGATGATCTACCCGATGATCCACCAGATGACCCCTCCAGCGGCACGGTTGCAGCGGCAAATACAGATTCAGAAGTCGATCTGCGGCCCGAGATGGGCAACCCTGAAGGGGACCGGACACCGGAGTTGGACCCGCAAATGGTTGAGGGTGGTGTCTTGAGGAAATGGACGATTCGGCACGGAGATAGTTTCTGGAAAATAGCCAGGGATGTGCTGGGTAGTCTCGATCACTACCAGCAGCTCATCGAGGCCAATCGATCGATCGATCCAGATCGTCTGCAGGTCGGACAGGTGATCAGCCTGCCGCCGATGGGAGCGGAGGCGACTGTCGGCTCGTCGCCTCCCGAGGCTTCGCGAGAACACCGAGTGGCGACGGGAGAGACACTGGCCACCATCGCTCGCGACTACTACGGTGTCGCGGACTGGAACCGTTTGTTCGATGCGAATCGGGATCGAATCTCGAATCCGGATCGACTTGAGATCGGGACCGTGATCAGGATTCCGCAGCTTCGACCTGTGGGTGAGGGGAATGATCGTTGATAGATGACGCTCCAATTCCTGACAAGGTTTACATCATCGGTATCGGCGGGGCTGCGACCAGTGGCCTGGCGATGCTCTTGAAAGCTCGTGGCCATGACGTCTCAGGAAGCGATCAGAACGATCAATTGAAGGACCGATTGCTGGGTGCGGATATTCGGTTCTTCTCCGGCCACGATGCTCGGAATCTTCCGCAGGACACCGGACTGGTGATCCGATCGCTGGCGATTCCCGACCACAACGACGAGTTGGTGGAGGCCGCTAGACTCAAGATAGAGGTGTTGAAGTACAGCGAGGTTCTCGGTCGACTGTCGGCGCAGGGGCACGCCATTGCCGTTTCAGGGACTCATGGCAAGACCTCGACCACCGGAATCTTGACCAGCATCATGATGGCTGCGGGTCGGGATCCGTCGGTGCTGCTCGGCGGAGAACTGGAATCGATGGATGGTCGAAATTGGAGAAATGGCAGCGGCGAGGATTTCATCGTCGAGGCCTGTGAGTATCAGAAGAGTTTTCTCAATCTCTGCCCGAGCGCAGGAATCGTCACCAATATCGAGGTCGATCATCCGGAGATCTATTGCGACCTCGCTGCAGTGCAGGAATCGTTCGGCGATTTCCTGCGGGGATTTCGTCCGGGATCTCCGGTGGTGGTTCCCGAACTCCATGCCGATCTTTTACGCAAGGTAGGAGCCGATGTCCGCCTCATCATCTTTGGTCTCGATCAAGGTGAAGGGTGGAGGTCAAAGATGCTCAAGAAGGGGCTGAACAGTCTCATCGAGATGCGTGTCGATGATCGATCCCTCTTTAAAGTCACTCTCAATTTCCCTGGTAAGCATACCATGCTCAACGCTACCGCCGCCGCTGCGCTCGCCTACTCACTCGGTGTAGATCTGGAATCGATTCGGACAGGGATCGAAAATTATCGAGGGGTCAAGCGGCGCTTCGAGAAACGTGAAGTTATCGATGGTGTGGATTGGTTTGATGACTATGCGCATCATCCGACCGAAGTGAAGATGACTCTCGAGACTGCTCGAGAGGTTTACCCAGATCGAAAGATCTGGGCGATCTTCCAGCCTCACCAAGCACTTCGACTGGAGGTCTTCTTCGAGGAATTTGTCGCTTCTTTCGATGCTTCAAACGAAGTTCTTCTGTTGCCCATCTTTCATGCCCGAGAGAATCCGCTCCAGTTTCCAACCGACATGCTGCAGGGGTTTGCAAAGCGACTACGCGAGAGGCAGATTCCCGTTCGAATAGTGGGTTTCGAGGAAGCGATTCACGAACTTCCAGAGATCATCGCTCCGGGAGATGTGGTGATGGCACTGGGTGCTGGCAGTATCGACAAGATCGGCGTTCGAATTGCTCACATGGGGCGCGATCTGGAGGCTTCCAGATGAACCCGCAGGAATCAATCTCACTGAGAGATCTTTGCTGGTATCGGATCGGTGGCAAGGCGAGGTATTACGCCGAACCGGAGTCTCTCCCTGAACTCGAATCGCTGCTCTCCTGGGTGCATAAAGAGGGTCTCCCGCGATTCTTGCTGGGACACGGCTCTAACGTTCTGTTCGCCGATGATGGATTCGCTGGGCTGGTGATTCAGACCAGGAAACTGAATGCGAGGCGTGACCTTGAAGCGGGGGTCGTCGAGGTAGAAGCGGGATTCCCCCTCCCGTCTCTGGTGAAAATCGCCAACGCTCACGGCTGGCAGGGACTCGAGTTCTTTGCAGGGATTCCCGGAACCATCGGGGGAGCGGTGTGGGGCAATGCCGGCGCTTGCGGCGAGCAGGTTGGAGATCGAGTTTCACAGGTACTCCTGATGGAACCCGGCGGCCCCGGGCGATGGGTCGAGGGAGCGAACCTGCCCTGGAAATATCGCTGTTCCGGGATCGAAGATCGGGTGGTGGCCTCAGTCAGGCTGGAACTGTCGCCAGGGGCGGACCCGCAACAACTGAAAAAGAAATCGACAGCACTGGAACAACAAAAACGTGCGACACAACCCTACGAGCCTCGTTCCTGTGGTTGCATCTTTCGTAACCCCGAGGGCACCAGCGCCGGCGAACTGATCGAGAAGTGTGGCTTCAAGGGGCTCTCTATCGGAGGGGCCCGCATCTCTCCAATACATGCTAATTTCATCGTGAATGAAAAGGATGCCTGCTCGGATGATATCGAGCGACTGATCAAGCAGGTTCAACGAAAAGTACGAGAGCAATTCCAGGTCGATCTCATTCGAGAAGTGATCATGCCTGGCCAGCAAGGAGGCCGACGGTGAAGGCCGTGGAGGAAAATCAGGAGGGGGGCGGTGGTGGACGCAACTTGTTGCTCGCCATGTTGCTGCTGTCGATCTTTGGAGTCTTCCTGGTGGTGGCCAAGGAGCAGGTTGATCTTGAGTTGGAGAGAGCCGGTGGTGTCTGGGCCATCGAGCCATCCTCTCTGCCCGCCTGGTTTCCCGAGCCCCCTGAGGGCTCGATCGAATCCCTTGTCCAGATGCCTTCGAAGGTGTCGCTCCAGTCGGTCCGTTGGAAATCGCAAGTCACGGAGGAATTGGAACGAAATCACTGGATCGATTCGGTTCAAGATGTGGTTCGAACACCGACTGGCATCGGATTTACCGGCCAGTTCGTGCGACCTTCGGTGGGGATCCGCAGCGAAACAGGCTGGCTGCTGATCGACGGATCGGGCCGGGTCATCGATCGGCAAGCGGGTGATTTCCTGGCCCAGAGCTGGGGAATTCCCGAATATCTGCCGCAGGGGGGTGTCCAGCAGCAAGAGGAGTTGGCCCGCGCCCGCTCGGGAGAGCGGCTCGTGGGGCCCGAATTTGACGAGTTACTGGCTCTCCTCTCGGTGCTCTGGGGGGACCAGGTGTTCGACCGTGTTCCCGGATATCTGCACGAGGTTTCGAGTCTCTTTGTCGATGGCGATCAGCGCCTCTGGTACCTCCACACCACCTCTGGAATTCGTCTACACTGGGGTCGTTCTCCCGCCTATCCGGGGGCCAAGGTGGCCACTTCTCAGCAAAAACTGAATTGCCTTCGACAGGTGATCGAATTACGTGGCCAACTGACCCGATCGGGAGACATCGAGGAAATCAGTCTTCACAGCGGTCCTGAGCCGCTCACCGTCTCCGGGCACTAGACGGGCACTAGACTGGAGCGGTGGCGTCCAGTGGAGTCCGCTGATATCCTCGGTCACACTTACTGGAGTTGGGTCTTTCACCGATGGATCTGAGCCGTCGTGGATTCGATTCCATTGGTGGGCGAGAGGAGTGGCGATTCGTGACTACCCCTGACCGATACCGTCGTCTATTTGGCGAGGTCGCCATCGAAAAGGGGTGGGTGGGCGAAGCCCAGATCTACGAGGCGCTGACGGTCCAGGAGCGGCTCCGCAGTGCTGGTAAACAAGTCCCCCTCCTCGGTCAAGTGTTGGTGGAGTTGGGGCATCTCGCTCCGGAGCAGGTTCAGGAGTTGATCGAAATTCTCTACCCGGTGAAGGAAGATGTGGGATCGGGCGAGGACCAAAAGGTGATCGGGAGTGAGGATTCATGACTGCTGACGAAGCTACAGGGGATTCCGGGGATTCCAGAGTCCCGAAGAAGCGACGCATTCCAAAGCCGCGCAAGCGTAGTGGAGCCGGTGGCGAGAGTGGCGAGCGGCGAGTGCCTGCTCGGCGTGTTCCAGCAGGGCGAGTTCCAGCACCTCCACAACCTACATCGGACGCCACTCCGACCGAAGATTCTGAATCGCTGATCGAGACGACCGCAGCACAGCAAGCGGCAGCACAGCAAGCGGCAGCACAGCAAGTGGCAGCACAGCAAGCGGCAGCAAAGCAAGCGGCAGCAAAGCAAGCGGCAGCAAAGCAAGCGGC
>JAPKAM010000071.1 GCA_028825265.1 Planctomycetota bacterium
GTGTCGGTGACCCAGTGTCGATGGACCAGTGTCGATGGACCTGTGTCGGCGATCCGGGCTCGATAGAAGTCACTTGAGTCGCTATGTAGGCATCCGCAGGGAATCAGGTAGATCATGGTCGAGGACTCTCAACACGCTGGTGCTTTGCCTCACAATGTCGATGCTGAGGTCAACCTGCTCGGTTCACTGATGCTGGGTGGGGCCAACAGTCATTCCGTGATGGGATCGGTCAAGGAAGAGGAATTTTACCTCGCCCGTCACCGGATCATCTACGCTGAAATGCTGCTGCTGTGGGCCGATGACGGCGTCTCGGATGCGCTGATCCTGATCGATCGACTGCGAGCCAGTGGACGATTGGATCAAGCGGGAGGCGAGGAGTACGTGGTCGATCTGACCAGTCGCGTTCAGACCAGTTCCAATCTGCTCGAGTATGCCAGGATCATCCAGGAATCCTCACAACGTCGCCGAGTCATCCAGATGTGTCAGGAGTTGGAAACTCGAGCTCGATCCGGTTCTGGCAGGGTTCGCGACCTGATCGATGAAGCGGGTGGCCAAGTGCTGAGTCTAGCTGAGGACGATTCGAAGCAGGGCGTCCACTCGATGCACGAGAGCCTCGACAAAGTCATCCAGAACATCGAGGAGTGGGAGAAGGGATCGGTCGGAGTGTTGACCGGTTTCAAGGAACTGGATGAGTTAACCAACGGTCTCCAGCCGACGGATCTGGTCGTGGTGGCGGGTCGACCCGCGATGGGCAAGACAACCTTCGCCCTCAATGTGGCTCGCCATGCGGCCCTGGTCAACAAGGTCCCTGTGGCCATTTTCAGCCTCGAGATGGGTTACGATCAAATTGCGATGAACCTTCTCAGCGCAGCCGCCAATGTCAGCGCGACCAAGATGCGCAAGGCCAAACTCAACGACATGGAGTGGAGCCAGATCATCCAGGGCGTCGACAAGATGAGAGATGCCCCGATCTACATCGATGACTTCCCAGGTCTAAACGCGCTGTCGATTCGAGCCCGTGCAAGACGACTCCATCATCAGAAGAAACTAGGTCTGATCGTGGTGGACTATCTCCAATTGCTGGAGATGGGAGGTCGGGTCGAAAATCGTCAACAAGAGATCTCGCAGATCTCCCGTTCTCTGAAGCAACTGGCTCGAGAACTACAGGTGCCGATCCTGACCATTTCTCAGCTCTCGAGGGCGGTTGAATCTCGAGAAGGAAACAAGCCCAGAATGTCCGACCTGAGGGAATCTGGTGCCATCGAGCAGGATGCTGATGTGATCATGTTGCTGTATCGTAAGGAGTACTACAGTCCTGACGATGAAGACGCCAAGGGCAAAGCCGAAGTCATCGTGGCCAAGCAGCGAAAGGGTCGCACCGGTTCGATTGAACTCGCCTTCCATGCAGATCAACTTCGCTTCGGAGATTTAGCTTACGAAGCTTTCTCGGGATCTTGAAAGTAGAACAGATGAAACCAGTCCAACCAGAATTCAATCACCTGCCGTTCCAGCGTTATTGGATGTCGTTTTGCATCTTACTGGTCACCCTCAGTGGCTTGATGTTCCTTCAGCAGAACATCTCTGGCGGTGGTGTGGAACTGGAGTCGCACCGTGTTGGTGTCTGCGACGTCCAGGTGGTTCTCGATCAAATCCCCCAGGGGAAAGTGATCACCCAAGAATTCAATCAGTTGCGTAGCAAGATGGAACAAGATGTTCGAGATCAAGAAAGCGTTTTGCGTCGCATTCAGCAGGAGGCGAGCCAACTGCAACCAGGAACCGATGCACGGCGTGAAGCGGAGAAACGGTTCGCAATTTCGAAGGCGGAATTGACTTGGATGCAGGAAGATCTGGAGCAGGAATTTTCAACCCGATTTAAGGCCCGCAGGGATGAGTTGATCAAGGTCGTCAGGGACGCCATCCAGGAAGTGGCCAATGAGCGTGAACTTGACTTGGTACTCAACAATGTTGCACGGGCCGCCGAGTTCAAGGTTTACGTCAGCGTTTGGGCACGTAAGGATCTGGACATCACCGTGGAGGTGATCTCGAGGGTTGCTGCCAGGGCGGAGGATCGTTGACACAGGCGACTCAGCAGACCATCTCGGCAGAGGCGACACTGTCTGGTAAAGGCCTCCATCTGGGGGAGGAATCGACCTTACGGCTTCTTCCTGCAGATGCGGATTTCGGCATCGTTTTCAGACGAACCGATATCGATCCGGGGTTGGATATCCCCCTCGGTCTCGACACCCTCAGGAAGCAACCGAGGCGAACCAGTTTCGGCATCGGAACGACCGAGGTTCACACCTGTGAGCACCTGCTTTCAGTTCTTCACGTGCTCGGCATCGAGAACCTGATCTGTGAGATCGATGGTCCTGAGATTCCGGGAATGGATGGCAGTGCCTTGCCCTTTCTGGAGGCCATCGCTGAGGCGGGACTGGATGATCAGGGAGCGCGCGGAAGAACCCTGAGCCTGACTACGCCGGTGGCGGCCGAGGAAGGCTCTGCGACCGTCGTTGCACTTCCGGCTGACCAACTGAGAGTGACCTACACGCTGCAATATCCCGGTGACCCTGGATTCAGTCAGACGGTTGACCTGGAGATCACCGAAAAGAGTTTCCGTGAGCAGATCGCACCGGCGCGAACCTTCGTGCTGGAGAGCGAGGTTAAAGAGTTGAAGGCGAGAGGTCTGGGTAAAGGAGCCACCGAGCACAACACTCTGTTGCTCGACTCGAGGGGCCATTCATCAAAATTCCGGCTTCCGGATGAACCCGCCCGACACAAGATCCTCGATCTGCTCGGAGATATTTACCTGCTTCGCTGTAGCATCAGTGGTCACATCATCGCCCATCGAAGTGGCCACGGCCTCAATGCGGATTTGGCGGCGCGGATCGCGGAAGTCCATGTCCGTGAACGGGAACTGGAAGATGTGCTGATCAAGGCTCCTCACGGGCTCGAGATTCGAGATATCCAGAAGTTGCTGCCCCATCGCTATCCCTTTTTGCTCGTCGATCGAGTCCTGGAGGTCGAGGAAGGGAAGCGAGCGGTGGGCCTGAAGAACGTCTCCTTCAACGAGGAGTACTTCCAGGGGCACTTTCCGGGCCAACCGGTGATGCCGGGGGTCTTGCAACTGGAGGCCCTGGCACAACTTTCCGGGGTCTTGTTGTTGAGGAGTAGTGCTGATTCAAACCGAATCGCCTATATTCTGGGGATCGATGATGTCAAGTTTCGCAAGACGGTGGTGCCCGGGGATCAGTTGATCCTCGAGGCCGAAGTGAAGCGAATGCGCGAGCGAACCGCTCAGGTTCAGGTCAGAGCCACTGTAGATGGAAGACCTGTCACCGAAGCCACGATAAGATTCATGATCGTCGACGCAGGTTGATAAGGAAAACCAATGATTCACGCCACTGCATTTGTCGATCCCACGGCTGAAATCGGTTCCGATGTGACGATCGGTCCCGGGGTATACATCGGTCCCAATGTCACCATCGGTGACGACTGCGTCTTCCACCATCATTCTTCGGTGGTTTGCAACACGAGAATTGGTCAACGTTGCGTGGTGCATCCCGGTGCGGTCCTCGGCGGAGATCCGCAGGACCAGAAATGGAATGGCGAAGAGACCTGGGCGGAAATTGGCTCGGACAATCTGTTCCGTGAACACTGCACCATCAATCGCGGCACTGCCCAAGGTGGGGGAGTGACTCGCCTGGGCAACGGTTGCATGATCCTCGCCAGCTCCCATGTGGCTCACGATTGCGTGGTGGGCAACGAGATCATCATGGCCAACGGGGTGCTCCTGGGAGGCCACGTAGTGGTGGAAGATCAGGCCGGTTTCGGGGGACTCGCTGCGGTTCATCACTATGCCACGGTCGGACGACTTGCATTCATCGGCGGAATGACCCGGGTCACCACCGACGCACCACCGTATCTGATCACAGAGGGCAATCCCTCTCGAGTGCGTGCCACCAACTCGGTGGGCATGAAACGTGCCGGAATCTCCGATGATGTTGCCGCCTGGCTCAAAGAGGCGCAGCGATTGCTGTATAACAACAACATGATACGCCGAGAAGCTTTCGAACTACTCGAACGCCGTGGTCATGTTCCCGAGGAGGGGATCCATCTCAGGTCCTTCCTCCGGGCCACCGAAACCGGTCGCCAGGGCAGAGCCCGGCAGCCGTAAGAGAGGCAGATCGATGCGGGTTGCTGTCATTGGTGTGGGGCATCTGGGTAGTGCTCACGCACGCATCTGGAACGAAATTCCGGGAGTGGAACTGGTCGCCGTGGTCGACAGTTCTCCTGCAAGGGCGCTTGAGATCGCCGAGTTGAATGGTTGTGCTCACTACCAGCAAATCGACGAGGTCGTTGATTTGGTCGATGCTGTGAGCATCGTGACTCCAACCCCATTCCACCTAGCCACTTCTCTTCCCTTCATCGAGGCGGGGAAAGCAGTGCTGGTGGAGAAGCCTCTCGCAGCGACGCTGGAGGAGGCGGATCAGATCTGTCAGGCGGCGTTACGCTCAGGATCTGTACTTCAGGTCGGCCACATCGAGCGGTTCAATCCGGTCATCCGGGCGGCGCTGGAAATTGTCGAACAACCGCTTTTCATCGAGTGCGATCGTATTCATCCCTTTGCTATCCGGTCGACCGAAATCAGTGTGGTTCACGACCTGATGATTCATGACATCGATATTGCTCTGCACCTGGTCGACGATGACCTTACGGAAGTGGATGCCCACGGTTGCTCTGTTCTGTCGCCGACCGAGGACCTGGCTCACGCCCGGCTCAGTTTTGCCAAGGGAGCAACCGCCTTCGTCAAGACCAGCCGGGTGGCTCTCAACCGCTCCCGGAAGATCCGGATCTTTGGCCATCGTCAGTATGTCAGCCTCGATCTGGTCAACCGGCAAGGATTCCATGTGACCCTCGATTCCGACTACGATTCAGCGGACTTCCTCGATTCCTTGGGAAGAGTCGAAGCCCCTGAAGGTGTCGATCAGTTCCTGCAACGCCATCTGCAACAGAGCCCGCTCACCTTCGTCGAAGAGCAGCCTCTGAGGGCGGAACTCGACGCTTTCCTCGAGGCGGCCCAGGGCCACTGCGAGCCCGCGGTGACCGGTGCCCAGGGGCGGCGAGCGATGGAAGCGGCGACCCAGGTGATCGAAAGTCTCCGGGGCCGTGGAGAATCGCTGGAAAAGGCTTGAACCCGCCGATCTGACCCCTCGAATCTGTTGATGGATCAATTCAAGACCGATACCTTGTATGACTGTCGCTGGAGGTTTGTGGCCTTCATCGTCGTCCCGATGGTCACCAGATCAAGGGAGCCCAGCCACTCGGGTGGGTGAACCAGGCATAGTTGGATGCTGCTGCCTGGAACAGAACACGTTTTCCGCGGGATACCTGTCGAGAGGCCCCCTGTGCGGAACAACGAAAGGAACCGGATATGCCTGGATTGCAGATCAAGGAACTGATTGAAGCGGGAGTTCACTTCGGCCACAGGTCGAGCCGTTGGCATCCTGCCATGGCACCCTACATTCACCAGAAACATAACAGAAACCATGTCATCGATCTTCGCCAGACGGTGCGCGGTTTGGTGCGAGCCAAGCACTTCCTTGAGCAGATCGTCGAGGCGGGTCATGAGGTGGTCTTTGTCGGGACCAAGTCACAAGCTCGTGAAGTGGTTCGTGAGCAGTCCGGTCGTTGCGGCATGCACTTCTGCGTGCATCGCTGGCTGGGCGGAACTTTGACCAACTATCAGACGATTAGAAGTCGCCTGCGTCGACTCGATGAGTTGGAACGGGAACTGGCCGATGACGCTGCGGTCCGTTCCAAGAAGGAGATCTCTCGAATGGAGAGAGAACGCCGCAAGATCTTCCGAAATCTCGAGGGAGTGCGGAACATGACCCGGATTCCTGGTGCGCTCATCGCGGTCGATATCCGACGTGACGAGATTGCCGTCAAGGAGGCCAGGGGATTGAACATTCCCATCATCTCCATCGTCGACACCGACTGTGATCCGAACATGGTTGATCTGGTGATTCCTGGTAATGATGATGCATTCCGCAGTATCGAGGTGATTCTCAGTCAACTTGCGGATTCCATCATTGCGGGTAAGGACAAGTTGCAAGCTCGTCAGAAGGATGAAGCGTCGAAAAAGGCATCCGACGAGGATACCGCCAAGCGCAAGGAGAAGGAGCGCAACGTCAACGTCGAGGAGGCACGCGCCAAGCCATACACGCCACCTCAACCGGCTCCGGGGGTCGACCAACCGGCCGATCTCAAGGTGAAGCCGAAGATCGTGGTGGCACCTGACAAGAAAAAGACCGAGGAGTAGCCGATTCTCTCGGTCTTTCGTTCGACCCAGATCAGTAGATAAGCGACAGCCGCTGAGGATGATTCCCGGGGCTGGAAAGGATGAACTCATGAGTGACATCAATGCGAAAACAGTGATGGAATTGCGCAAGCAAACCGGCGTCGGCATGATGGAGTGCAAGAAGGCACTCGGTGAAACGGACGGCGACATTGAACAGGCGATCGACCTGCTGCGTACGCGTGGCGCTCAGATGGCTGCCAAGAAAGCGGACCGGGCGACCAATCAGGGTTGGATTGGCTCCTATATCCACTCCAATGGACGCATCGGTGTGATCGTGGAAGTTCTCTGTGAGACCGACTTCGTCGCCAAAAATGAGACGTTTCAGACCCTGATTCGGGATATCGCGATGCACATCGCAGCGATGAATCCGATGGCGGTCTCTCCCTCCGAACTCGATCAAGCGGTGGTGGAGCGAGAGCGTGCCGTGTTCGCCGAGCAGGTCAAGGACAAGCCGGAGAATCTCCAGGGCAATATCGTCGAGGGTAAACTACAAAAATACTACAGCGAGGTATGTCTGCTCAATCAGGCCTTCATCAAGGAGGACAAGAAGAGTATCGAGCAGGTGATCCAGGATGCGATTGTGACCATTGGGGAAAACATCCAGTTGACTCGTTTCCACCGGATGGAGATTGGCCAGTAGGTCTTCCATTTCCATTGACGCCATCTGAATGGATCAAGTTTCATGGACCATGGTGCGACTAGAAGGGTACTGCTCAAATTGAGTGGTGAAGCCCTGGGAGGGGCTGCTGGAGTCGGCCTCGATTTCCAGGCACTCCGCACCGTGTCCGAGCAGATCTCTCGTGCAGCCTCCCTCAATACCGAGATCGCCATCGTGGTCGGTGCTGGAAATCTATGTCGAGGGGCGGATTGGTCCTCCGAAAAGCTTCACAGGAGTGACGCCGACGCCATTGGAATGACCGCGACCCATGTCAATGCGTTGGCTCTACGAGCTCATCTTCAGATGCAAGATTGCCCCGCTGTTGTGCTTGGAGCGGGCTCTCCTGTGCCTCAGATCCAACGGTTCCACTCGGGAGAGGCGCGCCAATTGTTGTCCTTAGGGACCACTGTGGTGCTCTCCGGAGGCACAGGGAATCCATATTTCACGACAGATACTTGTGCCGCCTTACGAGCGGCGGAACTCGATTGTGGTGAGTTGCTCAAGGGAACCAAGCATGACGGAATCTATGACCAGGATCCGGCACGCTACCCTGAGGCCAATAAACTGGAAACCACGACCTTCGATCATGTCCTGGAAGCAGGACTGAAGGCGATGGACACCTCAGCGTTCACTCTTTGTCGAGATCAGCGGATTTCTCTTCGTATCTTTGACATGACCCGTGAGAATGCAATCTACGAGGCGATCACCGGAGTTGCTGTGGGCTCACTGATCGAGAGTTGACTCGGTTCATGGATCAATCCTGAAATGTGGAGGTTTATGGTGGAAGAAGTCATTCTTGAGGCTGAAGAGCGAATGACCAAGGCACTCGAGCATCTCCGGGTGGAGATGCGAGGTATGAGAACAGGGAGGGCGCATCCTGGACTGGTCGAGTCGATACGTATCGATTACTACGGTACCGCGACTCCCCTCAAACAGTTGGCCAACATCTCGGTTCCTGAAGCGGATCAGATCGTCGTCAAGCCCTTTGATGCGAGTGCCATCGGCGATATCGAGAAGGGAATTCTTTCCTCCGACCTGGGAATTACACCCCAAAATGATGGAAAATTGATCCGGCTAAAGATTCCGCCACTCTCCGAGGAGCGCCGAAAACAGTTGGTTTCCCGGGCCAAAGAAGTGGCTGAGGAATCGAGGATTTCGATGCGTAATATCCGCAGAGATGCCAACAAGCACATCGATACCTCCAAGAAGGACGGTGAACTGTCCGAGGACGAACAGACTCGTTTCAAGGGTCAGATTCAGGATGTCCTCAAAACGGTGGAAAAACAGGTCGATAATGACCTGAAGCGGAAGACAGAAGAGTTGATGGAGATCTAATCGGCTACCGGGAACAGATTGACGGGTCCGTCAGGTCTAGGTACATTTTCCCGTTACGCGGGAGCATAGCTCAGTCGGTAGAGCAACGCCCTTTTAAGGCGTCGGTCGTTGGTTCGAACCCAACTGCTCTCACTTGAAATCGAGGCCCCATCGTCTAGTCAGGTCTAGGACATCAGGTTTTCATCCTGAGAACAGGGGTTCGAATCCCCTTGGGGTCACCAAATTCCGGGGGTCGGTGTTGTCCTGCATCGGCCCCTCTTTAAGTTTACAATTCAAAGCGGATGATGCTCAATTCGAGGACCATGGTCCGCACGGGCGATCGTTTCTCTGTGGATCCAGTCCACGACTTCGGACACCCTTTAGGAATCAATTTTTGCAGTCCACTCGACTGTGTAAGATTGCCTAAGGACGATCTTGAAACTCATCGTCCCGGAGAGGTCGCACCGATGGAACGATTCGAGGGTTCTGATTTTTACAATCTGGATGATCTGCTCACCGAAGAGCAACTATTAATTCGCGACACCGTTCGTGAATTTGTCGATGACCAGGTGATTCCATGCATCGAAGATTGCTTCATGAAGGATCGGTTCCCCGACCAAATCATTCCGACTCTTGGTGAATTGGGCCTACTCGGCTCGAATCTCGAGGGGTATGACTGTGCAGGCCTCGACAACATCTCCTATGGTTTGATCATGCAGGAGTTGGAGCGAGGAGACAGCGGAGTGCGTTCCTTCGTCAGCGTCCAGGGCGGGCTCGTGATGTATCCTATTCATCGCTACGGAACCGAGGAGCAGAAGTCGAAGTTCCTGCCACATCTGGCCAGTGGAAAGATGATCGGCTGTTTTGGACTGACCGAACCGGATCATGGATCCGATCCGAGTGGGATGATCAGCACTGCAGTGGAAGATGGCGATGGGTACATCCTCAATGGCAACAAGATGTGGATTACCAATGGTTGCGTCAGTGACGTGGCCGTGGTCTGGGCCAAACTGGACGGTCGAATCCGTGGATTCCTGGTCGAGAAAGGAACCGACGGCTTCAGTACCACCAAGCAGGAAAAGAAATTCTCGCTTCGAGCGTCGACCACTTCCGAGTTACATTTTCAAGATTGCAGGATCCCAAAGGAGAACCTGTTGCCCGGTGCCGAGGGGCTGGCGGGACCGCTCTCCTGCTTGACTCAGGCTCGCTATGGCATCGCCTGGGGAGTCGTGGGATCCGCCATGGCCAGTTTTGATGCCGCCAAGAAGTACTCCCTCAGTCGCATCCAGTTCGATCGCCCCATCGGTAGTTTTCAGCTGGTGCAGGCCAAGCTCGCCGAGATGCTATCGGAGATCACCAAGGCACAGTTATTGTGCCTGCGGCTGGCTCAATTGAAGGATTCGGGCAAGATGACGGCCCAGCACGTGTCTCTGTCGAAACGGAACAATGTCTACTGGGCGCTGGAGATCGCCAGATCTGCCCGGGACCTGCTCGGGGCCAATGGCGTGACTCACGAATACCCGGTCGGTCGACACATGCTCAACCTGGAGTCGGTCAAGACCTATGAAGGCACCCACGACATTCATACGCTGATCCTTGGCCATGAAATCACCGGGATTCCTGCGTACAAGTGACCTGCGATCGGTCGAATGTGAAATCCCTACCAGTTTCGGTTATGATCCGGCACTGGTGAGACCTGAGGCTGATTTTGATCGAGAGGAAGCGGGGTAAGGGGTGAGTGCGTCTTCTGATTTCATCAATAAGTTCAAACGGATGTCGATCGATCGTTTCGAGGCCAGGCAGCGGATTCGAAGCATCTCCGGATTTATCGATGACTTCTTGGTGAATCCGTATCCCTATCTGAGAAATTCACCTCGCTACCTTTGCGACATGTTCGAGCATTACGGAACCGAAGAAGTCGAGCGGATCGGCATCGTCGATCGTCGCTGGAAACTCTTCAATCTGGACTTCGGCCGAACAGAAGAATCGCTGGTGGCACAGGAAAGTGTTCAGAACTCGATCTACCTGAAACTACGTCAGTTTGCTCGAAATGGTATGGCAGACCGCCTTATCTTACTTCACGGGCCGAACGGATCGGCCAAGTCGACCACCATCCAGTCGATCATGCTAGGCATGACTCACTACAGCACCCTGCCCGAGGGCTCGATGTATCGCTTCAACTGGATCTTCCCGCTCAAGTCGACGGACGGAAGTCGGATTGGATTCGAAGAGTCCGATGATGACGAGATCGGTTCCTTTGCTTTCCTCAAACCGAAGGATATCGGCTCCGTGATTCGTTGTGAGTTGAAGGATTCTCCGTTGTTTCTGATTCCCAGGCAGGAACGCAAGGAATTGATCGATCAAGCTCTGGAGGCCCATCCTGAAATTCTTGACATGGAACACTTCAATTACGATTGGGCGATCCATGGCGACCTGAGCCAGAAGAGCAAGTGGATCTACGAGGCACTACTGTCCGCAAATCAGGGGGACTGGACCGAGGTGATGCGCTACGTCCAGGTCGAGCGGTTCTTCCATTCCAAGCGCTATCGACTCGGCTGCATCAGTATCGAACCACAGGGCAACGTCGATGCACAGACACGCTTGTTGGGTTTCGAGGGAAGTGGATTACCGGGAGTTCTCCATGGTATTCCGCTGTTTGAACTGGAAGGCGAACTGGTCGATTCGAATCGAGGACTTTGCGAATACTCCGACTTCCTCAAGAGACCTCCGGAGACCAACAAGTATCTCCTGACCACCTCAGAGAAGGGGACCATTCAGTTGCCCAATTACAGGGCTCATCTCGACATCGTTTTGACCGGTACCGCTAATGAAAAACAACTCAACCTCTTCAAAAGGACTCCTGACTTCTCTTCCTTCAAGGGAAGGCTATCTCTCGTCAGGGTGCCCTACTTGCTTCAGTATTCTCGGGAAGCAGAACTGTATCAGCGTACCTTGGGCATTCACTCGACGACCCGGTCAGTCGCACCTCACACCGCGGAGATGACTGCGCTTTGGGCGATCTTGACCCGCTTGAAGCGACCGTCCCCAAAGAATTATGGCCCCGAGCTCGCTTCCATTGTGGCGAGAATCTCTCCCCTGCAAAAAGCGCTACTCTACGATCACGGAGTTCTTCCCGATGAGTTTAAGGCTGAAGAGAAGATGCTCCTGGGTCGCAGCATCCGAGAACTGCGAAGCGAGCATGACGAGGCAGAGGGCGAGTTCGAGGGGATCTATGGCTCCGAGTACGAAGGACGTAGAGGCGCCTCTCCACGAGAGATGATCACTCTGATTGCTCTGGCCGCTGAAGACAAGTCATGGAACAGTCTCTCGCCGCTGACCATCTTTACGGAACTGGAAAAGTTCATCAAGGAATCCAGTGTCCATGATTTCTTAAGATTACCAGTCGACAATGGCTACAACGATTACATGAGATTTGTCCAGGTGGTTCGCGAGCATTATCTCGAACTGATTCGTACCGAAGTCTTCGAAAGCGTCGGTCTCGTCGATGAACACGAGTTCGAGCGTGTCTTCTATGACTATTTCCAACAACTCAAAGCGATGGATTCAACTGCGAACCGCTACACCATGGATCCTGCCAGTCGCCAAACGAATTCGCCGGAGGCAATGAAGCGAGTCGAGGAACTGCTGAGTGTCGAGGGGAATGTGGCCGACTTCAGGTCCGATCTACTGACCAAACTCGGAGCCTATGCCACCGACAATCCTGATTCGGTGATTCACTACCAGTCGCTCTTCCCGGATCACTTTCGCAAGATGAAGCAGTCGATCTGGAATGAAAGATCTGAGCAACTGGGACATGCCCTCGGAGTACTCCAGAAGTACCTCACCGAGGAACATAACAATCTCTCCGCGGAAGAACTTTCGGCGAGCATCGCAATACTATCGAAATTACAGGAGACATATGGGTACGACAGGGAATCGGCCAAGGACATCATTGGATACATTATCAGTAGCAGCAGGGATGTATGATTCTCTTCGACCATCGATGGCATGGCGACTCTCTTACTGCACTGTGGTCGTCTCACCGCAGATGACCCTCTCACCGAACCTTGCGAAATGCGGGAGTCGTTTCCGCTACCTGTTCGAGCCAGCGTCTGAAGAAACCCAGTTCTCGTTGATCCACCTGAGGTGAATCTCCATCGCGATCACCGATCGCCTCCCGGATTCTCTGGATGACCGTATCTTCAGTCAACCCCTCTGCTTCCGCATGGACACTGAGCACGATTCTATGCCGAAGAGATGGCAAGATCACGTCATCGATATCCTCGGCGATGACCGTATTGCGTCCCTGTAAGCCTGCCCGAGCGCGGGCGGTTTTCAAGATCGTCTGGATTCCGCGAGGACCCGCTCCATAGGCCAGCAACTCGGCAGCGACCTCGCAACCGTCCGCTTCTGCGGGACGGGTGGAGCGAACGATTTTGGTCGCGCGAAGAAGTGCCCAGTCGGGAATCTCAACCTTGTCGATCTCCGCCATGGCTCGGGTTAACCAGGAACCAGGGATCACCGGTTGAAGAGTCGATTCCGAAAGAGCGGTGGTGGTCGAGACCACCTCGAGTTCTTCTTCGGCGTTTGGATAGTCGAGCATCACCTGGAAAGCAAATCGATCGAGTTGCGTGGATGGGAGAGGATAGGTCCCTTCCTGATCGAGTGGATTCTGGGTGGCCATGACGAAGAAGGGTGTGGGGAGGGGATGGCGCTCTCCCATTACGGTCACCTGGCCCTCTTCCATCGCTTCCAGAAGTGCTGCCTGGGTCTTTGGTGGAGTCCGGTTGATCTCGTCCCCGAGCAGCAGGTGGGCAAAGATGGGCCCCTTTCTGAAGCGGAAGGTACGCTCCCCGGTTTCGACATCCGAGGTCAGAATCGAGGTTCCGGTGATATCCTGAGGCATCAGGTCCGGAGTGAACTGAACCCTGCTGAACTGGAGATCGAGAAGTTCCGCCAAGGAGCGGATCATCAAAGTCTTGGCTAGTCCGGGGACTCCGACCACCAGGATGTGCCCGCCGGAGAAGAATGCAGTGAGTATCTGCTGGATGATGGCGTCTTGACCGATGATTCGCGTTGCAAGACCGTCACGGATTTGTTGCTGCAGATGCGCCAGTCCTTTGTATTCAGTCTCCATCGGATCCCACTTTCCCGGTCGATTCGTCGTGGCTGCGATTCTCCACTTGTTCATTCAATTTACCCTGCTGATACCACTGTTCCAGTTGCTCCAGGTCGACCTTCGTATTTGTAGCGTGACTCTGCTGATCCAGATGAGCATCGACCTGTTCGAATCGACGACGGAATCTCTCCAGGGCATCGATGAGTGCCTGTTCGCCATCGACTTCCAGTTTCCGTGAGACGCTGGAGGCCGCGAAGAGGAGATCGCCCAGTTCGTGACGGATCGCTGTGCCATCGCCGCTGGCGATGGCATCTTTCAGTTCCGAAAGTTCTTCCTCGACCTTGCCCAGCGCACCGTCAACATCGGGCCAGTCAAAGCCAACCTCTGCGACCATCTTGCCGACCCGATCGGCACGAGACAACGCGGGCAAGGATGCTGGAAGTGACCGAATTGTGGCTGATCGCTGACCCTCTTCTCCCTTTTCTTGCTGCTTGATCCGGTCCCAGTTCCTTCGCACGGCATCCGAATCCTTGGCTTCTCCATCGCCAAAGACATGAGGGTGACGCCGGATCAACTTATCGGAGATTCCCCGGGCCAGTTGTTCGAGTGTGAACTGGCCCTGCTCCTCGGCAATTCGGGCCTGGAGATGGATGTTCATCAGCAGGTCTCCCAGTTCCTCGCAGATGTTGGCCGGATCTGCGGAACTGATCGCCTCGGCCGCTTCGTGCGCCTCTTCCAGAAGGAATGGACGCAGCGACTCGGGCGTTTGTTGAAGATCCCAGGGGCAACCTCCGGGGGACCGGAGGCGATCGACGATCCCTTTGAGGCGTGCCATCTCGTTCATCGGAGCGGCTCCGATGAGCCATTCAGGAGGATCTGGAGGTCGCGTATTCATCGAAGCATGGAACCTTTCAATGTCGGTCCAGAACAGGACAACGGTCGTCCGGTGTCCGAAGGCGGATCCGTCATCCGAAGCGGATCTTCCACGATGACGGCTGCTGCGTCACGGGTTTCTCTTCTTCGCTGGCACGCCTGTTGCATTCCTACCATCGCCCCCGGTGAAGATCGCCACAACCGTGGTGGCTCATCGGGGAGCCGTAGATCTGAGCGCTGTAGATCTGAGCGC
>JAPKAM010000072.1 GCA_028825265.1 Planctomycetota bacterium
CGTGATCTCCGATGCGGCCACTGACCTCGTAAAGATGAGGACCCGGTCCGGCGATACTGTCGACATAACTATTGGCGAGGCCATCGAGGTCTTCCAGGATGGTGCCTCCATCGCGTTTGAGAATCACGTTGTCGTAGGCTTCTGAATTGGTCCAGCTGATGGTGGCGATGGAAGAATCCACTCCACAGTTGATCTCGATGGGTGGGGCTGGAACGATGGCCGGGGTACAGGTGTCGGTGCTGTGGTTGTTGTCGATCCTGGCGCGCAAGCAGTACTGGTAGGTACCCGGATCGAGTGTCGGATCGATGTAAGAGGTCGACGAAGCGGGAAGAGTTGCGATGACGAGCCCATCGCGGAAGATTCGGATCGATGTGGCGTCCTCGGTGGGGGCCCAGGTGAGAAGCATGTGAGTGCCGTCGACCAGCCCGGTTCCGAGGGTGGTGATCGCCTCAGGGATGACCGTGGTGCAGTGGGTCGGATTGCTTTCACTGGAACCCTTGATGCCTCGAAGGGTGTAGGAGAAGTCTCCTGCGGCCAGCGGGGCATCGATGTACTCCGATGCGGTGCCGCTGAGGGTTGCGATGACAGTCGATCCTCGCATCACCTCGATCTGGTCGTAGGCGGGCGCAGGGTTCTGCCAGTTGAGGCGAACCTGATCCCCCTCACCCTTGCAGGTCAACGCCGCCGGCTTGCGAAGCACGGTCAATCCACACGATTGTGCGGCAGAGACACTTTGACGTCTCTGTGCGGTGATCGAGTAACTACGATCGCCAAAGGAAACGTCTTCATCGGTGTAACTGGTACTCGTTCCAGAGATGGTCCCGATCAGGAAGCCGTCGCGGCGAATTGCGACGCTGTCGTAGGCTCCGCCGTTGGTCCACGCGAGGAACACCGAGGAGCCGGTGGCGGAACAATTGAGGGCTCCCAGGGGAGCGGGCACGGTCAGGGTGCAGCAGGTTCTTCCGCTTTCGCCGGTGAACTTGACTCCGCGCACACAGACGGAGTAGTCGCCAGGGCCATTCTGAATCAGGGTGGTGTAACTCTGGCTATTACCAGGGATCTGATCGATCTCCGTCGGCGTGGTGGAGCCGTCTCCGGGGCCGAACTCGATGATGATGTAGTCATAGGCGTCGGTATTTATCCAACTGAAGGTGGCAACATCCACATCGGCGGAGCAGTTGATCTGCTTGACCGAGATGGGATCCTCCAGGTCACAGGTGGCACGAGCACTAACGGCACGGCCATCATCGGCGACACCCTCGATCTCGTAGTGGAAACGTCCTGCAGAGATGAGATCCTGGGTGGTGGTGGCATCTCCGGCGAGGGTCTGGATGTGGGATCCATCGCGATAGATGTTGATCAGCTGGAATCCACTGGGATTCGGCATCAGGTTCCAGTTGATGGTGGCGATGATCTGATTCTGGGCATCTGGAGCGGCGCTGCAGGTGGCGATGTAAGGCGGCATCAAAGCAGTGATACTGCAGCCGGTGGAGAGTGTCGTGGTCCGATCTCCGCGCTCCACCACGCTGTACTGGTGGATTCCAGATGAGACGTTGTTGTCGTGGTAGGAGGTGCTGCCACCCGGGACAGTGCTCTGCAGCACGCCATCGCGGTAAAGGTCGATCAGGTCGTAGTTATCACTGTTGGTCCAGGAGATGGAGATGTCCCGGTGCAGAGATGTACAGTCGAGAGCCGCGATCGGAATCAGCACTTGGATGTCGCTGCTGCGCTTCACGGTATTGATTCCACGACGCCGTCCACGGACCGAGTAGTTGTGATCTCCGTAGGCGACTCCTGAATCGGTGTAAGCCTCGGTGCCACCTGGCAAGGTCGCCAGCAACACGCCATCTTTGAACAGGTCGACTTCGTCGTACACCGCACGGTTATTCCATGTGACATCGACGGTTTGTCCGAGGCAAACGGTCTCAACATTGTTGGGAGAACGGAGCTTCTGACCGAGGAATACGTAAACGCTTCCGGCCATGTAGCGTCCGTATGGCTTCGATCCAGCAGCCCCGATCAATAGGTCGTTGCCGCGGTCTGCATTGAAGTCGCCGGCGGCTCCGACTGAGATTCCAACTTCCTGATCTTCCTGGAGGCCGAGGTAACCACGTCCTTCATGTTGGAACAGATCCAGCAACTGGGATTCACCGTGATTTTGGCCACCATCGACTCGATGGGCCATTCCTTTTTCAACATCGAGCAGGATCGATCGGGAGATCCCGATGATGTGGTCATCGATCCCGTCTCCACTGAAGTCGAGAGTGGTGTGTACCGATTGCCCTTCTTCATCATTGTCATAGAAACTCGTGTATTGGGTGATCCACGGCGCCGGGTTGGCGAGATTGATCTCGGCGGGGGGGCTGAACCCTCCACGGACCAGGTAGGCAACAGTGGCTATAGTTTCAGGATTGTGATCGTGAAGTGAGCGACTGATCAGCAGTTCCGTGTCTCCATCGGCATCGGAATCGCCGGCACAGGAGATGGATTGCCCCAGTTCATGGTTCGCCTGGGGAATCCGGATGGTGGTACTGGTCAGGCCACTGGCAGCGATGTCGGTGAGATCCACTTCAGCCGGGGGAGTCGATCCTCCATAGATGATCCAGGCGCGTCCCGCATTGGCGTGGGAATCGTCGGAGTGGCGCATCGAGGCGATGGCGATGTCTGGATTTCCGTCTCCATTGAAGTCCTCGAGATCGGCGACGCACGACCCGACCTCTTGATTCGGGCCTCCGGAGCGGAAGATGGTTACATTTCCATGAGAGTTCTTGAGGTCGATGGTGGAAGGAAGCGTGTTACTTCCGCGGATCAGGAAAGCACTTCCGCACACTTCCAAGGAGTCGTTGGAGTCCTCGGGTGCTCCGATGAGCACATCGGAAAATCCATCGCCGTCAAAGTCCCGTGCACCAGAAACGGAAGCACCGAGATGCGCCCCTTCGCGGGCTCCGATGATCTCGACGCCGGCAGTTCCTAGATTCGAAACATCGACGATTCCCGGAGGATTGGCGGAGCCATAGATGATGTAGGCGCGTCCTGCTTCTTCTTCTGTCGGGTCGCTACTGGAGGCTCCCGGAGCACCGATGATGTAGTCATCGAATCCATCTCCGTTGACGTCACCCGCTCCCGAAACCGAGGCTCCCAGCATCGATCCCCCGGGCGCACCATCGATGACGATGACGCTTCCAGGATGGGAATAAAGCAGGTCCAGTTCTGTGGCGGGGGAACTGGAACCGAGGATGACATATGCTTTTCCACCGGTGTTGTGTGAGCGGTTATCAGAACCGGGAGCTCCGGCGACGATGTCTGGGATTCCGTCCCCGTTGACATCTCCGGCTCCCGAAGTGGAGGCACCGAGATGGTCATCTGCATGGGCTCCGATGATCTGGATCTGTGCGGTATCGATGAATACCTGATCGGAGGCTTGGCCGACGATAGGGAACATTAACAGGACCGCAGATGTGAGTACAAGGATGTTCTTGGTGTATATACGCGAATTCATAATGGCAACTCCTGCGATTGAGTAAGTAACTGCATATGGCACATGAACACACCTCATGTGCAGACTCGATTTAATATTCACCAGTTCGCAGAAATGCGATTTCTGGATACCACCCAACAATATGCCATTTGATGGGCAATGCAAGTATTAGGCTAGCATTGTACGAATGGTCGCCGGTTTCACGCGCCAGGATCCGCTGGGTTGGGGCGGTGCATCATGTACAAAAAAATAGAGGAAGTGTCCGTAAGGACACTTCCTCTACTATTGAATGCGTATGCTTGGTCTGAATGAATGCTTTCTTAGGAACTGACAGTTTCAGTATTCTTGACATTAATGTCACTTGTAGCATTCGAGACACTCTGAACATTGGTGCCCCAGCTGGCGGAACTGATGCTGGCGTTATCGATCACGCAGTAGGCGCAGGCGTTGGACAGCGACTTGGCGACCCAGTATCCACAGATGCTGACGACGAACGGAAAGTACATCGCGTTGACGGCTGCGACCGAACTGGTGGCGTAGTTGCTGAAGAAGGCACCGCCACAGCAGAGGAGGCCGGCGTACAGGAATCCTTGAGCGGCACAGTTCCAATAGCAGGAGGCATCGTAAGCGTTGTCGACGTTACCGCTGAGCACCTGGTAGCCACTCTTCCACATCGAGGTGGTGCAGACGGCGAAACAGGTCACCAGTGCGGTGGCGATCACCGAAAAGAAGACGTTCGCATCAAACACGGTGCTGATGGCGTAGTTGGTGGCGATGGTGCAGAGGGCGAGGAAACCCAGTACACCGGTGATGACCCGAGTCGTCGGGAAGTTGACATTGTTGCAGCTGGTGCTGCAGTTCGTGTTGGCGTTCATGGCCAGACCTTTCTCATGGTGCCGGCGGAAAACTCAACAGTGCCGGCTTGGCTTCAGTGGCCCGGTCCATCCGAGCCCATAGCCTTGATCGGCCGGGGGTGAGGGAATCTTTACCGAATCTTCGAATTTTGCTTCAGATCAGGGCTGGGTCCCCGCCGCCGGATGCCTCAATTCGGTGATCAGAGTGGATCCCAGGGCTTCGGCGTCAAATGTCTGCTGGGCATACTCTCGTGCGTTTCTGGCCATCTTCTGGCGTCGGAGAGGGTCATCTGCAAGGGAGAGCATCGCCTGCGCCATCGTCTCTACTGCTTCATTTTGAAGCAGTAGGCCGCAGGATTCCGGGATCAGGTCCGGCAGTAATCCGCGGCGACTGGCGATGACCGGAACTCCGCAGGCGAGGGCTTCCCGGGCGGCTCTGCAGGTTCCGTCGGAGCCCGGCACCAGAAACAGCAGCAGGTCAAATCGGGACAGATGCTGTGGGTAGAGTGAGGGATCGATGTATCCGGCAAAACGGATCCGATGCCCGAGCCCGGTGGCGCGTGCGGGGATCTTCGCCACCTCTTCCTGGTGGGTTCCGCGCCCAAGAATCTCCAGTTGCAAACGAGCATCGGCGGCGGCGGCGACCGAGAAAGCCTCGATCAACTGGGGAAATCTGCGGTGGCGCTGCATGCGGGCAACGACGCCGATCACCACGGGTGCCCTCTCGTCGGAAGCCTGGCGTGGATCGCGCGTAGGAACGAAGCGCTGGAGATCGACGGGCGGGGCGGTGACCCGTGTGCGGCCTTGCAACTTCGGGTGTTGATCGAGCAGCAGAACCTCGGCTCGGGCGGAGGGAGGAAGCCACAATCGTGTTCGAGCGGCGGTCCACGCCTCTCTCCAGCCTCTCCGAGGTTCCAACTGGTAACTGCTCCGGATCACGCCTGGACCCTTCTTTCCGCACGCCAGGCAGGCCAGCAGGTGATCTCCATCGAGGTGACAGTGGATGAAGTCGGGTCGCTCCTGTTCGATCTTGCGACGAAGTTTCGAGACATCACCCAGGAGCGAGCTCCAGCGGAAGTGCTTGGCCAGCCGTAATCCGGTAACGGTCTCGAGTCCACGGCTGCTGGCGATCTGTTCGACGCTGTTCTCGGCACTCGGATGAGTGCTGGAGAAGAAACGAACCTCGGCTCCTGCAGCCTGCTGACTGGTCGCCATCACCATCGCCAGATCGGCAGGTCCGGTGAACTTGTGATTGGCAAAGAGGTGGAAGATCTTCAACGGTCGGTCTCCGACGACTGCGGGAGGGCACGGGGGGGGCGCCATTCAGGACCACGGTGGTGCCGGGGTACCTGATCGGGATCGATTCCACGAGTCCGTAGCGATCTTCGTTCCCACAGCACTGCATACTTGAGGAACACGTAGAAGGAGCCCACACCGGCCAGGATGAAACCGGCGAATCCATCGCGGTAACCTCGTTTGACCAGGTACATGCGCAGGAATTTCCAGGGTGCCCTCAACACCATTCCGATGAGGGCGCTGCGTTTTGTGTGCTCCATCTCCCGTGCTGCGATGCCAGTGAAGAAATCGATCGTCTCCATGTGGTGATGTAGATGATCGAACGAGTAATGGAGCAGATCGCCCTTCAAAGGAAAGGCGGAGCCATCGAGAGAGATGTGGTCGTGCGGATTGGTGCCACTCCAGCGTGCGCTGCGTCGATCGAACACCCTGATCTTTCGATCTGGATACCAACCGCCATGTCGAATCCAGCGACCCAGATGCCAGGTGAGCCGAGGCATCGAAAATCCACGATGCCTGGGAGTCTGGTCGAGGTGTTGCTCCAGTTCGGCACGGAGTTCCGGAGTGACACGCTCATCCGCATCCAGCGAGATGATCCAGTCGGTGGGGGCCAGGTCGACGGCACGATTCTTCTGTTCGACATGGCCTGGCCAGTCGGTGACGTGAACACGATCGGTGAACTCCCGTGCGATCTCCACGGTTCGATCGGTGGAACCGGAATCGACGACGACGATGTTGGGGACCCATCGAAGCGATTCGAGGCAGGCACGGATGTTGCTCTCCTCGTTGAAGGTGATCACCGTTGCGGTCAGATCGATCATGATGTCTCCCCGTAGTAACGAGGTCGCCATGCGCGATCGAGCGAAGGATCGATTTCTGCCCGGAGTCGGTGAAACACTGCGATCGATTCCTTTTCCTGGGTACCCAAGGAGTATCGGATACAGCGCTGAAGGTAGTCTTGCGCAGCCCCCTCGTCGAGAACATCAGGATGTTGCTTGGAGAAGTGAGTGGCGAATCGAGAACTCTGGGCGATGCCGAGCTGAGCAGCACGTGCCAGTTCTGCGGTGATCGATGGGTCGAGTTGCGAACTCGTCAGCCAGACGGCGAAGACGAAGGGAAGATCGGTTCGTTGCTTCCAAGCTTCTCCCAGGTCGATTCGGTCGAGAGGTGAACGACTGCGGTGTTGAAGCGCTGCGTCGCCGATCAGAAGCACCGCATCGAGGTCTGGATCTTGCTGCAATAACGACAGATCCGAGGGAGTCTCGATGATCTGCAGGGGTGGTAGGTGGTCGAGGTGCCGGAGCACCTGCAGCAGTGCCACCGAGGAGTTACTGGCCTGATCCACGGCGACACGTTGCAGCGTCGGCCAAGGTTTCTTCTGAAAGAGAAGTATCGAGGCGACCTCTCCCAGGCAAGAGATGCAGTGGCCTTCGAGGATGCGGTAATCGGTTCTTCTGCAAGCCTCGACTTGGGGGACCAGCCCTACATCGATGTTGCCTTGGCGCAGCGCTCGGGCCAGCTCACTGGGGCTCGAATCGACGATTTGCCAGCGAGGGTCGTCGCGTGACAGGAGCCCGCACAGCGGTGCAGCGTTGAGGAAATCGATGGCTCCGATGCGTATCATCAGCGGCTCCATTGCGAACGGGGAAGGCATCGCTGGCTGGCAGTGATCAAGGATTTCATCCGATCACGATCGGAACCGGTCACCCGATGGATAAAACGAATCCCTTCACCGAGGCGAAGTGGTGGGGTGTTGAGCAAGATCGATTTCCGGTAGGAACGGATCAGGCGGGTCAGGTTGGAGTGTCGATCGGACAGCGGTCCGAGCCCCCCTGGATCCAGATCGACCAGGATGGCCCGGGGGGATTCTCCGTTTTGTTGCTGGATGAGGATGTTCATCAGGTTCAAGTCGCCATGAAGAAAGCCCGCTTGATGGAACACGCGGATGGTATCGGCGGTGGCTTCCAGCACTGCGCGCCTCTGAGAGTCGGACTGGATTGGATCTTCAAGATATTGTTTCAGTGTTTGAACGTCCCTTTCGAGTCGGATCAACATCTCCACCCGCTGACCGATGCCGGCAGAAGTGGAGGCCACAGCAAGCACATTGGATGTGGCGATCCCCAGAACCCGGGTTTGCTCACTCATCTCCATCTCTCGAAGGAACCGAGCACAACCGAAGTGTCGTGTAGAGATGAAGTGAGAGAGCCAGCCTCCTCTGAGACAGCGCTTCCACAGTAGCAGGGATCCGTCGGTACCACGGTACACCGGATGACGTTCACGACCGTTACGGTAATCTTCAGGATGCTGGGTCGCGATGGCTCCGAGGAACCCACAATCGCGCACCAACTCCACCTCAGAAGGCACAATCCAAACGGTTCGAGATCCCGATTCGAATCGAAGCGGTTGGGAGGCTTGAGCGGGATCGGCAGGAAGATGCATGTTGGGAGTCGGCCGCGGGTCTTGGATCATCGGAGCTCTTGCGATGGGACTCGCCAGCCGGGTGCCGATGAAGGATGGGAGAGCACTCCAATGGAACGATCTTTCGTCAATAGAATTGGATTCATCGGAGACGGCTTGTTGAAAGACAAATAATGGTCGGGCCGAGTGGATTCGAACCACCGACCTCCACACCCCCAGCGTGGCGCACTACCAAACTGTGCTACGGCCCGACTCTCAGTCTGTCTTCTAGCAAGGTTTTCGATGCTAGTGGTCGTGTCGCTCGCGTCAAGGCTTCCGAACACCTTCATCCCCTTCTTCTGAGCCCATTTCCTCACTGGAAGTGATCGGGGTCGGTGTATTGGCCTTATCAGGGACCTGGCCCGGTGGCAGAATGACCCCTCCCGAGATGGTGAAACGAAGAACTTCCTCGACGCTCAGGTCCAATGGGATGATCGAATCCCTCGAGGCCAGGATGGTGTATCCGGTGATGGGGGTCGGACTCGAGGGAATGAAGATGGAGACCATCTCCTGTCCTACCACCTCGCTGACCGTCTTGAATCCTGAACTGGTGACAAAACCGAGCGACCAGATCCCCTTGCGCGGGTACTCGACCGCCACAGCGGTCTCGTATTCGATCTGATTCTTCTCCTCGAAGAAGAACTCGGTGACCTGCTTGGCGTAGGGGTAGATGACCTTGATCAGGGGGATTTGTCGGAGGAAACTCTCGATGAATCTCAGTAACTGGCGACCTAGATAGCCTCTGAAGATGATCCCCACGGCAAAGACCAGCAGCAGTGCGAGCAGGAATCCGAACCACTGGGGAGCGATGGCCTCGACGAATTGAGCGAATGGTAAATCTTCGGCTCGCTCCGGTACTCCGCTACTGTCGATCTCCTCGTCCAGTTGCCAATCGGGGTAATTGAGCAATCCTTCCCAGAAGTGGTCCTTCGCCATCTGCGACGAGAGCCCCTTCTGGATCAGGTTGTTGAGCGGTCCGGCGATTTTCTCGTCGAGAAAGTTGTAGGCTATGGTCAGGATCAGGATGGTCAGGACGGTCGGTAGCAAAGTCGCCAGCCCGGTCAGGAAGGCCCGGCTGAGGCCACCGCGAGGCCTCTTCTTGTTTGTGTTCTTTGCCAAGGTACTCCCTCCGTGAGGTTCGCTGCTGAGTCAGTGGACCCGATCTGCTGACCCGGTGCCACTGCTGTGGGCTCCGTCGAGCCGATTGCCCAGGTTTTCCCGCTCGAGTCCGCTGGAGGTGGAGGTCCAGAGGCTCCATTCTGGTCAAAGAACCGGGGCACGACAAGTTCTACAGTCGGTCTGGAGTTGTAGATCGGTTTGGGTACCCTGTTTCCAGCCTGTCACGGGGACAGGGGAGAGTGATTCAATGAGCCTCATGACACTTTCAGGCCTCACACCGTCCAGTTCCGGGATCCACCTGGGCAATTACTTTGGTGCGGTCCGGCAATGGATCGATCTCCAAGATGCCGGCGGAGCGCACTATTTCATCGCCTCTTATCACGCACTCACCACGGTGCGGGACGCGGCACAACTCACTTCCAACATCCGATCCGTGGCGATGGACTACCTCGCCCTCGGTCTCGATCCAGAGCGATCGGTGATCTATCGCCAGGAAGATGTACCACAGGTTTGTGAACTCGCGTGGATCCTCTCCACGCTGACGCCGATGGGGTTACTGGAAAGATGCCATGCCTACAAGGACAAGGTGTCGCAGGGGATCTCCGCCGACCACGGTTTGTTTGCCTATCCTGTATTGATGGCGGCAGACATCTTGATCGTCCGATCGCACCGAGTTCCAGTGGGTCAGGATCAGAAACAGCATGTTGAAGTGACTAGGGATATCGCCGCCAAGTTCAATCAGACCTACGGCGAGGTGTTCCCCATTCCGGAGCCGCTGATCCTCGAAGGGAGTGCCGCCAAGGTGCCGGGGATCGATGGTCAGAAGATGAGCAAGTCGTATGGCAATGATCTCTGCATCTTCGAATCGGAGAAAAAGCTGAGGAAACGTGTGATGTCGATCGTGACCGATTCACAGGGAGTCGATGAAGCGAAGGAGCCCGCGGGCAACACCATCTTTGAGTTGTACAAACTGGTCGCCACCGTCGAGCAATCGGAGACGATGGCGGACAAGATGAGATCGACCGGGATCGGCTATGGTTATGGACACGCCAAACAGGAATTGTTCGAGGCGATGCTCGAGTATTTTGCGGATGCCCGCAGCCGACGATTGCAGTTGGAGGAGAACCCGGATCAGGTGGAGCAGATCCTCCGCAGCGGAGCGGATCGAATTCGGCCGGTGGTCGAGCAAACGATGGAGGCGGTGCGGACGGCGGTCGGAGTGATCCCGAGTCGCCGCTAACGGTTGGGCAGTCTCGTGCGAGTTTCTTCGGTTCTGCCGGGCTAGATCCGGGTCGGGAAGTGTTCGCACATCTCGCGCACCTGAGCACGAGTGCTCTCGATTCGACTCTCATCCTGAGGGTCACGGAGGACCGCCAGAATCATCTCGCCGATTCGGGTGATCTCTGCCGTCCCCATTCCTCGACTGGTGATGGTGGGTGTTCCGATCCTCATGCCGCTGGGGCGTCTTGGCGGCGCAGGGTCGTAGGGAATCATGTTCATGTTGACCACGATGCCGGCTCTGCCCAGCGCTGCCTCTGCGATGTCACCGGTGAGATCCATCGAGCGAAGATCGGCGAGGATCATGTGGGTGTCGGTCCCCCCCGAGACCAGACGGAGTCCACCGTCAGCGAGGATTTCCCCCAACTGGACCGAGTTCTCGACCACCTGCCGGGCGTAGTTGCGGAACGGGTCCGTCATCGCTTCACGGAAGCAGACCGCTCGCGCCGCGACCTGGTGCATCAGTGGGCCTCCCTGGTCGCCGGGAAATACCGCCGAGTCGATCTTCTTGGCCCATTTCTTCCGGCACAGGATCAGTCCGCTGCGGGGACCCCGGAGGGTCTTGTGGGTGGTGGTCGTGACCACATCTGCGTGGGGGACAGGACTCGGGTGCACTGCTGCGGCAACCAGTCCGGCGATGTGTGCCATGTCGACCATCAGTTTGGCACCGACCTCATCGGCGATCCTGCGGAAGCCTGCGAAATCGATGATTCTGGGGTAGGCACTGGCACCGGCGACGATCAGCCGAGGCCGAACCTCGTGAGCCATCTTGCGGACCAGATCGAGGTCGATCATCTCGTCTCGCTCGGAAACGGGATAGTGATGGAAGTTGTAGATCTTGCCGGTCAGGCTCACCTTGGCACCATGAGAGAGATGGCCACCATGAGCTAGATCCATCGCCAAGACCGTGTCGCCCGGGGAGAGGAGTGCCGAATAGGCTGCGATGTTGGCCTGTGTTCCCGAGTGTGCCTGCACATTGGCATGATCCGCACTGAACAGTTCGCAAGCTCGAGACCGGGCATGTTCTTCCGCCTCGTCGACCACTTCGCAGCCGCCGTAATAGCGACGACCGGGGTAGCCCTCGGCATACTTGTTGGTGAGTACCGATCCTTGAGCCGCGAGTACCGCATCGCTGACGATGTTCTCGCTGGCGATGAGATTGACCTGACCCTTCTGGCGAGCTTCCTCACGGACGATGATCTCGGCGATTTCGGGGTCTGTTTGTTGAATGGATTTCATCTGATTTATCCCTATCTGGCGGCCTGATCAGTCCTGGATTGTTGTCTCAGCCAGCTTTCGATGAAGGGTTGAAGGTCTCCGTCGAGAACTGCATCGGTGTTTGAAGTTTCGTGATCGGTTCTATGATCCTTCACCATTTTGTAAGGATGCAACACATAGGACCGGATCTGACTACCGAACGCGATATCACTCTTGATGCCTTGAATCCGATTCATCTCTTCACGTCTCTTTCGCTCTTCGGCCTCCAGGATCCGCGCCTTGAGGACCCGCATCGCCTGCGCTCGGTTGGCGTGTTGGCTGCGTTCATTCTGGCACTGGACCACGATGCCGCTGGGAAGGTGGGTGATTCGAACTGCCGAGTCGGTGGTGTTGACATGCTGACCGCCCGCTCCACTGGCGCGATAGGTATCGACCCGAAGATCCACCTCTGCGACTTCGACGTCATCGACCACATCGGTTTCAGGAACCACCCTCACCGATGCGAAGGCGGTTTGTCGCCGGGCCTGGGCGTCGAAGGGTGAGATACGAACGATGCGATGGACTCCCGATTCCGCACGAAGGTAGCCGTAGGCGTAATCTCCCCGGAGGTAAATGGTGGACGACTTGAGACCCGCCTCCTCGGCGGGTTGCTCATCGATGATGGTGGTTCGATAACCCTGCTGTTCGGCCCAGCGTAGGAACATGCGCTGAACCATCAGTGTCCAGTCACAAGCATCGGTGCCACCGGCGCCAGCCTGGATTTCGAGGTAGGCATTTGCGGCGTCGTACTTGCCACGGAGGAGCGTCTTCAGTTCGAGCCGTTCAGATCGTTCCAGTAACAGCACGCTCTCGTTTTCGATTTCTTGCAGGGTTTCGGAATCCTTGTCGGCCTGAGCCAATTCGAGCATTTCTAGGGCGTCTTCCACCTTCTGTGCAAGGTCGTCGATGCTCTGGACCGATTCCTTGACCCGCTTCAGTTCGGAGATGGTTTTTTCTGCCTGGTCACGATCTTCCCAGAAATCAGTGACGGACATTTGCTGCTCGAGAACTGCGAGGCGCTCTTTCTGCTGTTCATGGCAGGTGGCATCGCGAATTCGATCGAGCAGGGACTCGATGCCCCGCAGCTTGGAATTGATCTCGGAGTACACGATCCTCCACCGTCCTGCAGGGGGGGTTGAAATTGATCTCCTGCCCATGGTGCCGCCGAGAGGGCTCCGGGCCAAGAGGACCCGAGGACTCGGGACCAACTAATCTCAAGAATTTAGTGATTTATTGCGGCTGGGGGGGGAGTTCGGGGGGGTCGGGATCGACCGGTAGGGCTCGAAGTCAGTCTGGCGGGTAAAAAAGAAGGGCCCGGCAGGAGAATCTCCTGTCGGGCCCTGTCATCTACTGGAGTGTCAAGCAGCGGCTGCTGCCATTCCCTCGAGTGAGTGCATCAACGCACACACCTCTCAGTAGAGCCACGGACTATCATCAATGGATTACCTCCTTCCGGGTCAGCACCCGGCCTCGCACGGACATGGCTCCCGCAGCCGGGCGGACAGGTCCCGTCCAGTGGCGTCCCACCGAACCGGTTGGAACAGTCTCCGACACCGATGTGCCAGACACTGAAGACAATCGGAGATCGACGTCATGGTCGTCTCCTGTGCTAATATTCTATCACTTGAGCCAGATGTGGGAATCGTCCGGGTACCGGTGCGGTAGAAATGCCCCGAAAGCATTGAATGGGGAATCGCAGGTCATCCGATCCGATTCTTGAGGAAGCGACAGGAGGAGCACGTGACGCAGCCGCCAGAGGGTCTGAAACTGCGACCACTGATCGGCAGGCTGGCCCCCAGTCCGACCGGCGTCCTGCACCTCGGGAATGCCCGCTCCTTGCTGCTGGCGTGGCTCTCGATCCGAAGCGGGGGGGGGCAGTTATGGTTACGCATCGAAGACATCGATGGTCCTCGAGTTCGATCTGGAGCTATCGAGAGTTGTCTCGAGGACTTGCAATGGCTGGGTCTCGATTGGGACGGGGATGTGCAGATCCAGAGCGAACGACTTTCTCGTCACCAGCAAGTTCTCGATGATCTGCTCGATGCGGGTCTCGCCTATCCTTGTGTTTGCACCCGCAGCGAGGTGGAAGAAGCCGCCAGTGCGCCGCATGAATCGAGCGATGCCGATGCCCCAGTGTACCCAGGGAGTTGTCGTGGAAGATGGAGCAGCGAGCAGCAGGCGACCGCCGAGACGGGGCGAAACTGTGCCATCCGGTTGGCCGTCAACGAGGACGCCATCCCGTTCGAGGATCGATTCGCCGGTCGCTGTGAAGGACAGATCCACGGCGACTTCGTGATTCGTAAGCGCGATGGAACCCCGGCTTATCAACTGGCGGTCGTCGTCGATGACATCGATTCAGGGGTCACCGAGGTGCTACGAGCCGATGACCTGCTCCCTTCAACACCGCGCCAGATGCTGATCTATCGCCATCTGGGGGCTGAATCGCCTCGCTTCACTCACGTCCCGTTGGTGGTCGGACCCGATCGTCGTCGACTGGCCAAACGGCACGGGGATACCAGTCTGGCTCGATATCGTCGAGAGGGAGTCACTCCAGAGACGATCATCGGCGCACTGGCTCACAGCATCGGTTGGGTCGAGGAGGGCACACGATGTCGAGCGCAAGACCTGCTCGATGGTTTCCTCGATGGTTTTGATCTCTCGAGTCTTCCGCACGAGCCGATGATCTGGTCTGACGACCGACTTCGATGAGCCGCGACTGAAACGATGATTGAACTTTTTCCGCCGATCCGGCATAGTCCGAGAGTCTCGGTGTGCCGCGCCGGGATCTGGTTACTGGAGCCCTCTCGGATGAGATCTGTGCCACGCCGATGGA
>JAPKAM010000176.1 GCA_028825265.1 Planctomycetota bacterium
CAGTCATCATCCTCGCAGTCATCATCCTCGCAGTCATTCTCCGCCACGACCTCATCGACCCCCTGGATGGCGCACGCCACGCAGGAAGCCCCGCCGCAGGAACAACCGCCGCAGGAGCAACCGCCGCAGGAGCTCACCCGCCAGGACGAGGAGCCAGAAACACCGTTCCTGCTGCTCGCCTCGGTTCACAACTACGGCTATATCGAACCGTGTGGCTGACCCAAGCGACAGATCAAGCTCGGCAGTTTGTCGAGACGAATGACCTATCTCAATTCGTTGAAGGCCGATGACCTCAAACCGTTGCTGGTCGATGGTGGCGACTGGCTCTTCTCGCTCGGACGACTGCACCCGAATCCGTTACTTCAGCAACAGATGCTGCAGAAGGCGCTGCTGCTGATCGATGCCTACAACCTGTTTGGCACCCAAGCCGCAGCGGTCGGCGAACACGATCTAGCGCTCGGTCTCGATCATCTGGTCCAGTTCCAGCAGCGAATGAAGTTTCCACTGTTGTGCGCCAACCTCAAGGATGCCACCGGTCAGTCCCCCTTCGCCGCATCGACCATCGTCACCAGTCAGCAACGCAAAGTGCTGATCGTCGGTGCGATGCGGGTGCCCCCACAACGTTTCATCGACAAGCACTGCGCCGGCGCGACCTTCTCCGATCCGTACCCGGCGATCCTCGCCGAGATCGAGGCGCACCGTGACAAAGTCGATCTGTGCGTGGTCCTGGGACACATCGACCGGGCCGATGTCGATCGCCTCGCCGCCGAGGTGCCCGGTGTCGATGTGGTGGTCGAGCCCAACTCCCATCAAGGATCCGAAAACACTTGGATCAAGGATGACATCAAGACCACCCTGCACGAGGGCACGGTACTGCTGAAGCCGAGTGGTCAAGGATCGGAACTGGCTCGGGCCGACCTGTGGTTGCGTCAGAGCGGCCAGCCATGGATCAGCATCTGGGATGAAGATGCCCCGGCCGGCTCCAACATCGCCGATCTCTCGACGGTGGCCCTCGCCCCGCACATCGGTCGTCACCCGGCGATGGAAAAAATCGTCCTGGAATTTCTCTCTTCGACCCGCTACAAGACCCCCATCGAGGAAGAGACGATGACCTTCAAGCCATCGACTCACTTCCTCGGGTCCGTCACCTGTGCCGTGTGTCATCCGCAACAGACCGAATTCTGGCAAAAAACCGCCCACGGGCGCGCCTACGCCACTCTCGAGGCCTCCGGCGATCAATTCCGCTACGACTGCATGCCGTGCCACGTGACCGGATACGGCGAAACCTTCGTCGATGCCCACCAGCCAGGACGCTGGAAAGATGTCCAGTGCGAGAGTTGTCACGGCCAGAATCCGCGCCATCCGAGCCTGCCGAAGGCGTTCCCCTGGCCGGCGGTGCAGGACAACAATTGCTGGGCATGTCATAATCCCAGTGAGACCAAGGTGCCTTTCGACCCGGTGCAAGCCAAGCCCCGAATCGCCTGTCCACTACTGAAGAGAAATAACTGAAGAGTACTGAAGGAAAGAAACCCAACATGAAGAGATCGATCCCCCAGATCATCACCGTGGCGATTCTGATGATGATGGTCTATCCGGCGCTAGTCGACCAGCGCCACCAGGCCAGCGCCCAGCCCGGTTCCCAGTCGAACCGGCCACTAACACAGGATGACTCCGCGGCCGATGACTCCGCGGCCACTGATGACTCCGATGAACCCAGTAAACCCAGTGATTCCGATGATTCCGAAGCCACCGGAGATCACGATCTGTTCCTCGTCTTCTCCATCAATAATGTCGGCTACATCGATGTCTGCGGCTGCAAGCGCAAGAAAGTACGGCAAGGTTCCATCACCCGCCGTTCGGCCTACATCAACCAGGCTCGTTTCCATCACAAGAACCTCGTGCTGATCGATGGCGGCAACACCCTCTTTGGCACCGACGATGGCAAGAAGAAGGATTTCGCCCAGCAGCAACTGCTGGCCAAGGCGAAGTTGATCATCGAGTCCTACAATCGCATGGGTTACCAGGCGATGCTGGTCGGCCACCACGACTTGACCCTGGGGCTGCCGGCCCTGCTCGAATTTCAGAAGCAAGCCCAGTTCCCGCTACTGTCGGCAAACCTAGTCTATGCCGATGACCAGCAGTTGATCTTCCCCCCCTCCACCATCATCGAATCGGATGGAATGAAGATCGGGGTCCTCGGCTTGACCATCGACACGATTCCATCTTACTTCCTCGAGAAGGCCAATCCCGAGCGGCCACTGGCGCTACTCGATGCGGTCGAAACGGCCAAGAAACTGATTCCTCAACTGCGTGAACAATGCGACATGGTCGTGCTGCTGTCGGCCAACCACATCGGCACCAACCGTCAACTCGCCGCCGAGGTCGATGGCATCGACCTGATGATCGATCCGATGATCGAACTGGGCAACCACAAGATCTGGATCGATGAAGAAGACAGCCTCGAGACGATCAACAACACGCTACTGGCGCGCACCGATAGCCAGGGTGCCCGCCTCGGCACCATCGCCATCGACTGGGTCGAAGGCGGTTCTCCGATGGTCTCCCTCTCCTACGACGAGGCTCCTCCGGCGGGACGCTCCACCTACTGGTACGAGCGCGCCTCGATGGAACCGCACCTGCTGGAAGATCCAGAGATCGTCGAGATGGTCAATTCCTTCAAGAAGAATGCCAAGTTTCTCGCCTCGGAAAAACTGCCGCCGTTACACGACAAAGACAAATACCTGACCGCCGCGACCTGCTCGGTGTGTCATGTCGAGCAAACCGAGTTCTGGCAGAAGACCAAGCACGCGACCGCCTTCGCCAGTCTCGAGGAAACCGACGATCAGTGGCGCCAAGATTGCATCGCCTGTCATGTGCTCGGCTACGGCCAAGCGTTCATCGCGCCGGAAGATGCCGAGCCGTACAAGAATGTGCAATGCGAGAATTGCCACGGTCTCAACCCCGATCACCCGCGTGATCCGGTCAACCACCAGTGGCCATCGGTCAAGGAGACCGCCTGCCTCGTCTGTCACAACAAGAACCAGACCCTCGAGGA
>JAPKAM010000073.1 GCA_028825265.1 Planctomycetota bacterium
GGTTCAGGAATCTGTGGTTCAGAAATCTGCGGTTCAGAAATTTCCGGTTCAGGTATTCGCGGCTCACTCGGGGCCGCTTCACGCGATGGTGGAGGAGGATCCACCATCCGGGTGCGCAAGATGACTCGATCGGGGACCGTACTTTCTCCGGAAACTCCCGGTGAAGGTAAAACCAGCAGTGCGATCAGGTGAATGGTGACCGACACCAGCGCCGCATTCTGAAAGAGCACATCCTTGCGCGGGGAGGGGACTCTTCGTTTCGAGGATGATAAAGTGAGCCCTTGGTGATGGAGGAACCTTGAGATCCGCAGGCGCAGATCCTGAAGTTTCTCTACCGACCCGTCGAACATCTGGTTTCCCTTTGCACGGTTGCAGATCACAGCCCGGAGTTGACCCTCCGGATCCATCGCTGTTGCAACTCGTGCAAGGTATCGGTCCCAGTGACGATGCTCAAGGATTGCTCCAGACCATTGGTGGCCAGTTGGTCGAGGAATTCTGGCAGCAGGATCCGGGGGACATCCTCGATGAGCATCTGGACCAGCGACCCACAGGCGGCCCGAAACTGTTCATCTTCGATGCTGACCTCCATCAGGATCAGTCGAGAAATCTCTGGGAGGGTTCCCAGTGCACTGGCCCGGGAGAGCAATAACTGATCACGCTGGAGAGCCAGGGTTCCACGGGAACGGGCACAAAGCCCCTCTTCCAGCCAGGGGGGAAGATCGCGAGGTTGGCCGAGGATTCGCGGCATCCAGAGGCGGAACAGTTCGCGTGGCAGTTGATCTTGGTCGATGAAGGGCGCGTCGGAGACCAGATGCAGCCTTTCCGAGATCACACGGCCGTACTGCTTCTCAGTGATCAGAATGGCGGGGCCACAGGGGAGTCCCAGGGTGTCTCGCATCGTCTCCAGATCTACATGCTTCTCCACCTCCAGCGCGGCTGGAGGGCTGGCAGGTAGATCCCAGCGGCGCCAGAGCCTCTCGCTCACCGCAGCCAATCTTCGTTCGAAGGGAATCTCGATGGGCACCCCGCCCGCCAACTCAAAACGGGCGATCTGTCTCAACTGCTCTTCAAGCAGCGCCGGATGGTTCGGTTCACCACCGAGATCCTCGACCCGATGGTACTGAAGCGCTGGGTCGAGTCCTAGCCCGTGAATGGAAGCGGACTCGGCAGCGGCTAGTTGTAGGGTTGGATCCTCGGGGAGCAATTCGAACGCCGCATCCAACGTGAGTCCATGCCCCTGTGTAGCACAGTGAACGATGGCGCTGCGGGTGCGATTCAACAGTGGAGGATTTTCGACCACCACTTCGATCAGTAACGGTGCCGCCCGAGCCAGTTCTCCCGCCAGATACAATCGCTGCCCAAGTTCCAACTTGTTCTCGATCAGGGTCTCTGCCCACTTCCAGCGTTCGGATGGAAATCGAACGAGGAGTGTTTCGATGTGAGCCACCGCGTCGGCGGGTTGATCGGATTCGAGTGAGTTGTGAATTTCAGATTCGAGGTGACCTAGCAGAGTCTCCAGGTCGAGCACTCGGCTTCGAAGGGGGATCCGTTCCGGAGTGCTCCCCGGCAGGGAACAGTACTCGTTCCAGAGCCCGATGGCGGGTTCCAGAAGACCCCTGTCTAGCAGTGATTCCACTTCACCCAGTAGGCTTTTTCTGTACAGGGGGAGCACTTCATCCTGGTGGGGGGAGTGCTGATATTCCCTTCGAAGGAACGGGATGGCGGATCCAGGAGATCCTCGTTCGAAGCGTCTCTGGCACTCCTCGATGAGGGTCCTGCGTGGATCGAGACGAAGGATGCTCGAGATTCGGGAACGACGGATCCACATCTTTCCCTCGGGCACCTGCAATACGATCTGTTTGCCGTTGTCGGACAGAACTCTACCTCGCAGTAGGTGGCCATTCTTCAACTGCACCTCGTCAGCGAGCAGGTAGCCACGGGTGGGAAAGGCCAGCATCACCACGAGAATGGCGATGAAGACCCCCAGAAGAGTCGATCCCATCGTGTGGGAGCAGTTGACGAGGGCATATCGCAAGGGCGATGATCCTTTCTCCGGGGGGCCATGACCCTGGAGTCGACCTGAAAGTAGGTCCATCCAGAGGATCGGCATCCAGAGGCTGTTTCTGAAGGCCTGATCTGAGGGATCTCCAAAATGGTACGAGAGGCCAATAAAGTTGGATCATGAACAGTACCAAGACCCGGTAGCTCAGCGCTACGCATCGGTGGTGATGCAGCGACTCTTCTCCCCGATGAGAAGGGCCCAGACCTGGCGCGATGTGTGGATTGCCCTCGCCCGCGTCGAGTGCCGTGCCGGGCTTCCAGTGACCGAAGATCAGGTGAGAGCGCTAGAGCAGGGGCGGGACCAGATCGATCTCGATCGCGTCGCTGAGATCGAGAAGGAGAATCGCCACGATGTGATGGCACACATTCACCACTACGGAGAAGTCGCTCCGGAGGCTGCGGGGGTGATTCACCTGGGAGCGACCTCCTGTTTCGTGACCGACAACGGAGATCTGGTCATCCTCAAGGAGGCGCTGGTCATCATCCGGGATCGATTGCTCCGGACGATTCATTCGCTGGCTGAATTCTGCAGGAAATATGCAGCGGTCCCGACACTCGGGCTCACGCATCTGCAACCGGCGCAGTTGACGACCGTCGGTAAGCGAGCCTCCCTCTGGTTGCAGGATCTGGTTCATTGTCACGAGGAGATCGACGGATTGATCGAGTCTCTTCCGCTTCGAGGATTGAAGGGGACCACTGGAACCCAGGCGACTTTCCTTCAACTGTGCGATGGAGATGGCGATCGGGTCGATCAACTCGAACAGGATCTGGCCCATGAACTGGGATTCGAGCACGTGTTTGCACTGTGTGGGCAGACCTATCCGAGATTATGGGATCATCGAATCGTGTCCCGGTTGACCGATGTTGCCGTTGCGATTCACAAGGCGGCGACTGACATCCGTCTGCTCCAGTCCTGGGGTGAGGTGGAAGAGCCCTACGAGAAGACCCAGGTCGGTTCATCGGCGATGCCCTACAAGCGCAATCCGATGCGCTGCGAACGATTGTGTGGGCTCGCTCGACACGTGATGACGATCTCGCCAGGACTGGCTCAACTCGCGGCCCATCAGTGGATGGAAAGAACCCTCGACGATAGTGCCCATCGTAGAGTGGCACTGCCAGGCGCCTTCCTCTCCCTCGATGCGATGCTGGTCACCGCTCGCAATGTGTTCTCTGGACTGGTCGTTCACGATCGGGTTCGAGAGCGCAGGATTCAAGAGTACCTGCCCTTCATGGCCGCAGAGGAACTGCTGATGGAGGGTGTCTCTCTTGGGGGGAACCGTCAGCAACTTCACGAACGCATTCGGGAACATGCATGGAATGCGCGCGAGGCGTTGCTGGAAGGAGAGGAAAACCCTCTTCGATCACTGATCGAGAAGGATGATCTGCTCGGTGAAGTGGCGGCCAGTTTGCCCCCCTGGGATGCGGACCGATTTACCGGGAGAGCGGCAGTACAGACGCTCCGATATCTCGATGATGTGGTCGATCGCCTGCCGACACCGGTGGAGGATCACCTCACCGAGCTAAAGGTATAGCGGTCGATGCGGGGCCAGGTCGTTTTCCGATCCAGTAAAGATGCGATGGTCCTGTTCGAAGGACGTGAGTTCCGTTGTGAACTGGCGGGTCGGCTTCGCAAGCAGGGCAGAAATCCGGTGGTAGTGGGGGATTGGGTTGAAGTCGAGTTGACCGATGGCGGCGATGATGGTCGCATCATCTCCGTTGAGGATCGCAAGGTGTGGATCTCTCGTAGAAGAGATGTTGGACGCGCTCGTGAACTGATTCTCGCTTCAAACATGGATCAAGTCGCCTGCGTTTTTTCCGTCGCCAAGCCGAGACTCAAGTTCGGTGCCCTCGATCGGCTTCTGATGGCCGCTGCCGCCAATCAACTTCCGGCCTACTTGGTGCTCAACAAGATCGATCTTGGTATATCCGACGAAATGGAAGAGCGGCTGGCGATCTATCCACGGATCGGAGTCGAGATACTGCGCTGTTCTGCGATGAGCGGTGAAGGTCTCGATCGATTGGAGAGCAGCCTCGCGGGGAAGGCGACTGTCCTCACCGGGCCGAGTGGAGTGGGCAAGTCCTCGCTGATCTCGAAGGTGCTTGGAATCGAAATTCGGACTGCTCCCGTCAGCGATCACAACGAGAAGGGCAAGCACACCACCACCGCGGTGACCTGGCACCCGGCCGCGGCTGGGACGGCCATCATCGACACACCAGGATTCCGGGACTGGGCACTGTGGGGACTCGATCCGGTCGATCTGGCGCAGTGGATGCCTGATCTGGCCTCGGAAGTGGATCAGTGTCGATTTCGCAACTGTCTCCATCGCCAGGAACCCGGCTGTGGGGTTCTGGCTGCAGTCTCGGAGCAACGAATCGACCCCCTGCGCTATCGCTCCTACATCGGAATCCTCGATTCAGTGCTGGAGCGACAGGAGCGAGACCGTTGATGCCGCGGGATCTTTACGGTTCTGTCGTCATCCCTGATGGTGCATCGACTGCGGAGATTCGAGATTGAAGCCTGTAATCTCCAAGTTGGTTGCGGATGCCAGAAGTGGTGATCGAGAGGCCTTTTCGAAGCTGATCTCACTTCATCAGAACGCCGCGGCGAGCATCTCATACGGTATTCTGGGGGAGACCCACTTGGCCGCGGATGCTGTCCAGGATGCGTATCTGAAGTCTTGGCAAGGGCTCGCCAGGCTGCGAGAAGACGATCGTTTTCCTGCATGGTTCATGCAGATCGTGCGCACTAGTTCGCTCGACCTGTTACGGCATCGGAAGCGCAAGGCCCCCGAAAGTGCACCTCTGGATGAAGAACGCGACGCCCATCGATCACCGGGTCCTGTAGAAGCGCTGGTACAGCGCGAACGATCGGTTCGAATCCGGAAACTGATCGATGAGTTGCCGCCAGAGTATCGAGAAGTGTTACTGCTCAAGCATGATCAGGGAAGGTCGTACCGAGATATTGCCAGTTTACTGGGCATGACGGCCAAGGGTGTGGAGTCGCGCTTGTTTCGAGCCCGACAAACTCTGGCGGAAAAATTAAAACGCCTCGACTGAGATGGACAGGAGAACCGATGACTTCGCAGCCCGATTGCAACCTGGTTCGTCGCTGGATTTCACTCTCCGAGGATCAAGAGTTGACCTCTGAGCGATCGGAGATGCTGGAGGTCCACCTCGATCGTTGCAGCGATTGCCAAAAATGGCATGCAGAGTTCCAGAGTGGATTGGATGCATTTGACATCGGTTGTGAAGATGTGGTCGAGGAGATCGATCATCTGTTGACCGGGCACCTCGATCCTGACCAGTTGCTGTCGGAGAGTGAGCCCGCCGAGGTGGCGAGGGCGGCAGAGGTGGCCGCTCCTCGACTGGCGGCGATGACGGCCCTGTTACTGGTGGTCATCAGCCTGGTGGCCTGGTGGTGGATTTCCTCTGCCGAGTTGGTCGAACTGGATACCCTTCTGACCCTTCGCTCGGTGGGGGGGGAGAGTCGCGTCGAACTGGTCGGTGAGGTGATCGAACTTCGTCCCGGTAGTGCCGATCTGCGCGTCCAACTCCAACAGCAGGTCAGTTGTATCGCTGGCGAAGTGGCGCTGACTGATCCTGCAGGCCGTAGGGTGATTTTTGGTGCCGGAGCACGTCTTCAACCACTGACCAACGATTCCATCGTACTGGAGTCGGGCACTGCGCGCTTCGAGGTGGAGCCGAAGGGGCAGGGGTACTCGGTGATCACCGACGAGGTGCTGATCCGGGTGACCGGTACCATTTTCGAGATGCGTCGGTTGTCAAATCCATCCCACACCGAGGTGCTGGTGATCGAGGGAGATGTTGAGATCGTCCGTAGGGATGCCATCCCACTTCCTCTTCATCAGGGAGAAAGAGTCGAGGTCTCAGGTCGTGGTGGTTTGATGTTCCATTCGGCTCGCCAGGGCGATCATGGCGAAACTCGTCCGCGTGCACGGCTGGGGCCAGACCGAGTGGTTCCACAGGTCACTCCAGCAGGGATCTTTGATCGGGAAGAGACTTCAGATGGAGATGGTCAGTCCAGAAGTCGGCCGCTTGATTTACCGGTCAATGCTGGTGACGAGGCGGACGAAGACGATCGATGATTCCGATCAAGAATCGTGGGTCGAATCGTGGGTCGAATCGTGAATCCAATAGAGAATCCAATAGAGAATTGCCGAGTGGGCTATTCGATCGAATCGATCTCGAAGACACGCCCATCGATCAGCCGGACGACCTGATCATGGTAGGTCCACTCCTCGACCAGATGATCCTCTAACTGAACCCATGTCACCTCGCCCGGGTTGCCATGTATCGCGAGGACTGATTTGCGGGTGGATCCGGAGCGGATGACCTTGGAGACGCTGTTCGTTCTCGAACTGGTGAGAATCTTGTCCAACTTCATCGAACTGGATCTCGCCAGTAAATCACGACGAGAATCGGTGACCTTGCCATTCACTTCGACTAGGTTCTGTCGCTGGAAGTAGTCTGATTTCGAGAGCCAGAGACCCTCGACGAGAAACAACTGTTGCTCGATCGCCAGCGATTGCAATCCAAGCCGCTCTATCGTTTGACCAAGAATGGGTTCTCCCGATAGAAATTGACCACCCAGGTGGATCCACGCCCTGACATCGGTGTCCGGAGATTCCAGTTCCACCCACAGTTTCTGGCGGGTGGAATCGGGAGCCTCTCGGAGGAGGAAACGAAGGATCGAGGTGCGCTGATCGAGATCTCCATCGGTGAGCCGTGATCGATGGTGGGCGAGGCTCTGCTCCCAGGATCCGACAGGCACTGCCTGGATAATGGACCAGCCCTGGTCATTCTTGACCAGCCACAGGTCTAGCAGCATCGGTCGATCCTTGCGTCCGCGTCGAGGAATCTTCACCAGTGGCGCAACCTTGACCAGTGCGGACCATCCATCGAGGTGGATGGTATTGCCAATTCGGTCTCCCACTCGACCCTGAAGGTGAGCCAGAGATCCATCGGTGAGGGCGAGTTCATCTGCGGTGATGAGATCACTACCGCAACAGGTGGCCAGGATGGAGATGGTGAGTAATGCAGTGGAGATCATTTCTCTAGTTCCTCCACATCACACAATCGACCATCGGCAAGGGTAACCAGGATTCGACCCTGGCGACTACGCTGAAGATTCACGGCGGCGGCTCCCAATTCTACTTCTCTGGCTATTTCGTCGTTGGAGTCGTGTAAGCGGAGGATCCCATCCACCCCTGCTACCCAGGTCGATGCACCATCTCCAGCGGCAGAGAGCGGTGCGCAGGCGGCTCCGTACGGACTCTTGTGCTCCTCAGTGATCGACCCTGTGACAGTAGCCCAACCTCCCTTTGTGCCGTAATAATCGATCAAGCCCTGGTGACGCAGTGAGGTCGAGGGGGCCGGTCCAACGGTCTTCGTTCGATGACTCCAGAGGGTTCCGTCTTGAAGTAAGGCACGCCCATCGGGCAGTAACTGATTCACTTCTCCAGGTAATCGAATCGCAGGTCCTGTCGGCTTTCCGCTCGCATTGATCTCATGCTGTAATCGCGTTTGATCGATCACGTACAAGCCTCCACTGGTCGACGGACTCATGAGTATGACGGGTGCATCACAGTGAAATTCCCAGATGGTTTTTCCACCTGAATCGAGATGGACCACCAGGCCCGCTGCATCCGCAAGAACCCAACCTGCATCGAGGCTACATGCGGCGGTCCAAGGGGCCGTAGCGGTGGGGCCAAGGGCGCGGAGATCGCCTTCCGGTTCGACGATGACGGCCCTGCCTGAATAGGGGACCGCAAGAACCTCGCCCTTCTTTTCCACCAGCAGTGCAGCAGGATGCCCATCGATACCGACGATGTGCTCGCCGATCACATGAAGTTGATTCACATCGACAACCCTGACCTGCCCATCACGTCCCGAAAGAACCAGGAAATCACCGGCGAGTACCGCATTCTGTACCGGTGATGGCAGGGTGAATGTCCGCAACGGGCCACGCACCAGTGAGATCTGTACCACCGGAGGAGAATCTCCGGAGAGGCGGATGGTCTTGGTTCTGCACCCGGATCGTTCGATGAAGAAGACCGATTCTGCATTCGCCGTCAGATCCACGATCATCGGTGTGTTCCCGATGACCTTCTGATTTGAATCGAGCACCCGAGCACCGGTGGGGCGGCTCTCGATCTGAACCGGAATCAGAATGCTCTTGATCTCGATTTCGCTCAGGACCAGAGTCGCGGACTGGTCCAACTGATCGAGCAACGCTCTCGCTCCGATGACATCGCCTTGATTGCGCAGATCTCTCGCCTGTTGGATCGATTTCCGAGCCCGGCCAAGGAGTTCCTTGCGCGCGTCTCTCTCCCTCTGAAGGTCGTAACTACGGGCGGATTTCTCCGATTCCAATCGGTGATCGATCGACTCCGTGAGCCGAGCACTTGCCTCAACTCCAGCGGAGGCGGCAAAGGTCCACGGGTGCTCATTGGCGACCCTCTCGAAAGCGAGAGCAGCACTCGTCAGTCCCGAGATTCCCGTGGTGCTGGCCTCGATCGATCGTGCCGCTGAGAGTAAACCTCTGGCTCGCCACTCCGAGGAAACCTGGATCAGGCAAATGATGAAGCACAATGCTGTGGCACCGATCAGTGACCAGTGACGTATTTTCTTGATCGAGTCGATGGCATTTCTTCGTTGACGTAACTGTTCAAGATCGTCCTCGTGCAGTGCCAGATCAGAGTTTAACTCCCGCAGAATTCGCTCGGCACGGAGTGCAATCTCTGGTGAGTTCTTGTCGGCAAGACGGATGGCCTGTGCGAGGCATTTCTCTGCCGCAGGATCCTTGATGCGCTGCATTTCTTCTCCGAGTTGGAGCCAGTACCGGGCATCCGAGCCGCGAATCGATTCTGCTTCTTTCAATAATGAAACGATCTGGCGATGTTCTCCGGTCCTGCGGAGGGATCTGACCAGATCATCGAGGATCGAGTGAACCCTGCGGGTCGGGATGTACTGCCGGAGTGCCCAGGCCACCTGAAGGTCTTCGGTGGTTCCAGGGGCGAGGATCAGCAGTCTCTGAAGACGGATCCAGGCACCGGGGCCGTCACCATTCAGTTTCAGGATCTCCACTGCTCGACGCAGGAATCGTGCCTGAGCCTCGTGATCGTGATGAGCGGCACACTCGGCGGCTTCCTCGAGAAGGGAGTGTCCCATCGATGAGCCGGCACGGTCGATGAGCGCCTCGTAGAGACTCAGTGAGGAAGCGGGGCGATCATTCTTTCGAGATCGAGCTTCTTCGATCATCTCGCCCGCGCTGGCTTCCCGCACCTTTCCTTCTTCGATGAATCGATAGAGGATGGAGCAGGTATCAAATCTGGTGCTGGTGGCCAGTGAGAGGAGTTCATCGATGCTGCGGTGACCATCCATCGACATGAACATCGAATGAGACTCTGCCGGTGGGTGAGTGCCATCGACAGGCTTCAGGATCCACCGGAGATCCTTGATTCGATCCCGGATTAACTTCCATTCATCCGCTTGGCGCAGTCCCTCGATGATGATGGACATCGGATCGACCTGGATGCGTGTGACCTGTTGGATCTCATCTTCGGCAGCGGATTGAAGCAACTCAGGAAAGAACTCGAAGGTGCCACTTTCCCACAGAAACAGGTCGAAGAGTTCTTCCTCCAGTTTGAGTCTCAGAGCCTGTGAGAGTTGTGCGTCATCGATGATGCCGCGCTCGATCAAGGCCCTTCCCAGCAGCATACCGGTTTGTTGCTGATCCTGGCGAGCATTGAGGAGTTGTTCCTCGGAAACGACTCCCCCCCGAAGGAGGATGCTGCGCAGCCGGATCCGGCTGGATGAGCCGGAGCGTACCAGAGTGATGTGACCTGTTTCAAAAACGATCGAGACTTTTTCCTTGTCGCGTTCGATCTGAAGTGTTCCGGTACGGGCACTATGGGAAAGGGTCTGCAGGAGTTCCTGAAGACCGAAGTGCTCAAGATGTCCACGAAGGCTGCTCATTCGATAGCTCCCGCTCATTCGTCGTGGACGGCTGACGAACGCCGGAGGTCCAGTGGAGCCAGATACCCTCGAGCCGAGGATCGGATCCCGGGAAAGACCTCGAATAAGGATACAGAATGGAAGCCAAATCCACCAATCGGGAACTCTCCACAGGCATGGCGGACCCGCTGCAACATGATCCGGAGAGCCTCTCTCCTGGGCTCTATGTCCATGTACCCTTCTGTCGCAGCCGCTGTACCTATTGCGATTTCCACGTCGAATCATTGCGATTACCGATCGTCCGGGAATACTCCCGAGCTCTGATCCGGGAGATTGAGCTGACCGCAGAGACCGGTTTTAAGCCGAACACCATCTTCATCGGTGGAGGGACTCCGAGCGCTCTCGATGCGAAATGCTGGGATGACTTGCTCGCTGCCCTGGCCAGAAATTTCGGCAGTGGGATTCGTGAGTGGACGATCGAAGCCAATCCGGAGTCCATCGATGAACGCAAGCTGGAGGTGGCACTCTCTCACGGAGTCGATCGGATCAGCACCGGAGCACAGACTTTCGACGAAAAGGGGTTATCGCTACTGGGCCGGAGGCATGACGCTTCGAGAGTGATGGAAGTTCATCGAATGATGGCCAGTGTCGGTGTTCCTAGAACCAGTCTTGATCTGATCGTCGGATGGCCCGGCCAGGATCTTAATTCGGTGAGCAGCGATCTCGCAGCGGTGGAGGAGATCGATCCCGATCATGTCAGCCTCTATCACCTCAGTTACGAGCAAGGAACATGGCTCCATCGGATGAGGTCGCGAGGGGCCATCGATCCCCTTCAGGAGGAGCAGTGCATCGAGGCCTCGCGATTTTTCCTCGAAGGCTTGTCTCGCCAGGGCTACCAGCGCTACGAGGTCTCCAATCTGTTCAAGCGTGGCGGTGCTTCGCTCCATAATCTCAATTACTGGCAACGAGGTACTTATCTTGGAGTCGGGAGTGGGGCCGCTTCCTTTCTGGCGGGCGATCGCTGGAAGAATCGACCCGATGTTTCTGCCTACATCCGATCCCCAGGACGACCAGAGCGGGTCGAAGAGGAGACTCCGGATCGGCTCACCGCGGCAGTGGAGTCGATCATGTTGAAACTGCGACTGGTGGAGGGGCTCGATCTGGCTCGCTGGCGTAGCGAAGGAGGCTACCCGCTGGAGCAGATCTGCCACGGCAGTTTGCGCCAATTCGCACAACGGGGTTTGCTTGTCCATGAGGGGGATAGGCTCCGGATCACTGATTCCGGGTTCGAGATCCTGGATTCGATCCTCATCGCCTTGATCGAAGACCTGGAGGGGGCCTCCGATGACAGCGCAAACCAGCCACGTGGCAGATCTGATGATCGCAGTTCGAATCTTGCGCCAACGGGGTTGGATCAAGGATGATCACATCGCCGAGACCTTGCTCTGTTGCCAGGGGAATCCCACGGCATCTGAGTTTCTGAAGATCTTGATTCGGAGTGGCGTGTTGTCGGTCAGGCTGGCTAATCACGTTCTCAAGATGACTCGAGATCACCTCAGAACGCGGCTAGGAGATGGTCGTCGCCGTCGTTCTGAAGATGGATCGCTGGGCCGACTGGCCATCGATCGTGGCTGGATCTCCCTCGATCAATTGGAATCTGCGGTGCGGGAGCAGGCGAAGTTACGCAGAATCGGACTTCGCTTCAGGATTGGCGAAGTTCTGGTACGTCAAGCATCCCTGACCAGTCCGCAGGTGCACTGGTTACTCGATCTTCAGGGACAGTTGACCCGTTTTTGCCGCCAGTGTGGCAGCGTGGATCTGGAGCCGGGAACTTGCCGAAGTTGTGGTGAACCACTTCGACCGGCTCCTGTTCTGGGCCCAGTGATCGCGGATGGCGAACTTTCAGACGACCTGATAGTGGCCACCTGAAGCATCTCAAGCCTGGTTTGGCGCCATTTGCGATCTCATCCTACTCTTCAATGTAGGCCATTCCTCGCCCGGAGAGTGGCCCACCTAGGTACCAAGTAGGGAAATCATCGATGAATGAAGACCAGTTAAAACCAGCACAGGAGGGCTCCTTCGCCGAGGAGTCTTCATCCAGCGCTTCTTTCCAGGCCGATTCGAAGCGGGATCCGGAGTCAGCGCCGCTGGTTCCTGACACGGATCTAGTGGATCTGACGGGAATCGCCGATGACGACGTGATCGTATTCCTGGAGGAAGATGATTTGTTGCAGAGCGACACTGACATTCCAGTGCTGCTCTCCCACAGACCCGGAGAAGATCTGGGCGAGCTGAACGAGTTGGACGATCTTCCGGAGATCTCCGCCGAACTGGAGGACGACCTCCCAGAAATTGAAGACGTCGAGGACCTCACCAATCTCATCGAAGATTCCGATGGGATCTACGAGGATGATCTGGACGGAGATCCGGTTGCGTTGATCGATCAATGGAAAGATCTCGCCACCGAGTACTGGAAACCGGGAGCCGTGGCTGCTTCGGTCTTGTTCGCATTAGTGGTCCTAATCAATGTTCCCTGGTCAGGCAGTTCCGTGCAGAGACACGAGTCTTCGGCTATGGCACCGACAGTGGTTTCCTTCGAGAACTGGGTTGACGATGTGATCGATCAACACCAGGTAGGATTTGGAGCGACAAAATGAAGAATTGGATCCAACTCACGCTGATTCTGACCTTGTTCTTTTCGATGGCTCCTGCAGTTGTCGTCGAAGGCGGAACAGTATTTCTAAAAAATGGTCATGTGGTCAACGGTAAGGTCATTGCGAGTGATGCGGAAAAGGTGATCCTGACCTGGTCCAATGGTCGGGCTACCATCTACCGTCGTTTCATCTCGGAAGTGGTTCTTGAATCATCCGAGCAGGAATACCTGGCCCGGAGATTTGCGGCACGGGAACCCCAGGTGAGTCATGAAGTGAACACCCACATCCAACTTCCTGAACTCGCAGATCTGTTGCCCACAGCGGAGGCGGACTCTGGCGACCAGGAGACCGCTTCGGATAGTTCCTTCGAGGTGCTGGAGCCGGTCGAATCAGTGGACCACAACAACAGTTCAGACACTCTGGGTCACTCAGTGGCTGTCGAACTGGTGTCGGAGGAGGCCCCCCCTCCAGTCTTCCACAGGGAAGAGTTGGTCGGTCTGAATCTTTTCGTAGACCTTCCCGAGCCGTGGAAGTTCATCAGCGTATCGGGTGCGGCACGTATTTCGTGGGAACAGGGCGCAGTGATGATTGCCCTCGATCGATATCTCGGTGACCCCGATGTGGAACTGATTCCAGAAGCGGCTGCGAACTCTCTCGGCGATCGATTGGAAGCGGCTGGCTTCGAACGCAAGTCGTCGGGACGCGCAGCGATGTTGGCTCCCTTGCGTCCTTCGTTTACCCAGGAAAGTTCATCCCCCGATGGCCAGAAGAGTTGCATTCATGCACTGGTTCCATCCCAGGAGGGGACCTTGTTGATCTCCATCTACAGTCCGATGCTCACCGACTCGCATACGGATGACATGATTTCATCGATCGTTGCTTCACTCGGAAGTCCGGTCGCTTCTCGATAAAACGCCATAGAGACGGTTGTTCAGCACTTGTGGGGGCATTCACCGCGAAGCGGTGAATGCCCCCATTCCAATTCACCTGGCGAGCACGACTCGGGGGCGAGCTACAAAAAAAAAGTAGATGGAAGACAGTTCTGATTTATGTAGGATAACGCGGTTGACGGAGAGCGCCGTGAATCCCGAGGGGAACGGGAGGTGCTTTCTACCGTGCGAATGCATGCTTGAGTCATCGTCGGGGCAGTCTAAATCTGCCAAACATGAACTCGATCATCTTCACAGCGGACCCGCGGACCAGCGGACCAGGGGAATACGCTTGCGTCGTCTCGACGTGTTCTCTTCTGCAGGTAAGACGACACTGGGGGAAGGGTTGACTCAACCCACTCTCTGCATCTCTAGCGGATGCATCACTACAGGGTTCAGCAAGAGCGAGTGCATCTCGAATGCGCTCCTCATGGCCAGGGCTTCTTCGATGAAAGTGGATCACGATCTCTCTTTCTCGATGAAATTTATGGCATCGATGACATCGATGTTGGCCGCTCTGACGTTGGACGCACTCAAAATGGTGCTTGCATCGGCACAGATTCCCCACACATACTTTCCACGAGTTCGTACCGATGAAGAGAAAGAGCAACGGTTGCTCCAGTTTTCTTCAACGGTCGCCCCCTCGGAGGGGGGCGTGAGCATCAGGGTTTTGGGGCGATGTCCCCGATAGGAGTTCGACATGGCAAAGAAGAAGGCGGCGAAGAAGACCGCGAAACGTAAGCCGGCGAAAAAGACGGCCAAGAAGAAGACGGCCAAGAAGAAGACGGCCAAGAAGAAGACG
>JAPKAM010000074.1 GCA_028825265.1 Planctomycetota bacterium
GCGTTTCAACGGCAGCGGTCACCAAACTCTCGTCGATTCGTACAGGGCCCTGTACGAGGCGGCTTCCTCGAAGCGCCCCTGCGACTGGTAGATCGCCGCGAGAGATCGATAGGCGTTTGCCAGGCTCGGATGTCGAGAATCTGCAGCCAGCACCTCCTCGATCCCTCGCTGAAACCAGTTCTCAGCCCCTTTCAGTAGTTCATCCTGACGTTGCAGATTCGAAGGGGAACCATCTCGATGAATCCGTGCAGCAATGATGTGGGAGTGGGCTCTGGAGAAGTGAATCTTCCCGACGGTACTGGGGGAAGTGGGAACTTGCTGGAAGAGAAGCATCGCACTCACGAGGACGCACAGGAGCCCCACGAGGCACACCAGCCGGGTGTGATGATGTTGAAATCGCTGCTTGAACTCCGGGTCTTCTTGATACCGCTTCACCACTTCGATCCTTCGTTGAGGCGCGGGGTGTCGCCAGCCACGTCGATCTGGATTGATCGAGGTGATCCGGATCAAGCTGGATAGAGTCTGACCGATGGCGCCAGGGTTCTCCGTCAACTCATCACTGACGATGTCAGCATGGTGTTCCATGTGCCTGCTGACCCGCCCGAAAAAGATATAGAAAGTGATCGCGACCAGGGTGCCGACAGCGGCTGGAGCGAGAATGTTTGAGGATTCCACTGCAAAGACCAGGAGCAGCAGAAAACTGATGGCGGTCCCGAGCAGCAATCCGATGTGATAGTGACGTGCATGGGCGAATTCATGGGCGAACGCGGCATCGACTTCATCTGCAGTCATCACCTGAAGAAAATAATCGGTGATGTAGAATCTTCGCTGAAAAGAAAACAACCCGACCACCATCGCCGTGGCCATCGGCTGAGAACCGGTCCTCCAGATGTAGGGCTGACGAAGCGCCACTCCCGACTTCCGAGCCAGTTGCAACAAGCGGTCGCGCATGGCTCCCGGAGGCATGGGGCGGGCATTCAGGGTCCAGGTCACGAGGGACGGTAGCACCAGGATGAAAATGCCCATCAACAGCATCTCGACGGGCACCGGTAACTTCGCCTGCAGCCACAGGTCATGATCTGGATTGACTCGCAGCCAGTCACTGACACCGTGAATCGCAATCATTGGGATCATCAGTAGCAGGTTGGGCCGGATCTCGTCGATGAACGAGGCCCTCAACAGTGCCGCAGGTCGGTCGGTCGATCGGAAGGGAGATCGGAGAAATGTATACCAGCATCGCAACAGAGCGCAGAGACCGGAGGCCAGCAGTAGCGGCAAGATGGTGATGGCTGCCGCCGCCGCGATCCAGTTCACCGGCAGCAGCGCTTCCGCACGATCCCCCCAGTTTGCCAGCCACAGCAGTGCGAGCCATGTCAGCAGCAAAGCAAGGGATTGAATTCGGAGCCAGTAGCGCAGGTGTGCGTGGGAGAGATGTTGGTCGCTGCGGGCGGCCTGCCATAGTTTCCCAAGCAGGAGATAAACCATCAGCACCAGCACTGGAGTCAGGACCAGTACCAGCAAGGGGATGAGGAAATTGTCGGGTGGAAACCAGTCCGTCGCCCAATCGGGAACAGGGGGAGAGAACTCGCCGACGGCGAGCCACAGGATCACAGCGATGATCATCGTCCCCATCGACAGAATGGTACGGCACCTTCCAAGGATCGCCGCACATCTCGGATCAGCGGCGTACTTGTGAGCGGATCAGGTACTTCATCACCTGGTCCTGATCTTCCTTCTCGATATCAGTGAATCGGAGGCCGATGGTGCATCGGTCGCGGTTTTCCGGGATCTCCTCGATCCATGCCACTTGGCACAACCCCTTGATCGCATGATCGAGCGAAGGTAGCAACAGGTTCACTCCCAGGTGGATCTTGCCCATGAGCAGCGCTGGGATCCAGTTGTAACTGGGTATCTTGCCGTGGAGCATCAAACCTCCTCCGCCGATCTGCGAGGTCGATCCCTCGAAGACGGCTTCTTCGGAGATCTCGACCTCCTTGGAGAGGAACTTGTAGCGCACCGGAATCTCAGTCGGGAGTTTTACGAACTCACGACGTTGCGAATCATTGGCGATAAATGTGGTCACTTGGCCTCCTGGAACTTGATGGGGGAACGGACGAAAGCGAGTTCGGGTTCCCTTCCATCTTGAGGATAGGATGAGAATCCGATATTGCCCATCTCCGGCCGCAGCCAAATCCACGAGTTAGCGGCCTGAAGACTCCTTATTGGCTTCCTTGGGGCTCTCAGGCGCTTTTTCAGACGGGCTCTCCTGGGCTTTCTCGCCCGCTTGTCCGAGCCATTGGACGCGCCGAGCGACCTGTTCTTCGCTGGCTTCTGGATCGGGCTGAATCTTCCACTGGTCTCCGGGGTCTTCGCCGAACAGGACCGTCAGGGAAACGAGTGCACCACGGCGTGACACCAGCAAGGTCGCCTCGCTTGCGGGAGGATACTGGCGACAGATCTGTTTCCAGGTGGAGGCACTCAGACGGAACTGGTCGAGTCCGATCAGTTCGTCTCCGGGATTGAGCCCTGCCAAGTAAGCGGGAGTTCCTCTGCGGACGCGAGTGACCGACCAGCGCCCCCCGGATTCTCCGGCTTCGATCCCGAGCCATCCTTTTGGAGGTTCCTTGGGTTGTTCGAGACTGTCGGGCTCGAAACGAAGACCGAAGGTCTCCAATGCTTCTTCATATTCCAGTTCATCGGTGCCGTCGATGAATCGTTGGAACCAATCGGAGAGATCCGTGCCCGCCACCTCTTCGAAGACCTCCCTCAACTGATCGTGGCTGTAACCGACTTCGCCGGAGTATCGTTTGAAGGCGAGTCGCATTCCATCATCGAGGGTGAACTTGTGGTGGGTGGCGGTTCGGATCCGGGCATCGAGAAGCCAGGCCACCATCGCTCCCTTGGTGTAGTAAGAGATCTGGCTATTGACTGAGTTTTCATCACGCTGGTAGTAGCGGATCCAGGCGTCGGTGCTGGCTCGTGACAGCGGAAGCACCAGCCTTCCGGGTGTCTTCTGGATATCCTTGATCTGCTTACCCAGACCTTCGAGGTAATGCTTCTGATCGATCAGCCCCGCACGAGCGATGATCAGTTCATCGTAGTAGCTGGTGAAACCCTCGACAAACCAGAGATCGGGTGTGAAAACCTCTTGCTCGTACTCGAAGGGTCCAAGAGCTTCAGGGCGAAGTCGTTTGCCATTCCAGGCGTGAAATTGTTCGTGGCTGATCAGGCCATACCATCCCTTGCGCCGATCCTCGTCTCCCCAGGTCCAGCGCCCCGCGAGCATCAGGGCGCAATCCTTGTGCTCGAGACCACCACCACCCTCGGCGATGACATTGAGATACTGGTAACTGGAATAGGGGATCTGTCCCCAGAATCGAACCAGTTCCTCGCAGATCTTCTGCACATCTTCGGCGCAGGCATCGCTGTCCCAGAGATCTTCTCCACCAAGATTGACCAGGGAGTGGGGCACCGAATCGACCACGAAATCGCGAATCTCCGGATTGCCCAGCAAGATGGGGGAATCGCACAGGTGATCGATATCCCGCGCACGCCAGTGATCGGGAGTGGTTTCGGGCAAGGAGGTCACGACCTGCTTCATCTGCGAGGCCAGATCGAAGGAGATGTCGAAGGGGCCGTTTTTTCCTCGCGGAAGCAGGAAGGTCGCCGCTCCATTGAGGAAACCGGAACCGGCTTCGATGAAGTTGGTTCTCACCGACAGGATCCGGCAGTAGAGACGGTAGCGGACCGTGACATCTCCGGTGCCTTGCGTTTCTACGATCCAACGATTCTTGCTCGGTCTGTGGATCGTCAGTGCTTCGCCGGCGGCATCGAAAGCATGTAAGTCTTCGATGTGCCGCGAGTAATCACGGATCTTGTAAGAACCGGGGGTCCAGACCGGCATCCACAGTTCCAGAGTTGTGGCCTCCGGAGCCGGATAGACCGCTTCGATTGTGACCCTGTGTTGCGCGGCGTCGTCGAGGGAGATGGTGTAACTGGCAGCAGCGTCCTCTACGGTCAGAGGAGTGAGCAGAACCAGCGTGAGGAGAGGCCAGATCATCAATACGCCTTGGAGATGAGCACTCGATGGGCGCTCGGTTTTCCAGTCACCATGCACTGGCCAGGATCATCCGGAGCATCGAGGGGAAGATTGCGTATCGTCGCCTTTGTTTCCTTCTGAATCCGCTCCTCGGTTTCGGTGGTGCCGTCCCAGTGGCACAGGAAGAACCCTCCTCCATCGATCTGCTCCTTGAACTGATCGTAACTATCAATGGTGTGGGTATTGGCTTCACGGGCGGCCAGTGCCTTGTTGAACAGGCCTTTCTGAGCTTCTTCCAGCACATTCATCACCTCGGTAGCGACCGCATCGATGGGCAACGTTTTCTTCTCTCCGCTGTGGCGGAATGCCAGCACGACCTCGCCCTTGGCCAGGTCGCGTGGACCGACCTCGATACGCACCGGGACGCCCTTGAGTTCCCATTCGTGGAACTTGTAACCGGGACGATACTGGCTCCTGTCGTCGAGGTGAGTTCTGGCTCCGGCATCCTTGAGGGCTTTTTCCATGCGGGTACAAGCCTCTAGAACGGGAATCCGTTGATCATCTCCCTTGTAGATCGGAACGATGACGGTCTGGATCGGAGCCAGCCGCGGTGGAAGCACCAGTCCTTGATCATCTCCGTGGGCCATCACCAGGGCTCCGATCAGGCGGGTGGAGACTCCCCAGGAAGTGGCCCAGACATATTCCTCTTTCCCCTCGGAAGTCTGGAACTTGACGTCGAATGCGCGAGCGAAGTTCTGACCGAGATCATGACTGGTACCGGCTTGCAGTGCCTTGCCGTCTCCCATCATCGCTTCGATGGAATAGGTCTTCACGGCGCCGGCAAACTTTTCGCGATCGGTCTTGATGCCCTGAACCACCGGCATCGCCATGTACTCCTCGGCGAATTTGGCATAGATCCCGAGCATCCGGATCGTTTCCTCATGGGACTCTTCCGGGGTGGCGTGAGCGGTGTGCCCCTCCTGCCAGAGGAACTCGGTGGTGCGGAGGAAAAGTCTCGGACGCATCTCCCAGCGCATCACGTTGGCCCACTGGTTGATCAAAAGTGGAAGATCCCGGTAAGACTGGATCCAGTTGCGATAGGCGTTCCAGATGATCGTCTCCGAGGTGGGGCGGATCACGTAGGGTTCTTCCAACTTCTTTCCACCGGCATGGGTGACCACCGCAAGTTCGGGAGCAAAGCCCTCGATATGCTCGGCTTCCTTCTTAAGGAAGGATTCAGGAATTAACAGCGGGAAGTAGGCGTTGACGTGTCCGGTCTCCTTGAACATACCGTCGAGGATCGACTGCATTCGTTCCCACAAGCCGTAGCCGTACGGCTTGATGATCATCGAGCCACGAACCGGGGCATTTTCGGCAAGATCTGCTCGCAGTACCACTTCCTGGTACCAACGTGGGTAATCGTCACTCTGGCTCGTCAACTTTTCGGCCATCAGGTCCTCCAGTTTGGGAAGGGATCCATCCCTTCCGGGTTTGATGGTAGCCGAACCTCACGATGTCGGCAACTTGACCGCCTTCCACGAGGAGCCTCGATGGTCCAGAATCGAGCATCGAGGAGATCCGGATCGGGCAGATCGGGATCGATGAGGAATCAGGAGGACCGATGGCCACCATCAAGGATCTGGATGTTCAGAAACTCACCAACGGCGTGATGGAGCAGGTGATCACGCTACAGCGCGATATTCACGCTCACCCGGAGATTGGCTTCGATACCGTCAGAACCGCTGCACTGGTCGCCGATCAATTACGAGCCGCGGGAATCGAGACGCGTGAGCAGGTCGGTCAGACCGGAGTGGTGGGAGACATCGTGGTCCCCGGTTCGAATCGGTGCATTGCATTTCGAGCCGACATGGATGCGCTCCCGATGGATGAGGATTCACAATTGGCGCACCGGAGCACGATCCCAGGTGCGGCTCATATGTGCGGTCATGATGCCCATTCAGCAATGCTGGTCGGCGCGGCCCAGGCGCTCTCAGGAATTCGCGATCGTCTGCCCTGTTCGGTCCGGTTCATCTTCCAGCCGAACGAGGAGGCACTCCCTGGCGGAGCGCCAGCGATGATTGCAGATGGATGTCTCGAAGGAGTGGATCGGATCTTTGGCATGCATGTCTGGCCATTATTCGATACCGGCAAGGTGGCCATCATCGATGGACCGACGATGGCTCAACCCGATACATTTCGCATCTTGGTCAAGGGAGTGGGAGGGCATGCGGCGGCTCCCTACGCCTGTGCAGATCCAGTGGTCTGTGGCAGTCAAATTGTCAATTCCGCCCAGCAGGTCGTGTCGCGTAATATCGATCCGATTCGTTCCTGTGTTTTGACCTTCACGCAGTTCCACGGCGGCAGCGCAGACAATGTCATCCCGGAGACCATCGAGTTGAGAGGCACCATTCGATCCTTCGAGAAGGAAGTGGGGGAGATCGCTCGACGAAGGCTGGTCGAGATTGCCGAGGCGGTGGCGATCGCCCACCAGTGTTCCGCTCAGGTGGAAATCACCGAGGGCTATCCGGTCACCTTCAATGATCCAGATGCGTGTGAAGAGGTGAGGCGATCGGTCTCTGCTGAGGTGCCACTCTCCGACGAGGGAGAACCGTGTCTGGGTGGAGAAGACTTCGCCTATTACGGCGAAAAAATCCCGGCCGCCTTCATGTTTCTGGGAAATCGAGATTCGCAGAAGGGAATCGTTCATTTCTGTCATCACCCGCGTTTCCAGGTCGATGATGAGGCGATGCCGGTCGGAGTGCGCAGCTGGATCGCGCTGGCTCTGGGGGCCGGATAAGTTTTGATCGGATCCGTCGTGGGCGGTCCAAAATTGAGGTTCTACCCGGCACCAAGTGGTCAATCTGAAAAATCACTTCACTCATGTGGGGGTTCATTCCGAAGAGAGTCATCTGACCTCGGCATCTGCGACAGCCGGGAGTCGAAGCTCGAAATGGAAGGACCCAGACCTGTGCCGTTGCTCGCCCGCATCCTTGAATCGGCCCGCATCCAGGCTTTATTGGCAGGTCTGATCCGCATCACCTGCATCGAAATGCGAATTGGAGCCGACAGTGCCATCGATCCCAAGGCGATCGCTTCGGCGATGGAGGAGCGATTTCAAGGAGACCTGCTCGACCAATGCAGGATCGAGATCGAGGTGGTCGAGGGTACACAGGTCCAATTGAAGAGCATCGAGGGGGTTCCCTTTCAGGCTCGGGATGCGATCTGAAGCACTGGACACGGGACCGAGTAGAACGCAGCATCGACGCCAGGCCGGCATGTGGCCAGGAGGATTTGATGCATCGCAATCTAGGCAGTTTTCTCGACCAGCTACGCCGATCGGGAGATCTGGTGGAAATCGAGGCTCCGGTCGATCCACGCCTCGAGGTTGCAGAAATCCATCGAAGAGTCATCGCGGGTGGCGGTCCTGCCATCTTGTTCCGGAATCCAATCGGTTCTCAATTTCCACTGGTCACCAATCTGTTCGGAACCCAGCGCAGGGTCGAGATGGGATTTGGAGATCATGGTCAAAAATTCCTTCGTCGACTGGTACACCTCGCAGAGACGATGATGCCGCCCACTCTCGGCAAACTCTGGGGAGCCCGAGATGTCGCTGGCACTTTGCTCAAAGTTGGAATGAAGAGAAGATCGGGTGGTGCGGTCCTGGAGGTTCAGGATCCTCATCTGGAACTGAACGATCTGCCCATCATCACCAGTTGGTCCGAGGATGGCGGTCCATTCATCACCTTGCCGCTGATCTACACCGAGCATCCGGTCGATGGACGCCATAATCTCGGCATGTACCGGATGCAGAGACATGATTCGAGTCATCTGGGACTCCATTTTCAGATTCACAAGGGGTCGGGATACCACCTGATGGAAGCGGAGCGACTGCAGAAGCCGTTCCCTGTGACCTGCTTCCTCGGTGGGCCGCCGGCATTGATCGCCAGTGCCGTGGCGCCGCTGCCGGAGAATATTGGCGAGCTGATGCTGGCGTCCTTGCTCCAGGGAGCTCCACTACGGCTGTCGGAGGTGCCAGGAAAGCCACTCCCATTCATCTCCGAGTGCGAGTTCGCCATTCACGGAACCGCCTTACCGGGTCAGCGCTGGCCGGAAGGTCCCTTCGGAGATCACTACGGCTACTACTCCTTGAAACATGACTACCCGGTGATGAAGGTCAACGGGATCGCCCATCGTCGGGGGGCCGTTTACCCTGCGACAGTGGTGGGAAAGCCACGTCAGGAAGACTTCTTTCTGGGAGATTTCCTTCAAGAACTTCTGTCACCACTGTTTCCGCTGGTGATGCCTACGGTTCGAGATCTCTGGTCCTATGGCGAGACGGGATATCATTCGCTGGGTGCGGCCATCGTGACCGATCGTTACCCGCGGGAAGCGATGGTCTCTGCATTCCGTATCCTGGGAGAAGGCCAACTCTCTCTGACTAAATTCTTGCTGCTGACCGATGGATCCGTCGATCTGAAAGATTTCCGTGCAACGCTGGAGCACATCCTGGCACGGGCCGATTTCAGGACGGATCTTCACATCATTGCATGCACCAGCATGGACACCCTCGACTACGCCGGGCCATCGGTGAATGAAGGGTCCAAGGGTTTCTTGCTCGGGCTGGGGGATCCGATTCGAGATTTGCCACGAGAGTTTGTGGGCCATCTCCCCGATGGATTCACTCGTGCAGAGGTGTTCTGTCCAGGGTGCCTGGTGGTGGAGGGCCCATCCCATGAGGATCAACCCGACGCTGCACAGCGCTGTCTCGCTGAAGAGAGCCTTGAGAATTGGCCGTTGATGGTCCTGGTGGATGACGCTGTGGCAGCGACCCGTTCCGAGGCACGCTTCCTGTGGAACACCTTCACCCGTTTTGAGCCGGCCGCCGACATCTATTCCAGGGACAGGCAGGTGGTTAGGAATCACCTGGCTCATCATCCTCCCATCGCCATCGATGCGAGAATGAAGAGTGGATATCCCGATGAGTTATTCTGTGACCCGGAAACCGCGCGCATCGTCGATGAGCGCTGGAGGGAGTATTTTCCCGGCCGAGATGTCGAGATGGGGGATAGCGATGCTGGGCACCTAGACCAGTAGTCGATCGACCCCTTTCAGTGAGCAGAGGCGGTCGCAGAAGGTCGCCATCGCCAGTGAATTTTTCCAGTGGAGTGCGTTCGAGGTACGATGAGTGATTAGATGTCGTAATTATTGCCTGTATGATGGAGGGATGAATCCGCAACGTCGAGTTGCGAGGAGAAGGAGTCCAGATGTTTCACTTTAGATTCAGATCAGTTCAAGTCCTGGCGATTGCGGTGCTGTCCATTGTCGCGACGTCATTCAACTCGGCTGAGGCTCAGCAGGGGGCTCTCACGGTCGAGAGTATTTTCCCGACGAGCAACCAATTGACCGCTTCGGTCGCCACCAGCATCCACATCAATTTCTTGGAACCGATCGACCCCGCCTCCGTCACCTCTGGTTCATGCTGGGCGATCGGCCGCTGGAGTGGTCCTGCAGAGGGAGTGTTGGAAGTCAGCGGGGGGGGATCCACTATTCAACTCACGCCAGACAATCCATTTTCTGCCGGTGAGCAGGTGATGGTGATCCTCTCCGAACAGATCACCGCAGTCAGCGGTGCATCGATCCAGCAGGGGGGATACAGTTTCCTGTTCTGGACAAAATCTGCGCCCGCCTCCTTGCAACTGAATCAGACAGCCAACTGGTCCACTCGGACGACCCCCTCGCAGTCCACTCGTAGTTACGGGGGACTCGGATCCGATCTGAACAACGATGGGCATCTCGATATCTCCGTCATCAACGAAGACACAGCAGATGTCAGATGCTACCTCAATCTTGGAAATGACAGCGGCCAGTTCAGCCCGATGGTCAACCCTACGAGTTCCGTCAACCTGCAAGCGAGCCCAAATGAGCCCGCAGATTTTAATCGCGACGGATTCGTGGACATCGTGGTTTGCAACATCGCTGCCGATACCGTCTCGGTACTGCTCGGCAATGGAGATGGAACCTTCGCTCCACAGCAGCAGATCAATGTAGGGATTGCTCCTCGGGGAGTCGCAGTGCTCGATGTCGATGGTGATGGCGACCAGGACGTGGTCAACACCAACTACGGCACCGGTAACTTATCGATTCTGCTCAACAATGGCACCGGGGTCTTCGGCGCACCTACATACTTCGAGGGGGGGGGCTCGGGAGAAAGATCGCTGGCCACCGGGGACATGAATGGTGATGGCCTGCTCGATCTGGTGATCGGTATGATCAACAGTGGTGAGATCGTCGTGAACCTCAACAATGGGGACGGTACTTTCACCGAATCGGGGAGCCGACCTGCAGCGGGTGGCACCTGGATGCTGGCACTGGGCGATCTCAATGGAGATGGGCACCTCGATGTGACCAGCGTCAACGCCAGTCAGGACAATGGCACCACCAATTTCGGCAACGGCGACGGGACCATCACTCCCGCCATCCCCTATCCGGCAGATAACTTTCCCCTCTCCACCGATGTGGGCGACCTCGATGGAGATGGAGACCTCGACTGGGTGATCTCCAGTTACCTGGGTGACTGGTTCATCTATCTCAATGACGGCGATGGGAACTTTACATTTTTCCAGGAGATCCTTGCTCCGATTGCCGCCAGTTGTGCCGTCATGATGGATATAGACAACGATCAGGATCTCGATCTGACTCTCATCGACGAACTTGCCGATGTGGTCATCATCTACGAGCAGGAGGGGTTGCCACCTCCGGAGTTCATCCGCGGTGATGCGAACTGGGATGGGACGATCGACATCGGAGATGTGGTCATGCAACTGGGATTGCTGTTTGGTTGCACTGCCACCTGTTCATGTCCAGATGTTCTCGACTCCAATGATGATGGTGCCAGTGACATCTCCGACCCGATCTACCTGTTGATGTACCTGTTCAGTAGTGGGTTCGAACCCCCTGCGCCTTACCCCGGATGCGGAGCCGATCCGACGCTGGACCCGCTGGAGTGCCTGTTTCAACCACCGTGCATCTAAGCCTTTGGAAGAACTGAGCCTCAGACTGTGCTCCATCAGACTGTGCTCCATCAGATGTGCTCCATCAGATGTGCTCCATCAAACTGTGACTCAGCAGAGCGCGATGCCGCGTGATGGCTCCACTGCAGATCAAACTACACCCGGTCAGGGGTTGGAGGATTATGGGCATTGGATTACCATTCGGGGGCCAAAATCGGTGAGAGATTCGCCGATCAGAGGGGACCTTTTCTGCCCAGTCAATTCCGAACCCTATGGTGGCTCCTGCTACTGAACCTTCCCCTTCCAGTCGGGCCGATCACGCCGGCTAGCCTGGCGAGTCAACAGACTATTATTCAGGTCCCACCCGCTGAAGATCTAGCACCTCAAAAGTCGTTGGACCCGATCCAGGCCGAGGGTTCTACGGCGGATGAAGACGCAGGGGAACCGCTCAAGATGCCGAGGCGTCTCGAAATGATGCACCGTGATTTCGGCGATAGGATCCTCGATCTGAGCGATCGTCTCGATGACTTTTTTGGCGATCCGAGGCTTGAAGAACAAGCGGGACTCACACGCTACAGAGTTCGCTCTGAAATACAGTTCGAAGAAGGTGGAGATCTCAACTTCGGAGTAAGAGTGAAAGGTCATGCGGTACTTCCAAGAACTCGTCAGCGGCTTGGATTTTTCCTCGAGTCGTTCAGGGATGATGCACTTACTGACTTCGAGGATCTACTGGGCGACCCGTCTGACAATACAGATGGATTGAGGGGGGCCGAGGATGTCTCGGGTCTACGAGCCGCTCTCTTCTCCAATCAACGGGGAAGACTTTCACTCGATGGTGGATTGAAACTGTCAAAAGATCCGAAAACGAGAGTCCGATTGCGCTGGCAAGAGGATCATGACCTGGACAACCTGTGGAGCGTTCGCTTGATTCAGAGTCTCGAGCATAGAGAAGAAAGTGGCTTCGGAGAACGCTCTCAAGTGCGTTTCGAACGTGCGGTCGAGGAGCGGATGATTCGATTTGGATTGGAGGGAATTTGGTTCGAAGCGCAGCAATTCGAAGCGATCATGACCACGAGCTACTTCATCCCGATCGATGAGAGAACCGTCCTGAGAATCAAGGGCGATATGACCGGGGTCCTCGGCAATGAACCCGCCAGAACGGGAGTGGGATTGGGCATCGGAATTCGGCGAAGATTGTACAAAGACTGGCTATTCGGGGAGCTGGCTCCGAGGGTATTCTGGCCAGACAAATCAGTGGAGGGTAGCGACGTGACCTTGCTGTTGGTGACCGAAGTGATCTTTGGCCGCTAGCCACATCTATGGTCAGTGGTCACGACCCTTGCGACTCGGTCTTCTTTGACTCTTGAGAGAGAGGGATAGATTGCTCAGAACTGATCCGAAAGATGATCCAACGGGGAGAGGCACCAGGATGGGAATCCTGGGAATGCTGCTTGTGGGACTTGGATGTGGAACCCTGATCTACCTTGGGAATCCAGGAAACATGGGAATCTGCGGAGCTTGTTTCCTGCGCGATGGAGCCGCGGCCCTTCACCTCATGGGGGATTCCAGTCCACCCAGTTATTTGAGGCCTGAACTTCTGGGTGTCGTGTTCGGAGCCATGCTCTGGATGATGATCCGTCGTCGCTGGCAAGCGAGATCGGGAAGTCATGCCGCAACACGCTTCTTCTTTGGAATCTGGATGGGAATCGGCAGTCTGGTATTTCTCGGCTGCCCCTTTCGCATGCTGCAGCGTCTCGGAGGTCTCGACCTGACCGCCTGGATTGCGCTTCCGGGGTTCATCGCCGGGGTCGGAGTCGGATTGTGGTTCGAGAAGCGCGGCTACAATGTCGGAAAGACCGAGCCTGTACCGGCGCCGGTGGGGTTGCTCGTTCCAGGCCTCTTACTGCTGGCTGGAATCCTCTGGTTTCAGGGGGGAGTCCTGCAGGGACCTGCTGCGGATACTGAAACAGGCCCAGCACATGCGCCCTGGATGTACTCCCTTGGAATTGCCCTGGTGGCGGGAGCCATCCTCTCTGCGACTCGCTTCTGTGCGGTCACTGCCGGACGTCAGGTTTTCCAAAAAGATCGGAGAATGTTGCTGGCCACAGTGGCGCTGATGATCGGATTTGGATTGGTGGTACTGACCACTCAGAAGTCGATTCCGGGACTCGAAGGGCAGCCTGCTGCTCATCAAGATCATCTCTGGTCGATCCTGGCTATGGCCTTGGTCGGGCTTTGCGGATGCCTGGCTGGCGGTTGTCCTGTACGGCAACTGGTAATGACCGGTGAGGGTAACGGAGATGCCGCGATGGCGGTCGCCGGCATCCTGCTAGGCGGCGCATTGAGTCATGGCTTCGGACTGGTTTCCAGTGGCGCCGGTACCACTCCAGCAGGGCAAACAGCCATCATCATCGGAATCGTACTGGCCGTGATCTACGGTGCTTCACGGTCGGTCCTGACCACGGGAAAGAGCAGCGGATGAAATTCAAGACCCTCTCCTTATCATTGATCTTCACCTTGGCTTCGGCGGGGTCTCTGTCGTTGAGCTTTGGTCAAGCGCCAGCAGAGAAGCAGAAGTCATTGCCTGCGGGTTATACGATTCCCATCGTTGATCTGACGGATGACCATCAGGGCCTGACCACGGTAGATCGCCAGTCAGGACAGTATCTGGGGCATCCCACGGCAGTGTTGCTCGAGGATGACAAGACCATTCTGTGCGTCTATCCGAAGGGGCATGGACGAGGCCCCATCGTCTACAAGAAGAGCATCGATGGCGGCAAAACTTGGAGCGAACGTCTCCCGACGCCAGAGAACTGGGCCACCTCCAAGGAAGTCCCGACAATTCATCGAGTCGTGGATGGGGATGGCAAGAAGAGATTGATCGTGTGGTCAGGCCTGTACCCGGCGCGCTTAGCCGTCAGCGAAGATGATGGCCACTCCTGGAGCCCGTTGAAGGATGCGGGTCAGTGGGGTGGCATCGTGGTCATGGGGGCTCTCGCAAGACTGTCGGATGGCCGTTACGCATCCTGGTTTCATGATGATGGTCGATTCTTCCGATCGAAGAGAGGGCCTTCCCGCTTCGATGTGTATCAGACCATTTCTGATGACGGGGGTTTGACCTGGTCCGAGCCGGTTTCCATCGCTCATCGTCCAGATGTTCACCTTTGTGAACCTGGATTCATCCGATCACCCGATGGAAAGACCATTGCCCTGTTGATGCGAGAGAACAGTCGAACCC
>JAPKAM010000008.1 GCA_028825265.1 Planctomycetota bacterium
GCACAGGCTTCTGCGGCACAGGCTTCTGCAGCACAGGCTTCTGCGGCACAGGTTTCTGGACGCCCGCCTGAGGCGGCCCCGTCTTCAATTCGGGCCACGGCTTGGCCGAGGGAGACGGCTTGGCCGAGGGGGCAGGCTTGCTCTTTGGAGTGGGCCGTGGGGTCGCGCCACCACGAGCGGGAGTGGCTGCAAACTGTGCATACAGACGTGCGGTGACCTCTGGCATCCCCTCGAGATCGGTTTGGATCCGCAAGGTGCCTCGAATCGACCGCTCTGGTCGGCTCTGCAATACCTCGACCGAGATCACGTAACGCTCCGATTCGCGAATCACCCGCTGGGTGACACCGAACACGCCCTCCGGCACATCCTCGATGGAGATGCTGGTGATATTGAACCGGGTTCCGGGAGCGGTGGCAAAGACCTGGATGTCTTTCTTCACCACTGCGGCACGCGAATCGTATACGGGTGCCGAGAGTCGGTCGGTATCCTTGCGCTGGAACACGATGTTGCCGCGGGGAACGATGGTGATCGGTGACTGGTGGTCGAGGGTCAGGGGAACGGTGGTGGTGCGGATTTCTCCGTCACTACAAACCACCTCCACAGTGACAATATCCCGGGTCATGCCGGCGACTAGCGCTGGCGGTGCAGTGAGGTGGATCTGGTACTTCTCACCCTCCACCAACTCGACGATCTGATGCAGATCGGCCTGGTTCTTGTTGACGGTCACCTCGGTGACGGTGATTCCCAACTCGGTACCCATCGAGACCTCGAACATACCGGTGAGAGTCTCTCCCACCGGACCCTTGAGGATCAGAGCATTGGGAGATGCCTTGATCACCTGGCGCAAGATGCCGTTGATGTTGAGTCGCACATTGGGCTGCCGAGGATCGTTACAACTGACGGTCGCGTACTTCCGAACCGTTTCTACTCGCAATTTTGAGGTGTCGACGCTGAGCGTGATTTCGCCCTCCCCACCGGGGAGAACTTCGCGGGTAAAGGTCCCGCGACTGCAGCCTCAGCCAGGCTTTACATTGGTGATGCGAAGTACCGACGAACCGGTATTCCGGAACTTGTAACTGTGCACCACTTTGGTGCCCTGTAAAACGGTGCCCCAGTCATGGGATATCTGGTCGAAGGAGATTCGTGGACCCGCCTCTGCCGGGGGAGGGGGAGGACCGAGGTCATCATCTCCCAGTTGAAAGGCGGACAGCGGAAAGCCCACGGCTAAGGCCAGGAAGACTCCGAGGATTGCATTTTTCACCAGTTCTCTGCCTCTCATTGAACGATCGTTCTACGGGTAGGATCGCCGCTTCGGATCGCCGCTTCGGATCATCGTGCGGATTTCCGCATAGTTCTGCGAGTCGAGTCGTCATGGAATTGGCGACGATCACCCTCAAAGATAACTGGAAGATGCGGTTTTGGTCAAGTGATCATGGACTCCCAATCAGGGAGAATCGGGCTTCCTGAGCCGGAACTGTGCGATGATCGCTTTTTCCCGCACTTGATCTTCTCCCTCGCCCAGGCGAATTCGAAGAGTGCCCTTGGCCTGGGAGAGGGGATGGGTTTTCAGAACATCGATCCGCAACTTGTAATGATGCCCGGGGAGTACTTCGGTGATGGTGAGGCCAAAAAGCCCCTCGGGGGCATCGATGATCTGCGCCGAGAGGATCTCGATGGGGAGATCGTCACGAACCGAGCGGACCTGCACCTCTTGCTTCACCTCACGTCGGACCGGCCCATCGAGGGGGGCGGTATGACGTCGATAGAACACGACATTGCCATTGGGAATCAGTTGGACCCGATCTTGGTGTATGACCACCACCGGCACCGGAATCTGCAACTCTTTCCCTTCGTCGACCTGGACAAATAACTCCAGGTCATCTCGCAGGCTTCCCATCGTCTCGGATGGACCTGCATGGAGGGTGAGGCGCCAGCCCTTCTCGAGCGGGTCGATCGACACCACCGAAAAGGAGCCATTCCTGGAGCGGGCGCGGGTCACCTGTAGAGGAATCTCGGTGGCGGGCAGAATTGTGGTGGTGAGATTCTTCGATTCGAAGGAGAGCCCCTCCAGTTTCAGCACCTTTTTTTCAAACTGGAGTAACGGATCGACGAGCCCAGTCATCCACAACTGGACCTCGGGAGACTCCGGGTCATTGGTTTTGACCAGCGCATTCTTGCGTGGCCGACCGCCGCTGAAGTCGGTGGTGTCGACTTGCAATTCGATGATGCCGACCGCGCCCACCTCGATCACCTGGTCAAAGCGAGTCGAGGTACAGCCACAGGTGGAAGTGACCTTGAGGATTCTGAGTGGTGCCTGGCCATGATTCTCGACCTGAAAGGAGTGCTTGACCAAGGCTCCCTGGAGCACCTTCCCCCAGTCGTGTTCCGTCACGCCGAGGTGAATCACCGGAGCCGGGCCGATCGGAAGAGGGGCGGGTGGGTCCTGCTGCTGAGCAGCGGTCGGGGACCACAGCAGGAGCAAGAGGATGGAGACGCTCCAGATCGAGTGACGAGATCTCGATCTGCCGCCGATCGGGACTCGATTTGCGGTAGAGGAGGCGCATTCCGGCTGGATCGGAGGGGCAAGATCGGCTCTGGAAGACATGTTCGGAAAACTCCTGATTCCCCTCGAAGAGTGGCATTTGACGAGGAAACTCGATGCTAGGAGTGCAGCGGTGAATACGCAACCCCTGATTGAATTGGAGGTATCTGGAACCAATATCTGCAGCAGACCGTTGTGGAGGAAGTTGCACTGAAGTGTATTTGGCGATATTTTGGCAAGTAGTGCGATCGCAGTGCGATTCACGGGCCCGAAGGGAGACCAATGTTAAAGAGAATCATGACTCGTAGTGGGGGGCTGGCGATCGCCATCCTCTTGCTTGCGAGTATCCAAGTTGAGGCAGGTTCTGAGGTGGGGGATACAGCTCCGGCCTTGAACGCAGGGGGTTGGATCAACATCGATGCCAACACCTCTTGGGATTCCCTTCAGGGGAAGTTGATCCTGATCGAGAAATGGGCCACTTGGTGAGGACCTTGCAAGGGCCAGATTCCGCACTTGAACCAATTCCACAAGGAGTTCAAGGATCGCGGCCTGGTCGTCATCGGGGTCACCGATGAACCGGAAAGCAAGGCGAAACCCTACATCGATCGTAACAAGATGCTGTATCCCATCGCCTACGGTGGTGGGGCCAGCGGGTACAAGACTCGCGGGATTCCTCACTCCTGGTTAGTGGGTCCGGGCGGAAAGATCGTCTGGAAGGGCCATCCCGGAGGACTCAACGCGTCCATCATCGAGAAACACATCGAAGGTGCCCGCGTCGGTCCGAAGATCAGCCTTCCCCCGCAACTGGTGAAGTCCGAGAAGTACCTCAAGGCCGGTCAGTTTGGTCGGGCCTACACCGATCTGGAGAAGCAGGCGGGTCGGGCCAAGGATCCAGAAATCGAGAAGGCGGCTCGTGACGCGATGAAAAAGATCGCTGAGTTTGCGTCCGTTGAACTGGCCCGAGTGGCCCAGTTCAAGAAAGAGCAGAAGTACTCGGCGGGCTTGCAGGCACTCCAGCGTGGTTCCGTCTCCTTCAAGGGAATGGCGATTGCCAAGGAGTTCACCAAGGAACTGAAGGCGTGGAAGAAGGATAAGTCCATCCAGGCGGAGATGGCTGGAGGCCAGTTACTCGTCGATGCCCAGGATCTGGTCAAACGAGGCAAGTACGAAAAAGCGGCCAAGATCTATGCGACCCTGGTCAAAAGCAAGAAGTACGCCGGTTCGTCAGCCCAGAAGGAAGCGGAAATTCGCCTCCAGGAGATCAAGAAGTACCTCTAGTACACGAGTCAGATAGTACACGAGTCAGATCTCAACATTGAAAGCAGCCCCGCAGGTCACGACCTGCGGGGCTGCTCTCATGATGACCGATGTACTGGAGGAGAGTCTCAGGAACTCACGCGGTCGATCAGGTCGACCACGCGGCTCGAGTATCCCCATTCATTGTCGTACCAGGAGAGGACTTTGGCGGAGTGAGTTCCGATGGTCGTCGTCAATTGCGAGTCGAAGATCGATGAATGGGGGTTTCCGATGATGTCAGAGGACACCACTGGGTCGGTGCAGTACTGGAGTACCCCTCGCATCGGACCCTCGGCTGCCTTCTGCATCGCCGAGTTGATTTCTGCGACGGTGACCGGGTTCTCGAAGGTGGCCACGAGATCGACGATCGAACCATCGATCACCGGCACACGCATCGCCATACCGTCGAGCTTTCCCTCCAACTGGGGGAGCACTTTACCCACCGCACGGGCCGCCCCTGTCGAGGTGGGAATTACGTTCTCACCGGCAGCACGACTTCGACGAAGATCCTGGTGATACCAGTCCGCCAGACTCTGATCATTGGTATAGGCGTGAACCGTGGTCATCACTCCACGGATCAGACCAAACGTATCGTCCAGCACCTTGGCCATCGGGGCCAGGCAGTTGGTCGTGCAGGAGGCATTCGAGATGATTTGGTGTTCCGGTTCTAGAATCTCGTCGTTGACTCCCAGTACCACTAACGCATCGATGGCGTCCTTGGGAGGGACGGTCAAGATGACCTTTCTTGCACCTGCGTCGATGTGCATCTTGCACTCCTGACGCGAGCGGAATCGTCCGGTGGACTCGACGACCACATCGACTCCGAGGTCTTTCCATGGTAGTTGAGCCGGATCTTTTTCCGCCAGCATCTGGCAGCGCTGGCGTCCTGCAGAGAGGACTCCAGATTCGAGGGTGACCGGTTCAGGAAAGGGCCCCATCACCGAATCGTAGCGCAGCAAGTAGGCCAGAGATTCGGGATCGGAGATGTCATTGATGGCAACGACATCGATGTCTTCACGACCGGCTGCGATTCTAAAGACACTTCTTCCGATGCGCCCGAATCCATTGATGGCAATCTTCATGAATCTCTCCTTTCGCCCTCGACAGCACTTCTGGATCCGATGCGAGCGGCAAGTTCGACGATCCTGTGGGAGATTCCGCCGCCCTGCTCGTACCAGCCGAGGACCTTGAGCAACACGCCATCGGTGACCAGGGTTGCGAGGCTATCGAAGACACAGGAGGAAGCGTTGCCTCCGATGTCGCTGGAGACGATCGGTTGATCGGTGTAGGAGAGATAGCCCTTGTGAATGCTGGCGGCTGCGCTGCGGAACACCTCGTTGACCTCGGCGGCTTCCACGGGTCTTTTCATCTGCACTGTCAGATCGGTGCAGGAGACGCCAGGAACAGGTACGTTCAACTTCATCCCCTTGAACTTCCCCCGCAGGTGAGGGAATAACTGCTCAATCGCCTCGTCGGTCCAGGTGGTCTGGGGGACGATGTTCTGCATCGCTGCGCGGGATCTTCGTAGATCTCCCCGAGCGGGAACATCGGTAAGACTCTGGTCGGCAGTGTATGCGTGTACCGAGGTGAAGGAGCCCTCTTCCACTCCGAAGGCATCGTCGAGAACCTTGACCATTAGCGCAGTGGCATTGGCGGTCGATGATCCGCACGAGATGATCCGGTTCGATCGATCGACTTCGGAGGAGGTGACCCCCTGGATGTGCAGGTGGTCGATATCATCGGTCGGTGGAGTCGAAAGGATGACTCGATCCGCACCCTGATCGAGATGTTTCTGCAGTTCGTGGCGTGCTCGAAACTTGCCTGTGGCTTCAACCACGACATCGACGCCATGTTCGTACCAGGGGATTTCGCCCGGTTCTCGGTGATGCAGCACCTGGATCTGTTTGCCACCGGCATAGATGGAATCTTCGAGGATCCGGATCGGTTCCTCAAAGGGGCCCCGCAGGGAATCGAATCTGAGCAAGTATTCCATCGCGTGGGTTTCCGCCAACTCGTTAATGGCGACGATCTCGATGTCCTTGCGGCCATACACCGCTCGAAACACATTTCGACCGATTCGACCGAATCCCATCAGTCCAACTCGAACACTCATCGCAAGACTCCTGTCGGGAGATCCGGAACCTGAATGGCATTTGCTACCTAGCAGACGCCAGTGGGTTCCCGGTAGCGGTAGTCGCGATCCCCCGACAGAATAACGCCAACAAGAAAAAGGTCGAGTGATCTGCGATCAACTCGCTAGCAAATAGGACTCGAGGTGACCGTGAATCGAATCTTGGCGACCTACAGGGTCGCGGGTGATCGACTGCAATCTGCCGCCCTTGCCAGGGAAATGGCGGTCGAATTGACGGTCGAGGTCCCCGAGTCCTTGATCGATCGGTATCCCAGAATAGCGTCAGAAATCGTCGCCGAAGTGCGGCATGTCGAGGAACTGGCACCCGGTATTCAGCAGGTGACGCTGGCGCTGAACGGAGACCTGGCCCGGTCCAATTTGAATCAACTGCTCAACCTGTTGCTGGGAAACTGTTCGATGATGACCTCGGTCCAACTCACTCGCCTGGAACTGCCGGATGAAGTTCTGGGTCGGTATTCGGGCCCGAGGCACAGTATCGAGGGCGTTCGCAAGTTGACCGGGGTGGTCGACCGGCCGCTGGTGGCGACGGCACTGAAACCGAGGGGGGCGCCGCTTTCAGACCTGGTGAATATCTGTAGAGAGTTCACCATCGGGGGTGGGGATCTGATCAAGGATGATCACAATCTGATCGATGACGATCTCGATCAATTTCGCGATCGGGTCGAGCGCTGCACCGCCGCCATCCGTGAGGAACAGGGGGATCGACATCGACTCTACCTGGTCAATCTGATCGCCCCCTCCGAGCAACTGGATGCCCGGATGGAGATCGCCCTCGAAGCGGGAGCCGATGGAGCTCTGCTGGCACCGTGGGTGATCGGACTCGATCGAGTGAGAGAACTGACCGGACGCTGGCCTGCGGTCTATCTGGGACATCCCTCGATGAGCGGAGTTCTCACCAGCGGCTCTGGCATCGCCGCGCCGATTGTTCACGGAACGTTGGCGCGGTTGGCTGGACTGGATGGCTCGGTGTTCGTCAATAGCGGTGGTCGCTTCCCGCTGACCCGACCGCAGGGAAGAGAAATCGCTGAGGCGTTACGGTGTCCGCTCGCTGGCGTGGCTCGTGGCTGGGCGGTTCCAGCAGGGGGCATGCGGCCCGAGGGCCTTCCCGAGTTGGTCGAGGATTTCGGCCCCGAGACGATGCTGCTGATGGGCGGCGCAATCCTGGTATCTGAACTGGGAATCGCAGCCGAGACTGCTCGGATCCGCCAACTTCTTCGACAACAATTTTCGAGTCATCTGAAGGAATGAGACCGCTGATCAACTCTCTCCAGCGAAGCCACAAATTGGTGGGCAAGGCGATCGGATGGCGATGATTTCAGTGCAATGTGGACTGGATCGATTGCGGGATGAGAACTTCGAATCACTTCGGGGTCGCCGGATCGGGGTCTGTTGCAATCGGTCGGCTATCGATGGTCACGGAACCCGCCTAGAGGAGTGGCTTGTCGCTGCGGGCATCGAGGTGGTGCGCTGGTTTGAACCGGAGCACGGGATCGCGGCGACTGCCCAGGATATGGAGACGGTGGTCTCGAATCGACCTGAGGTGATCAGTCTCTACGGCGCTGACGAGGCTTCGCTAAGACCCGCTTCGAGTACCTTGGAGGATCTCGATCTGCTGCTTTTTGACATCCAGGACATCGGGAGTCGCTATTACACCTTCGGCGCGACGTTGAGATACATCCTGGAGGTGGCAGCGCTCACCGGCACCCGGGTGATGGTGCTCGATCGCCCCAATCCGATCGGCGGCATCGCCGTCGAGGGGGGCACGGTACATCAGGGATTCGAGAGTTTTGTCGGAGCTTCTCCGATCAGCATCCGTCATGGACTGACGATGGGGGAGTTGGCATTACTGTTGGTCGGCCCTTTGGGAATCGATGCCGACCTTCAAGTGATTCCCTGCCAGGGTTGGTCGCGCGAGATGTTGCAGCCCGATGGCCCACTTCCCTGGGTGGCCCCTTCACCAAACATGCCGACAGCTGAGACCGCCCTCATCTACCCAGGAATCTGCCTGGTCGAGGGTACCGTTCTGTCGGAGGGGCGTGGTACCGATGCTCCTTTTCATCGGGTCGGAGCTCCGTGGATCGATGCCGATCGTCTCGCTGAAACCATGAAACTACGCTCGAAGCAGATGGGATTGCTCGGCGTGAGCTTCTCACCAGTACATTTCGTTCCTGAGTTTCAGAAGTTTGCCCGCCAACAATGTCACGGGATCGAGATCAAGGTCATCGATGCCTCGGCAGTCGATGCACTGCTGCTAGGAGTGATCACGCTGGAACAGGCACGCGCTCAAGATCCAGAACTGTTTCGCTGGCGAACGGATCGATACGAGTTCATCGAGGATCCGCTCGCCATCGACTTGCTGTGGGGTGGTGATGATCTTCGGCTGGGACTGGAGCAGGGCATCTCGCCGCGCGATCTCATCTGGGCGCGAGAAGAGGAGCGTTGCCAATTTCTGGCCTTGCGTCAGGAGATCCTGCTCTACTGAGGGGGCTCGTGTCAGGATGTCGGTTGTTGTGCCACGAGTTGCGTGACCCGGTGGGCGATCACCGAGACGGCTCCCAGTCGTTCTTCGACCTGTCCTTCGACCAGCAGGGGACCCCTTCCATCGAGTAGGACTCGACGTACCGAGGGCCAGATCGAACTGAAGCAACTGACCTCACAGGTGCCGTGTTCATCTTCGAGGGTGATGAAACCCATCGCACCGCGGGCACTGGGGTGATGTCGAGAGGCGATGCGGATGCCGCTGATCCGGACCTTGTCGCCTGCTTTTCTTGGCACGTCGATCAACGAGATGCAGCCGAGACGCTGCCGGATGTCACGGTGGAACTGCATCGGATGAGCCGTGATCCCTGCTCCCAGCAATCGGATCTCGTGTTCGAGCAATTTCTGTGGCGACAGTTCAACGAGGGGGGGGCCCTCGTCGACGATGCCTGCCAGGTCTCCGGTGGTCGCCTGTCCCCTGGATGCGCCCAGTGAACGGTATCGGGTCCGCATACGCCATAGCAGTCGGGTACGGGGGATCTCGAAGTGGTCGAGTGCGCCGACCAGGATCCACTCCTCCAGTTCCGACATTCCGATCCGGGTGCGGCGTATCAGATCCTCGGGAGAATCAAAGGGTCGACTGGCGAAGACCGATTCGATGCTGGTCTGGCGTGATCCGAGGATCATCGTCAACGGCATGCGAATCGATCCATCCGACTCCAGGGTGAAGGTCTCTGCGGAGCACTCGACGCATGGTAAACGCAGCGCCACTCCCCGTCGCCGCGCCTCGGCGACGAAGGCGGCGAAGGGATACATGCCGGCGTGATGTCGAAACAGCGCGCACAGGAACTCGGCCGGGTGGTGGGCCTTGAGCCAGGCACTGCGCCAGGCGAGTAACCCGTAGGAGGCCGCGTGCGCCTTGTTGAAGGAGTAACTGCCGAAGCGCTGCAACTGTTGCCACAGTTGACGGGCTTCCCCGGCGCCGAAGCCGTGGCCGATGGCGTCGGCGATGAACTGGTCTTCCAGTCGTTGTATTTCTGCGTGGGAATCGCTGCGTACCGCACGAGCCAGGGCTCTTCGCAGCAGGTCCCCGGCGGCGAGGCTCTGGCCGGTGACGAGGGCGACCAACTCCATTAAGTTTTCCTCGTAAAGGAGCAGCCCGCGCTGCTGCCCGAGTAACGAGGCGAGGGCCGGATGCGGCGGATCAGGGGCTTCCAGCCCCCTTGCCCGGCGGCAGAAAGCGTCCTTCAATCCGCCGGCAGAGGGTCCAGGGCGGATGAGGGCGACCGCTTGGATCGTCTCCTGTGCATTGCCCGCCTTCATCTGGATCAGCAGTGATCGCATCGCCGGACTCTCCAGTTGGAAGCAGCCGAGGGTGTCGCCACTTTGCAACAGTCGTGCGGTTCGTTCGCATCGTTCCGGGATGGCCGCGATGTCGAGACGCTTGCCACTGCGCTGCTCGATCAGGTCGCGAACCGTTCCGATCTCCGAGACACAGCGGTTGCCGAGCAGGTCGATTTTGATCAACCCAGTCTCCTCGATGGAGTACATGTCGAGTTGGGTGATGATGATTCCCCGTGCTGCTCTCTCGACCGATGCGATCTGCTGGATGGGACGATCGGCGATGCAGATGCCACCTGGGTGTACCGATCGATGGTGTGGTCGACCCAGTAACCACTGAGCATCTTCGAGCAGTTCCCGGCGAGCCGTTGCAGGAATTCCGATGGCTGCAACGACGGGATCGTTACGGAGAAATTGCGGGATCGAATCAGGGGCACTGGATCCACCGAGGCGATGGGGCAATCGACGAGAGATGCGATCGACATCGGCGGGGGAGAGACCGTGAGCCCGGGCCGCTTCTCGCACGGCAGAGCGAGGCTGTAGCGTGGTCCGGGTACAGATCATCGCCGTTCGGTCCTTACCGTAGCGCTGGTAGACGTGATCGATGATGCGATCTCTCCCCTGCCAGCACAGGTCGATATCGATGTCGGGAAGGTCCTTACGATCCGGGTGCAAGAATCGTTCGAAGCGAAGACCGTGGGCGAGGGGGTCGACCTGGGTGATTCCGAGGGCATAGGAGACGATGGAAGCGGCTCCGGAACCGCGGCCTGCACATTCGATTCCGAGCCGATGTGCCTCCGAAACGATGTCGCCGACTACCAGGAAGTAGGGGACGAATCCCATCGAGTCGATGACTTGCAGTTCGGTGGCGAGGCGTTCGAGGGCGGCGCGGGTGATGCTGCCGTAGCGGCTCACTAGGCCTCGATGGCACTGTTCGTACAGGAGCCCGAAAGGGGTCTGCCCGGGCGCGATCGGAAAGGGCGGGAAGATGGTTGGAGTCGCAGAGTGATCGAAGTTCGATGCCTCCTTCTCGATGCGGGAGGCGGATTCGAGAGCGGCGGGTAGATCGCGGTACAGTTGTTGCCACCGGGCTGGAGTGGGAATCGGGGCGAGCAGGGGAGAGATTTCCGGATCACGCTGATCGATTCGATCTCGAGCGACCCGTTCGATGGTCGAGACTCGGCGTACCGCTTCGAGCAAATCATGTCTCGGTTGCGTCACCGGTTGTAGCAACCCGATCCGTGATGAGGCGATGACCGCGAGTCCCAGTTGATCTGCGGCATCGAGGGCCCGATGTTCTCGTGCGATGGGATCGCGCAGGCGGTCGATCTCGAGCAGTACTCGATGCCGTGCCGACGGACCGAGTTGTTCGACCAATTGCCGTGCCAGCGACAGGTCGCGTACCAGGATCAGCAGGGAAGGGGCATTGCAAACCTCATCGACCAGGTCAAAGGGAATCGAAGTTGAAGTTGGATTTGGATCGGTTGCGATCGGTTCGGACAGACGTCGACCGCTGACCAGTGAGTGCAACTGCTTGCGGCTTGCCGGGTCCCTGGCGATGGCGACCACCGATCGACCGCAATTTCCATCGACCTCGGCGGCGGCCAGCAACTTGAGATCGACCGATCGAGCCGCTCGGGTGGCTTCGACGATGGTACCGAGATCGACCTGTTCTGCGACCACAGCACTGCGCCAGCCGAGCCGGGCGGTTTCCTCGATGAGGGTGGAGATCGGCTCCATCCCTCTGAGCAGGGAGCCCCAGGAGCGCAGTGAGAGAAGCAATGGAGAGTCAGCAGGCACGGAAAACCTCGGATCGGTGGGGACGGAGCGGTCGCAGGATAGCGAACATCTGTTCGCCATCCAAGGGGTGATCACCGAAGAGATTTGGTCGTCACCGGATGGGCTGAGAAAGCCCTCAAAAGATCGATGCGAGGCAGGAGGGCAGAAGGGCAGAAGGTGGAGGTCGGAAGGGCAACGCAGACAAAAAAAAGGGGCCGGGGAAGGAGTTTCCTTCCCGGCCCCTGGCACTGCGATCACCGCCCGATGAGAGATCAGGGGCAGGCGTCGTAAGTTGTACAGTCGAGCGCATCGGAGGTCGGATCTGCACCGCACACGGGAGCGGTTGGGGCCGGCATGTTGGGCCCACCCGAGAACAGATTCGACAACTCGTACACCGCATCGGCGATGTTGACCAGGCCGTCATCGTTACAGTCTGCTGCATCGTCGCAGTTGATGGCGCCGCCGCTGAAGAGGCCCGCTAGCAGCGAAACGGCATCGGCGATGTTGATCGCACCGTCCGAGTTGATGTCGCCGCGCATGAAGCCACCGGTCGAAGGCTGAAGGGTGACGGTACCGTTGGCCAGAGCTGCGGGATTCGCCTGTCCATCGACGACGACAATGTTGACCACCGAGGGAGAACCGAGCGAACTACTCCAGCTCAGAGGGGTCGTGGTTCCGGCGCTGTTGCCGATGAGGCCAGACGGCACCGTATCGTAAGCGACGCTTCCCACCGAAGTACTGCTGGAAAACAACAGGAAGACAGTGTTGGAGAAGCTGTAGACACAACCCACCGTGAGACCATCGACATAGAAGTTGATATCGATGAAGTCCGGTCCGCTGTTGCCGTTGAGACCGTCGAGAGCCGCAGCAGCAGTCCAGGTGGTGGCCGTGATCAAACTCGGGTTGTTGGCGACGCCTAGGGAGAAGCCCTGGGTCTGGTTGGGGTACCCGGGCGCAGTGGCATCTTCCTCGATCGACAAGGATGCTGAGAAACTGCCATTTCCGGTCGCGGGCGAGTAACTGGCCAGCACATCGGAAGCAATGAAGGTGAATCCATCGAGCGGCAGCTGGCACGACGGCAAGGAGGAGCAGTCCGGATCGTCGCAGTCGATCAGTCCATCGCCATCATCGTCTGTACCATTGGTGCAGTTCTCGGGCGGGGCACCCACACAGGCCGGGTCGAGGTCGCAATCGGTATCTTCGCAATCGATCAGGCCGTCACCGTCGTCATCCACTCCATTGGTGCAGTTCTCCGGCGTCGGGGCACCCGCGAGGGTGATCTCGAGAATTCCGGTTCCTGAATCTCCCTGGGCCCAACTGCCGACTCGGATGAAGTAGGTCGTCCCACCCGTCATGCTGACATCGAGGATCGAGGTGAACGAGCCGCAGCCGATGCCATCTCCGTTGCAGGCGATCTGTGTCAGGGCGCCACAGGTTCCCTGGTAGATCACCACATCGCTGTCGAAGGTGATGGAGTCGCAAGTCGAGATGGTCGCGGTTCCCGAGGTGGGAGCCGTGAACTGGTACCACGCGTCCGATCCCATGTCGCCGAGAGCGGAAGTGGCACACTGACTATTGTCGTAAGGATCGGCACTGGTGGTCATCGCCGTGGTGTCGACTGCATTCGATCCGACCACTGCCACCAGCGGATCGGCACACTCGTCACCGGTACCGCCGCTACCGCCACAGGCGGGGTTGGGGGTGCAATCGGGGTCTGCGCAATCGACCAACCCATCGCCGTCATCGTCGGTTCCGTTGGTACAGTTTTCGGTCACTGGTCCACCGCCCCCGACGCTGATGGTGAGGGTTCCAGTTCCTGAAGTACCGATCGCCCAACTACCCACTCGAATCATGTAGGTGTTGCCCGCCGTCATGCCCACATCGAGAGAGGATGTGTATGCGGTACAGGCAGGACCATCTCCGTTGCAGGCGATCTGGTCGAGGGCGCCACAGGTGCCCTGGTAGACGACGAGGTCGCTGTCAAAATCGATGGCGTCACAGGTCGAGATCGTGGTGATTCCCGTAGTGGTTGCAGTGAATTGATACCAACCATCGGAAGCCATGTCGCCGAGGAAGGAACCGAAACACTGGGCATCGCTGTAGGGCTCGGCACTGGTGGTCATCGCGGTGGTGTTGATGGGGTTGGCCCCCTCCACCACAGTCAGTGGGTCAGCGCATTCATCTCCGGCTCCACCGCCGCCGCCGCCACCACCGACGGTGATGTTGAGGGTGCCGGTCCCGGAATCACCATTGAGCCAGCTTCCGACGCGGATGTAGTAGCTGTTGCCTGCCGTCATACCGACATCGAGTGTCGAGGTGAATCCGATGCATGCTGGACTATCGCCGATGCAAGCGATCTGGGTCAGAGCCCCGCAAGATCCCTCATAGACGACGATGTCACTGTCGAAATCGATGCTGTCACAGGTCGAGACGGTCGTGGTTCCTGTGGTGTTCGCGGTGAACAGGTACCAGGCGTCCGAGCCCATGTCACCGAGTGATGTTCCGACACATTGAGCGTCGTTGTAGGGATCCGCGCTGTTGGTCATCGCAGTGGTGTCGACTGGATTGGCCCCTTCCACCGCAGTGAGGGGATCTGCACATTCATCGCCGGATCCGCCACCACCACCGCCACAAGCGGGGTTGGCGCTGCAATCGGGGTCGGCGCAATCGATCATTCCGTCGCCGTCATCGTCGGTTCCATTGGTGCAGTTCTCGGTTACCGGACCGCCTCCGCCGACTGTAATGGTCAAGGTGCCGGTTCCCGATTGGGTGGCATCCCAGCTGCCCATGCGGACTAGGTACTCGACTCCAGCAGTGACGGGAACCCCGGTGATCAGGGAAGTGAATGCGCCGCAGCTGCTTCCATCGCCGTTGCAGGCGATCTGGTCGAGGGCGCCACAAGCACCGACGTACACCGCAAGGTCGGAATCGAAACTGATGGAGTCACAGGTACTCACATCCATCGATCCGCTGGCGGTGGGGGTGAAGGAATACCAGGCATCCTGACTGAAGACGCCCAGGAAACTACCGGGGCACTGGGCCTCACTGATCGGGTCTGTTCCGGTGGTCATCGTCGTGTTGTCGACCGCATTGGCCCCTTCGATCAGGGCGATGGCGGTACTGCACTCATCACCGGCACCTGCGGGAAGGCAGGCGGGACTCGTGAAGCAGTCTGGATCGATGCAGTCGATCAGCCCATCGCCGTCATCGTCGGTTCCGTTGGAGCAGAGTTCGACGTTGCCACCACCACCCGCGGGAAGAGTATCGATGGTCAACTGGCCGGTGCCGGCGGAATCGAGCCAGGCTCCAAGGCCCAGACCCCAGGAACGAGAGAATCGTCCGTAATCGTCGGAGAAGTTGTTGCCGCACGCCGCAGCGCCACAGCACAGTTGACCGATGACGCGGTGATCCTGATCAAAAAGAGGTGAACCGGACGATCCCGGTTCGGTGGTTCCCAGGTCCCAGTCATTGACCGTGACGTAGTTGGTCGAGAGGGTCGGCGCCTGGTTCTCAAAGGAGATTCGCTTTTCCTCGACGTTGGGGTGATGAATGCCGGCTGCACTGGTCGGCTGCGAAGTCGATGCGTTCCATCCGCAGAAGGAGACGCCATAGGCGGGATTGGGAGGGCTGGTCAACTCGACCAGCGTGTAGTCGGAGGTGCTGGAACCAGAACGGTAGATGGCACCGCTGCTGAACTGGTTCAAGGTGCCATTTCCGGGCCCACCACTGGCGCCGGATCCTGGCGCTCGACAGGTCGAGTTCTCGTAGTTCCAGTACACCACCAGTGAGCCAGCGTTGCCGCCGGTGACACCGCAGTGATCGGCAGTCATGAAGAAGGGAGTGCCATCCTGGGCGGTGTTATTGACCATGAATCCGGTGCAGAAGAGCGATCCCCCGGTGGAGATGACCCCGACGCAATCGATCTCGTTTTCCCAGCCGGCCGATTGCGGGCAAACCACGTCGACATTGCAGGAACCAGACATCGACGGGCCGGTGTTGGTGGAAGAAGGCACACCAAAGAACTCATGAAATCCACGGTATCCAGGATTGATGGAAGCCAGTTCCACCTCCTGGTCGATCAACCAGCGATCTTCGAGTGCGCAGGTGATTTCGATGACCACATCATTCCCTGCGATGGCGGGAGTCCAGAGTACGCCGGAGTCCTGGATGTCATCGACGGTGAAGGGGCGGGCCCGGTGGGTCCGATCGATGTTGTAGAGATTCATCTGACCCTCGACCGGCACCAGCCAGCGGCTGAATCCGAAGTTCATGCTGATGGCATTCTTGCAACGAGCTCGAAGACGCCACACTGCAGTCTGGTCATCCAGTTTGCTCCATTGTCCGTGGGTCGATGGACGGATGTCGACCGGCTGAGGTACGGCATAGCGAGGAGCCATCCCGGCTCGGTCGCGATCGATGTCCTCCAGGTTCAGCGCCTCGAGTTCTAGGGCCGGAACCTCGACCACTGGCACATCCTTTAAGGAGATGTCAGCGCTGGCCAAGGTGGGGCCGAAGCCGACAAGGGAGAGAAGCGTAATGAACGCTGCAAGAGATCGAACTAGCATCATGATCCTCCTGAAGGACATGTATTTGGATCGAATCGGTCGATAGTCATCGCAACCCGACCCGATCCCCTGCCGGGTACCCAGCGGGTATCGGAAGGAAAAAGTTGGACAGAAATTACACCTGAGTCACCCCGAATCGTGATTCCGGTTTCGAACGATGATCGAACGATGTTTGAACATCGAGCGGCACATCACTGGATTCATCGGATTTCAAAGCCGTCTCTATTGTCCTTGTTGCTCGTTTTCTCGCAAGTGGCTATTTGCCGAGGATGGTCGGGATGTCTTGCCGAGATAGGCCCAAAGATCTCGTACCTGACCCTCATCGAGGGTCTCGATCAGTCCCTTGGGCATCGGAGAGTCGGGCGATGCTTCGATGGAGATGACGGTTCCGGTCAGGACCAGCGGCTGGTATCCAAATGGATCGGTATTGAGGACCAGAGAATCCGCATCTTTGCGCAGGATTCGGCCCACTGCCAGATCGTCCTCGGTGGTGACGATGCTCCAGTGGTACTGGTCGGAGATATCGCGGGATGGGGTCAGAATTGCCCGCACCAGGTCGAGGTCGGAGAAGCGAGCCCTGACCCCGGTCAAATCGGGTCCGGCGCCACCGCCTAGTTGTTGAAAACGATGGCAGCGGCTACAGAGGGCCTTCTCGAAGGCGAGTTGTCCGCGCTTGGCATCGCCACCCGGCAGGCGCGCTGCAGCGAGCAGCGTGCTTTCGGTCCAGCGGGTCACTGGATCGGGAAGGACCGGGGGGGCCATTTCTGGCGGCGTGAGCACTCCAGAACCGTCATCGAGTTGCCGTACCATCTGATCGGCAAAGCCACGCAAACTGTGACCTCCGCTACGGCCGCGGATCACCTTCAAAGCCGCGGCGATGCGCAGTTGCTGCCCCTCGTCCGGCTTCATGAATCGAAGCAGCCGAAGCGCCGCCAGTCCCTCCGCCGAATCGGCTTGGGCGGCCATCCAGTCGAGGATGCGCTCGGTCAAAGCGGGGGCGGAGAGGCGCACCAGCAGATCTCCTCGGAGTCGATTTTCGGCCAGATCGGGCCCCGGGAAGTTCACGTCAAAGCGCGCCAGAAGTCGCTGACGGGTCGCTCCCCCAGGGTCTCCCTGACGGGCGATGGCGACGGTGGCGATGCGGAGTTCCTCCAGTTGCTGGCGCCGATCAGTTGCGGGTGGGAGGTCGCACAGTCGTTCCAGCAGAGGGTCTCGATCGATTTTTTCGCCGACTCGCGCCAGCGTCAACAGGCCGATCCGTCCCGCCTTGGAGGCGGGGTCGAGAGCCCACTCTCTCCAGCGTGACGGGGGAAACTGCTCGATCGCCACTCGTGCGGCATAGCCGATCGTCTGGTCCCGATGAGAGAGGTGACTCCAGGCGTGGGTCAACAACTCCTCGACCGGTTGTAGATGGCCGCTTTCAAACTGCTTCTTGAGTGCCCTGGCGTGGCGCCCCTGCTCCGTGGTGGGGGGCGAGATGGGATCACGGTCGCCACCCTCCGCTCGGATACGAAAGAGAGTGCTGGCGGTCCCGCGTCCACCGGTCACCCCGTAGAGGGCGCCATCGTCACCGAACACCATGTCTGCGACATTGAATGCGGTCGCGGCGGCAAACGGTTCGACTCGACCGCGCCAGCCGGCGCCGTGCTCGCGGGGGAAGTACGCCAGGATGCGACCGTAGGCCCAGTCTGCGATGTAGATCGCATGGCGCCAGCGACCGGGAAAGTTCCCTTCGAGTCCGGAGGAGACGCCGGTCGGAGAGGACAGGTCGGTCTCGACCGATGGCATCACGGCATCGGGGATTCCATCGGGCCATTTGCCATCGCCGCCGCGCCATCCCGCCTCGCCACCGGAGACCACCTCGACCACTCTCGGAGAACGGTACCAGGGTGTGCCGATGTCCCATTCCATGTCGGCATCGTAGGTGAAGAGCGATCCATCGTGGTGGAACGCCAGGTCGTAGGAGTTGCGAAAGCCGCCCGCGACTCGCTCCCACTCGAGGGTCTTCGGATCGATGCGAAGCACCTGTCCGGCAGGGGCGAGATGGCCGACTGCATGACCATTGGGATCCCACAGTCGTGGCAGGATCAGATCCTCTTGCCAGTGACGATAGCGATCGCGGGTCAACAATGGCTCTGGCACATCGATGTGATTGCCGACCACGGTCCAAATATCTCCACCGGGACCTCGAACCAGCGCGTGAACCCCATGCTCGCCACCGGGGCCCATCGCGGACAGGCGCTTTTCTTGATCGAAGAAGCCGTCTCCATCGGGATCGGAGAGGATCCACAGTCCACCCCGATCCTTGCGATGACCGGCGACATGAACCCACAAATCTCCATCGACCAGCAACAGGCCCTGGGCGTCGCCGAAATTGGCGCAGTCGCTGACCGTCACCCCGGCCTCGTCGATGACCACTCGCTTCAGCACTCCTCGTTGCGGAGATGTGATGAACTTTCCTGGACCTTCGCTGGCGATACACACCCAGGAGCCATCGGCTTGGTCGACATGGTGCAGGATCTCCGCTTGAAATCCCTGAGGAAGGCTCCAGCGCGTGACCGAACCGCCAGGGGTGAGTCCGATGTCTCCCCAGGGAGCGGTCCCTGCGCCGACATCTCCCAGCACCCGCACCTTCTTCTCGGCTCCATCCTCGAGATGATGCCACTGCGAGTCGGTGACGATGGAGACCACGCTCCCATCCACTTTGGTCCAGGCGAGAATTCCCGCCAGTGCTGCAGGACCTCCATCATTGATGCAGCGGATCCGCAACTGGTGACGACCCGCGGTCAACTTCTCGACGATGGTACGAGCCGGCTTCGACCAGTCATCACCCTTTAGGATCGGCTCTCCATCGAGGAACGCCACGAAGTGGTTATCGCCACTCATCGTCAAGGAGGCCTCGACCGATTGCTCGACGTCAAAATTGCGAACCAGGTCGATCGGCTGCTGGTCCGGACTCTTGCCCTCGGCCCAGATCCAGCGCGGCGGCCGCTCCTCGAGTGGGCTGGCGATTCGAGCACAGTCGAGCACCGGGTCGCCGTCGAGCGGTTGCCAGCGCCTGGCCCGGATCGACTTCCACTCGATCTTCATCGGCCCACCGGCATGGATCTGCAGTCCGAACTGGCCCGCGGTCACCGCATCGGTGGCCGCATCGGTGAAGGCACAGACGGGAGTGCCATCGATCTCATGACGAATCGACTGGCCGTGAGCGATGATTCGCATCTGGTGCCAGTTCCCATCGGAGAGAGTTTCGATGACGGTCTCGGCATCGGGATGGAAACCGATCACATCTCGAGAGCCATCGGCAGCGAGGGTGGCCACTTCTCCACGCGGTACTGCAATCCCTCGGCCGCGGGATTCGTAGAGCATCCCCGAGTATCGTTGGGCGGCGTCGAGGTCTGCCTGGTATCCGATCGCCTCGCCATCATCGGCGCGACGGCTGCGATACTGGATGCCGCTGTTGCCGCCCTCGAGGCGAAAGTGGGCCTCCAGTACGAAGTCATTCCAGGTCGACTCGTGCCACAGATAGTCGCTGTGCGGCACCGGACCTGCGGCGGGGCCTTGGCCGATGATCACTCCCTCTTCGACCTGCCACAACTTCGCATCGCCACTCCAGCCCGACAAACTGTGGCCATCGAACAGGTCGGTCCAGCCTAGGTCCTGGGCTGCGACTGCGGTCGTGAACGCCATCGAGATGGACAGCAACAACCATCGAGGCAGGGTGCTGTGCAAAAATTCCATGTGACCTCCCGGATCAGTGGTGCGGCTAACGATCATCACGGCGGCTCTTTTCTAGGCTGAATTTAATCAGTTCATCATCGAGTTTGCAGGTCGGTCTGGATCGACACGATCGATCGGTCTTCGGCGATGTCGGCCACGAAATCCGCCACTGCAGGGAGGGTCTCGATGGTCCAGCGAGTCAATCTTTCGTAGTGATCGAGGAATCGTTGCAGTGCCGCCGCATCCATCGAGTGGCTGGCGTCGTGGCCGCGGTCGGCTCGCAGGCGCGCCTCCTGCTGGCCACGCCACACCGCCACCGTCTCCCAGGATGGGACCTTCAGCATCGCCAACTGATCGAACTGTTGGAACAGTTGTTGGTACGGTCCTGCGAGTTGGTCGCGGATGCGATTTCTCCAGCCCATTTCGGCATCTTCGATCTGTTCCAGCCGGTTGACCGGGGTTTCCCAGTCGAACTGGGAGCAGGGCCCGAGGCCGGTACACCAGCCCTCGAAGATCACCACGTCAAAGGGACCGCTCAGGGTACTCGACATCGAGCCCGGGAGCCGATCATCGATGCCCTTGTCGAAGCGCGGAATGGTGGCCGTCTTTCCGTGCGGATCGGACAGTGCGCGGATGATTTCGATGGCGAGTTCGGTGTCGTGAGTTCCGGGGACTCCGCGAGTGATCCAGAGGGGGTGATCCTGATCGGCGAGGTGTTGTCGTTGCTGAAGTGGAAGATAGACATCATCGAGGGCCACGACGACGACCTTTAGATCGAACAGCTCCTTCGCCAGCGGCACCACCAGATCGCACAGGGTGCTCTTGCCTGCCCCCTGACAACCCTGTAGTCCGACCACCACCGGACCCGACTTGCGCTGATGCCAGCGCTGGAGCGATTCGGTGAAGGGGAGGTGCAGTTGATCGAGCAATCGAGTGGCACTCTCGGGAAGACCGAGCCGCTGCCGTTGCCGATTCCAGCGCTGTCCGATATCTGTCTCGAGAATCGACATTTGCACCCTCCAGCGACAGAGGATACCCCAGGAATCGGACGTGTGAACGGGACAGACAGCGATGGATGACCACTTCGGGATCGCCAGCCGTTGGAGGAACCCGCATACGTCTATTGCGAGCCTAGTCAAGTCGGGGCACGATCCTGTGCGAGAGATCAAACTGAATTCATCGGTTCCCGAAGGAGAGTTCGCATGTCCCGAAGGAGAGTTCGCGTGGCAGCCCGGAAATTCACAACGTGGAGCCCACACTGGTTTTCAAGTTGGGTGTGTTTGCTGCTCATCACGAGCGGCTGCCTGTCTGGTTGCCTGGTTCTACCCGTGGCTGGCGGCGAGCAGGCGGGTGTATTCCAGGTCTTCGAACCGAAATCTAAGGTGGAAGACACTGGAGTCGGACTGTCGGGATACTGGTTTCGAGATCAGCAACCTGGATTGTTCTTGCAGTTGCAATCCGCCTTCAGTGGAGCGGTCTCGGGGGTCGAATATGCGAGCCTTCCAGTGGGCTCTGACGGAGATCCCGTCACCGCGAGAGAGCGGCACGGAGTGACCATCGCAGCGGGACCGACCTGGAAATTCAATCAATATCTGTCGGTTTACGGCGGTCTCGGAGTCGGCAGCGTGTCGCGTTGGGAAGAACGATGGGATGCAGATCTCGTGTTGAGTCCGACCGGTTATTACCACACCGATGCCGGGACCACTTCAGAACTGCACTGGACCTTCGGGTCCTTGATACAAATCAGCGATGGCTGGGTCATCGATGTCGGTTATGGCACCTTCAGCGATTCGGTCCACGTCGGACTGGGCTACCGCTACTAGATCTCGATGAGGAATCATGATGTCTTCCACCCGATCGCAGGGATTGTTGCTCGTCAATCTGGGTTCTCCCGATGATCCGACCGTTCCTGCGGTGCGGAGGTATCTCGACCAGTTTCTGATGGACGAGCGCGTGATCGACATCCACCCGCTGCTGCGCAACTTGCTGGTGCGGGGCATCATCCTCAACACCCGCCCGAAGAAGACCGCCGCAGCGTATCGCAAGGTGTGGTCTGAAGAGGGCTCCCCGCTGATCGTGACCTCGAAAAAGTTGACTGAAGAGGTCCGCGCCCTCTGGCAGGGCCCGGTGGCGCTGGGAATGCGTTACGGTAACCCTTCCATCGCCAGTGCCCTCGATGAACTCGGGCAGGCGGGTGCCGATGAGGTGATCGTCGTGCCGCTCTATCCCCACTACTCGATGAGTTCCTACGAGACGGCGGTGGCCAAGGTGCTGGAAGACTTGTCCAGGATGGCCGATCCCATCCAGGTCCACTTCCTGCAACCGTTCTACGATCACCCGATTTATCGTAAGGTGATTGCCGAGGTGACGGCGCCCTATCTGGAGGGGCAGTGGGATCACCTGCTCTTCTCCTTCCACGGTTTGCCGGTGCGTCACATCGAGAAGCGAGATGTCAGTGGTTGCTACTGTCTCAAGACCGATGACTGCTGCTTCACCGATCACCCGGCGACACCGATGTGTTACCGCGCCCAGTGCCGTCGCACCGCTCGCTATCTGGCCGAGGATCTGGGCCTGGCGGCAGACCAGTGGTCGGTGGCGTTCCAGTCGCGCCTCGGCAACGACCCGTGGCTCGAGCCCGCCACCGAGCCGACCATCGAGCGGCTCGCCAGGGAGGGCATCAAAAACCTCAAGATCATCTGCCCCGCCTTCGTCGCCGATTGTCTCGAGACGGTTGAGGAGATCGATATGGCAGCGCGCGAGGTCTTCATGAAAGCGGGCGGAAAACAGTTCGAGACGATCCCGTGTCTCAACGCCGATCCACGCTGGGCGCAGGCGATCGTCGAGATGGCACCGGAGGCGCTGCAACGCCGAGCGGCTGCCGGTGCTGACGGAGTGATTTCCCAATAGGGTGAGATTTTAAATCTCAAAATTCAAGTCTCAATTCGAGGCTCAATTCTGAGATCATCGGCAAAGAACCAGAGTCGCTCCAATCCGCTCCCATCGACCACTTTCATAACAGCGGGACTCCGGCATCGATCGCACCTGCATCGGCATCACTGCATCATGAATCGATGCGCGATCAAGAGCGGTGGTAGTTCTCACAACTCCGTGCGTCGGCGGTGCGATCGTTGCCATGGTCAGGCAAAGGGGCTGGCGGTTTCTGCTTCACTGAAAAAGATGAGAAAAGAGGAAGGTGAGCAATGCGAGCAACAGCATCAGTCCCGGCAACACCATCTTCCACTGCAGCGTCGTGGAAGATGGGATCTGATCGACCAGCGCGACGATCTTCGCAGGGATCCGGTCGAGGACTGTATGGGAAAGCGCGCCGGCCCCACGGGCGATGGGATTGTGGACGATCCAGCCGAGCAGGCGGCCGCCATTGCGGTAGACGACGTCGAAGTCGAGGTTCTCACGCCTCAGTTCCGGTGGATAGATGCCGGACTTCATTAGCACCACCACCGACAGCGAGGCAAAGAGCAACAATTGCATCTGCGTCAGCACATGAGTGGTGGTGTAGGGCACGTAGTCGACGCTGTAGGGCAGCAGGTTGTAGAGGAGATCGGGGCGACAGCCGATGAAGATGCACAGCGCCGCACCGATGGTCATCGCCAACAGCATGTTGATCGGTGGTTCCTTCGCTTCCAGTTTAGAGTCGTGGGCGAAGAAGGCGAAGTAGGGGATCTTGATGCCGGCGTGTTCGAGAACTCCGGCAGAAGCAAACAGCAGCAGGAACCACAGCCAGGTGTGCCCTTCCTGCAGTGCCGCGGCCATCACCATCGACTTGCTGACGAAACCGCTGAAGAGCGGTACCGCTGAGATGGATGCCGCACCGACGAGGCACAAGACGGTGGTGATCGGCATCTTGCGCCACAGGCCGCCGAGTTCGGTGCCACGGGTGGTGCCGGTGACGTGCAGTACCGCACCCATCGACATAAACAGCAGTCCTTTGAAGAGCACGTCGTTGAAGGCGTGGGAGATCGCACCGTTGAGCGCCAACTCGGTACCGATCCCGATGCCGATCACCATGAAACCGATCTGGTTGATCATGCTGTAGCAGAGCACCTTGCGCAGGTCGTTCTCGATGACCGCATAGAAGATGGGGAAGAAGGTCATCACCGCACCGATGGTGATCAACTCCTCGGTGCCGGGGAAGAATCGTGCCAGTGCGTAGACTGCGGTCTTGGTGGTGAACGCCGACAGGAAAACCGCGCCGGTGGCACTGGCTGCCGGGTAGCTGTCGACGATCCATGTGTGCAACAGCGGGAAGCCGGCCTTGATGCCGAAGGCGAGGAAGATCCACAGCACACCGGGGGATGCCAGATCGAGCACACCCAGTTCAGCGATGGTGAGGGAGCCGCCCGCTTGGTGATGGATCAGTAGTCCCGCCAGCAACGACAGCCCCGACAGCACCTGGAAGATGAGGTAGCGGCTACCGGTGGCCAGCGATCGATGGTTGTTGGCGGCCCACACGATGAACGCCGAGGTCAGTGCCAGTAGTTCCCAGCCGACAAATAGGGTCACCAGATCGCCGGCCAGCACCGTGCCGATGGCACTGCCGGCATAGAGCAGCGCCGAGCCGATCTCCAGGCGATTCTTCACATGCAGTGCGTAGATGACGCCGATCAGTGCGGCGATGTGAAACAGCAGTGCAAAGAGGAAGGAGAGCCGGTCGACCTGGGCGAGGATCAATTCGAATCCGAAGAAGGAGATGGTGAAGGAAGTTCCATCGGGAAGACCGAGCAAGGCCAGCAGTCCGACCACGGGGGTGGCTAGGGCGATGATCTTGCGCGGCAACCCGCCCACCAGGAAACAGAGGATGGCCCCTACGATGAAGGGTAGGACCGGATAGAGCCCCTCAATCATCGTAGTACCCTTCCTTGCGCGACACCGCCGCTCGCAAGCCACGAGAACACAGCACCAGCAGTACGATCCCGAGGAATCCGTAGATGGGATAGAAGCCGGGGATGCCTTCGATCGGTTCGACCGCCGCTTCTCGATGGCGGTGATAGAAGAAATCTGCGGCAAAGACGATGATGCAGGCGATCACCAGCCACCAGTGGATACGCGAGGGAGCGGAGTGTGCCGGGTCGTTCACGGCTGACTCCCCTCGATCATTTGTGCCAACTGGTCGTAGATGCCGGGCCAGAAGAAGAGCACCAGGCAGGCGAGAGCACTGACCAACAACGGGATGCGACACGCCCACGGTGCCTCGCCATGATCCTCGTACCCCTTTACTGCCGCCGCCGTACTTTCCTTGGCGAAGAAGGCGCGGATCGGGATCGGCAACAGGTAGCCGAGGCCGAGCAGGGTGGAGATGAGCAGGGTGGCGAGGAATGCCCATTGGTGCGCCTCGATCATGCCGACGCACAGTAGCCACTTGCTCCAGGTGCCGGCCAGCGGCGGCAGACCCAGCGTACTGAGACTTCCGATGAGGAATGCGGTCATCGTCCACGGCATGCGATGGCCGATGCCATCGAGTTGATCGACCCGGGTCTTGCGGCTGGCGACGTAGATCGCTCCGGCAGCGAAGAAGAGGGTGATCTTGCCGTAGGCGTGCATGGCGATGTGGAGTGCGCCGCCCTGCAGGGCGGCGGGAAAGGCAACCGCGGCCCCGAGCACGATGTAGTTGAGTTGGCCGATGGTCGAGTAGGCGAGGCGTGCTTTCAACTCCGGTCGCGACAAGGCGATCACCGAGGTCAGCAGGATGGTGCCGGCGGCAAACCAGGCGACCACCTCGGCGCCCCAACTTTGCTGCATCGCGGTGGGGCCGATGATGGAAGTCGATAGTTTCAGCACGGTGAAGACTCCCGCTTTGACCACCGCCACCGCGTGCAACAGGGCACTGACCGGGGTCGGGGCGACCATCGCGTTGGGTAGCCACTGGTGAAACGGGAAGATGGCGGTCTTGGCGGTTCCGAAGAAGAAGAGCAGGATCAGTAGCGAGATCTGGGTCGGGGATGCGGAGCCTGCGAGGATGCCACCCGCCTCGAATCGAACCGTGCCGGTGAGGACCCAGGTCCACACGATGGCGGTCAGCAGCAAGAGAGTCGACGAGCCGACCAGGATGGCAAGATAGATCCGCCCGGAGCGTTTCGCTGCGGCGCTACGGTGGTGAGTGATGAGGGGCCAGGTACTGAAGGTCATCAACTCGTAGAAGAGGAACAGCGTCAGCAAGTTGCCACTGAATGCGATCCCCATCGCTGCCAGGATGGCCAGGGCAAAGCAGGACCAGTAGCGCTCCTGCCCCTCGAAGTTCGCTCCGTACAGCCCGTGCATGTATCCGACCGAGTAGATGCTGTTGAGGATCCACAGACTGGAAGCGACCAGGGCAAAGATGAGGCCGAGTGCATCGATCTCTAGCATGAAATCGAGGCCTGGGGCGATCGATCCAAACACCACGGTGGAGGATTGACCCTGGAGAACCGCCGGGAGCAGTTGGATGACGGTGAGCAACAGTGCCACCGACAGCAACAGGGTGCCGCAGTTACGCAGGGTATGCTGACGTCGCAGCAACCACGGTAGAACGGCTCCGAAGAGTGGAAGAGCCAGTGCCAGCATCTCGAGGGGGATCATCCGCCACCCCCCAGCAAGGCACGAGCAGCGTCGGTGGCGATTTCCACCACCGGGGCGGGATTCAGTCCGAGCCAGAGACTCGAGCCGATCAGCAGCCACACTGGCCACAGCATGTCGAAGGGTGCCTCGAGAATCTCTTCCGCATCCTCAGGAACCGGTTTCAGGTAGGCGATCTCGACAAATCTCCAGGTGTAGATCGCAGCCATCGCTGAACCGAGCAGGACTAGCATCGCCAGGATCGGATAATCCGCCAGGAACAGACCTCGTAGTAGGTGTAACTTGCTGATGAATCCGGCGGTTCCAGGGATGCCGATCATCCCCAGTCCACCGAGAACCACCGCCGCACTGGTCCATGGCATGCGCCGACCGATTCCCGCCAGCTGGGTGAAGTCATTGGTACCGAGCCGGTAGAGGAAGATTCCAGCACAGAGAAACAGTCCGCCCTTCATCAGAGCGTGGAACATCAGATGGAGGATCGAACCGGTCATGGCATCGATGTGACCCACCGCCAGTCCGAGGACGATGTAGCCGACCTGGGCGACACTCGAATAGCCGAGCAGCAACGACAGGGAAGGTTGACGGCTCGCCTGGATCGAACCGTAGAAGATGGCCCCTCCGGCACAGCCTCCCAGCAACCAGATGTTGGGATCGGTGAGGGTTCCTCCCTCGGTCGGAAGGACCGTGTAGAGGAACCGCATCGCCATGTAGATCCCGACCTTGGTGGCGGTGGCAGAGAGCAGCCCCGCCACCGCGGATGGTGCGGTGGAGTAGGCCGCTGGCATCCAGAAATGGAGCGGGAAGAGCGCCATCTTGAGCGCGAGACCCACCAGCAGGAAGGCACGAGCGGTCAAGACGGTGGCGCCGCCGTCATTCGCTTGCAGACGCTGATGCAGATCACTCATGTTGAGAGTGCCCGTGTGGGCGTACAGCAGTCCGATGCCGATGAGGATGAAGGATGCGCCGATCGATCCGAGGATCAGGTAGTTGAAGGCGGAAACGAGCGCCTTACGATCGCGCGATCGACCCATGGCGATCAGGCCATAGATGGTCAGTGAAGAGATCTCCAGCAACACGTACACGTTGAAGGCATCGCCGCTGACGACGATACCCAGCAGGCCTGTGATGGCGAGCAACCACACCGCCCAGAAGGGCCCGAGTCGATCCCCCGGAATCTCCATCTGAACACTGCGTCGCGCGTAGATGGTGACGATCCAACTGACCGAGGTCACTACCAGCGCCACGATGGCGCTGAGCATATCCACTCGCAGTTCGATGCCGAAGGGGGGGGGCCAGCCACCCAGTGGATAGGAGATCGCTCCACCGGCGCGGATGGCCAGCAGCATCTCGATGGCGATTAAGGTGGCGAATCCCATCGTCAGTACTGCCCAGGCCCAGCCCCTCGATCCACGGCCTAGGAGCGGTGCCAGCACGCCACCCAGCAGCGGGATCAGCACCAGCAGCACTGGGAAGTGGAGCGACCATGGTTGCAGGAAGTTCAGCATCCCACCTCCTGCGATGATTGGTCGATGGCGGCCACTTCATCCGCCTCGACGGTGCCGTAACTCTCGCGGATCCCGATGGCGAGGGCCAGTGCCACAGCCATGGTGCTGACGGAGACGACGATAGCGGTGAGGATCAGCACATGTGGCAGCGGATTGGCATAAATGACCGCAGGATCATCCTGCAGGATCGGGGCGGTCGCGCCATCACGGACCCCCAGAGTGATGTACATCAGGAAGATCCCGGTCTGGAACAGGCCCAGCCCGAGTATCTTCTTGACCATGTTGTTGCGCGCGATGATGGCATACAGACCGACCATCATGATGATCACGAAGGCCCAGTGGTTGAACAGTCCCAGTAAGGTCATCGGGTGCCTCCCTGGACCTTGCGGACGATGGTCAGGACCACCGAGGCGACGGTCAGCCCGACCCCCGCCTCGACCAGGGTCATGCCGAGCGCTTCCGCCTCGGCAGGGTGAGTCGGATCGAGTGCGGAGTAATCGAGGAAGTGTCCTCCCATCGCCATGCATGCCACTCCAGTTCCGGCATAGAGCAGCACCCCGAGGCTCATCGAGAGGTCGACCAGCCAGCGGGGCAGCCAGCGATCGGTTCCGCTGCGGCCGAAGAGGAGGAGGTGCAGGATGAACGCTGCCGCCACCAGTACTCCTGCCTGGAATCCTCCCCCCGGTCCGATCTCGCCGTGCATCTGCACGTAAAATCCAAAGATCAGAATGTAAGGGATCAGCATCCCTCCGATGGTGCGGAGCACCACACTTTCACTCATCTCGTGGGACCGGCTACCGGAATCATGCATCGTCGGTCTCCTCCGGCGATCGCCTCTGGCTGGGACGGAGCAGCAGCAGCAGGCACATTCCCGCCGAGAAGATCACAGCGGTCTCAAACATCGTGTCGTAGCCGCGGTAGGAGGCGAGGACAGCAGTGACGGTGTTGGGAACGTGGTGGCCAAAGTCTCCTTCGCCGTGGAGTGCATTCTGCGCCGGTACGGTGGCAGCGACCTTTCCGATGTCCTGGGCGAGGTAGCGGGGCGCGATGTGAAGATGGGCGGGGGCCTGTGCATCGCCGAAACGGGGTAACTCCGAGGTCCCGTACAGCAGTACCACACCGGTCAGCACCACCAGCACCAAGGCCGGCAGCGAATGATCCCCGCCGCGCCGCTCCTTGGTCCCGAGCCGGGTCAGTGCCATCAGCAGCAGCACCGTCGATGCGCCCGCTCCCACACTGGCCTCGGTGAAGGAGACATCCATGGCGAAGAGGTTCGCCCAGATCACGGCCATCAGCATGCTGTAGATGCCCATGAGCATCACCGATCCCAGTAGATCGCGTTGCAGCATGGCGGCGACCGCAGCGATGACCGCCAGGATCAGTAATAGAACATCGAGGAGCAGCACGGGATCCATCAGGGGGTCTCCTCGTCAGTTTCGAGATCGGCTGAACTGCCAGTTGCTGAACTCCCAGTCGCAGATCTCCCAGTCCACGGAGCCAGCCCGCTCAGATGGGCGGCTCGTGAGATGGCATGTGTGGCGGTGGGGGTGGTCACCATCAGCAGCACCGAGATGGCGATCAGTTTCCCCACCACCACTAGGCTCTCCTCGGTGGCCTCGAGATTTCGCAGCACCAGCCCACTCAGCACGAGCAGTTGTGCCATCGTGTCGGCGGTTCCGGCGGGATGGAGACGGGAGTAGAAGTCTGGCATTCGCAGCACACCCAGTGCGCCGCTGAAGGCGACGAATCCACCGAGTAGAAGCAGTCCATCACTGATCGTCTCCATCAGGAGTTGTACCTTCCCGATTCAACGAATCGCAGCAGCGCGACCGTTGCGATGAAATTGATCAATCCGTAGAGGATGGCGATGTCGAGGAATCCGCTGTCGATGAATCGGTTGTGGTCGCCGATGAATCCGATGATGGCCAGTAACATCACGGCCTTGGTTCCGAACACATTGACCGCCAGCACCCGGTCGTAGAAGGTCGGGCCGAGCACCGAGCGGACGACGGCGAGGATGGCTCCCCCCAGAACCAGTAGTGCGGCCAGCAGTTCCGCATTCACCGGGAGACCTTCCCTTCTTCTTTATCTTCTTCTTCATCATCGTCCCGCTCCCAACGCTGTGGAATCATCGGGCCGATCCGTTTCTCCATCGAGCCGTCGAGCACCCCCCGGGCAGACTTCTCCCCGAGGGCGTGGACCCGCAGTGACTCGTCGTCGATGTCGATCGTCACCGTCCCCGGCGTCAGGGTGATGGAGTTGGCCAGTAGCGTCTGGGCGAGGGGATGATCGAACGGGGTGGGGATCTCGACTAGTCGGGGTGAGATGTCGGGTCGCGGAGACCACGCCAAGATGGTCACTTCAAAACTCGATCGAATGATCTGCACCAGTAACCATGGCAGGTAGAGGAAGAAGCGAGGTAAGGATTGCAGCGGCTGGTACTGGGGGCCGATCAGATCGAGCCGCTGGCACAGCAGCACCGTCACGGCGCTGGCCACCAGGCCAGAGCCGAGCAGGAAAGGAGAATCAAACTGCCCCGAGAGGAGCAGCCAGAAACCGAACAATGCCAGAAAAAGCCAGAAAGAACGCAACGGAATCCCCCGATACCCCAACCGTCTGCCGGTTGCACCGCCAGAAGATGGCATGCACAGGTGCGGGTGTCCACCGTTGGAAACGGCGACGGCAAGTGAGCGCCAGCGCGAACGGTCCATTTCGATGCAAAGTTCCAAAGCGACTCGCTCCTCGGGTCGGCTACAGGTAGCCTTGATCGGGGAGACGGGGGATCGCCGGATGCAATTTGAAGAACTAGCGGGATTGGCAGCGGCGGCCTGCTGGGCCAGTGGAAGTTTCATCTACAGTCGCCTCGATGTCACGGCAGCCGCTCTGAATCTGGGGAAGAATATCATTGCTGGCGTGTTGTTGCTGGCCAGCGTCCCGATCTTCGGAGCCGGTCTCGATGTCTGGCTGTCGGCTCCCCCGATCGATTACCTGTGGCTGATTCTGAGCGGGCTGATCGGGATTCTCATCGGCGATTCGGCCTATTTCCGCAGCATCCAGATTCTCGGACCGCGCAAGGCGCTGGTCCTGACCACCCTGACCCCTCCCATCTCCGCCCTGTTCGGTTGGTTCTGGCTGGCAGAAACGTTGGAAACGGTACACCTGGTGGCGATGGCGGTGACGCTGGCAGGAATCAGCCTGGTGATCCGAGATCGTAACCTGGCTCAAGATCGTTCCGGCCATCACCAGGGCAGTGTCAGAGATGGAATCATGCTGGGAATCTTTGCCGCTTCCTGTCAGTCGCTGGGAATCGCCTTGTCGAAGGTGGTGATGGAATCATCATTTCCAGCACTGGAAGTCTCGGCGATCAGGATCGGTGTGGCGGTCCTCGGGGGGTTGTTGATGGCCGTGGTGAGTGGATCGCTACCCGGCTGGAAGAAGCAACTGATGCAGAAGGGGATTCCTGGACGCATCTTTGTCGCCAGTCTGGTGGGAACTTACATCGGAATCTGGCTCAGCCACGTCTCGGCGGAACATTTGCCGCTCGCCATCGCCACGACTCAGATGTCGATGACACCCATCTTCATGGTGCTACTGGTGGGGATCTTCCTGAGACAGAAGATCTCGGCGATTGCTTTTGTGGGGATGATCTTGGCCAGCCTGGGAGTCGCGATCCTGATGGACCTCATCGTCTGGGGCTTCTAAGCACCACTCGAGTGCGCTACTTCAACTTCTCCTTGTACACGAGAATCAGATTTCTCGTATACATCACCAGCGCCAGCGATTGACCCAGCAATAACACCGGCTCGATCTTGGCGATGGCGTAGGCGAAGGTGATGCAGCCGCCGGTGATACTGATCCACCAGAAGGCGATGGGGATTTCCGACTTCCCTGCTTTCTCACTGACCCACCACTGGACGATCCAGCGCATGAAGAAGATCGCTTGCCCACCGTAACCGATCAGTACCCAGCGATCGGTGGTCAGCTTGGACCAGAAGGTCTCAAAGAACTCTTCGGTGACCTGAGGATCATGGCTGGCCAGCAGGTCGAGGGCACTACACCACCCATCTCCCACCAGCGGCCACAGCATCGATGCGGTCAGTGCCAAATCTGATATCGCCATCATCGGACCTCTTCTGCATGGTAGCGAAGGGCTCTCTTTTTCATCCGTCGAACCATCAACAGGTCGAGGAACGCCGGAATGCCCCTGCCGAGGGGAGAGTACTTGCTGGTGCCCAGTTGTCGGGCTCGATGTCGTACATCGACTTCCACGGTTCGACCACCTTGCATCTCGACGAGGTAGGGGAAGAACCGATGAAGACCGTTATAGAGCGTGAGATCCTGGATGATCTCTCGCCGAAACAATTTTAATGAGCAACCGACATCCTGGAATCGAGTTCCCAACAAGGTGTTGCGAACCGCATTGGCGATGCGCTGGGCAAACTTCCGAATCCACGGGTCCTGACGATTCGCACGCACTCCCAGTACCGCATCTTGACCGGTACTCGCTTCGATCAACAGAGACATGTCGGCGGGATCATTCTGACCATCGGCATCCATGGTGATGATCAGTTCCCCTCGGGCGGCATTGAATCCCGCCTCGAAGGCGGCACTTTGTCCACTGTTGGGGATCAGATTGAGGATTCGCAGGGTTGGCTGGGTTTCCTTGCGCCTACGCAGCAGCGTTTCGGTGCCATCGGTGGAGCCATCGTTGACGACGATCACCTCATGGCCGCCGCTCAATTCGCTGAGACTGGCGAACACTTCATCGAGCAGTGGCCCCAGTGCTTCCTCCTCGTTGTAGGCAGGGATCACCACCGAAATCATCGGTTCCATCGCTGAGGAATGATCGTCATGCATGTTGGCGCTCACGTGGCCCCCGGATGGGTAACGAGTCTCGTTCAACAGACTCTAGGTTGGTTCTCTCGGTACCTTGGACATTTGGACATTGTAGAACCTTGGCGGATGGCTGCAACGGAACCGCCAGAGGAGAGCGATCTCGGGGCGAGTCAGCGGCGCAGGGCATCGACGACCGAGCGATTGGCGGCGATCCACGCAGGAATCGCTCCACCGATCAGTCCCAGCAGGAAGGAGAGTAAGACGGAGGTGAGGGCGATGGTGGGGGAGAGTTGGAATGAAAAGCTGATGTCGGTAAAGGTATTGAAATTGGCAGCACCGGTCTCCAGGCCGTGGAAGGGGGCCACTAAAAGCAGTCCGATCACGCCGCCGATCAGTCCTACCTGGGCAGATTCCAGCAGGAACGCGAAGAACACCTCGACCCGGCTATAGCCAATGGCCAGCAAGATACCGATTTCGTGAGTCCGAGATGCGACGGTGGCCAGCATCGTGTTCATGGTTCCGATCACGGCGGCGGATCCCATGATGATGGTGAGGAAAATCGACAACACCAGCAGTGAGGTGCTGAGCCCGCTGGTCTGGGCGGCGAGGTATTCACTTTGACGAGTGATGGAGAAACTGAGACGGGGATCCGCCTCCAGTTGCTCGGTCACCCTTGCGAAATCGAGGTCGGGCTGAACCCGCGCAATGACCCGGTTGTAGACCGGGCGATCGAGAGCCTCGAGCATCCGTTCGACCGGCCCCCAAATCTCGCTGCCCTGGGAGTTGTCAAATTCGTACACACCGACCACCGCGAAGGGCGTGGTGTTGAGGATCAGAGTCTCTCCGAGGGAGCAGTTCTTCATCCGGTCGACCAATGGCCGGCCGACCACCACCTCGTCGCTGCCCCAGTCGGGCCAGCGACCCTCGAGCAAACGTGGCGCAACTGGATGGAGTTTCAGCGATGCCTTTTCGATGCCTCGCAGTGGAGCATTGACCAAGCCTCCATCGACCTTCTCCATGTACATCGCCAGGAAGCACTCGGCGGCTGCCAACGGATTCCCCTGCGAGTCTCGCAAGATCTCGGGTCGCTCCTTGATGATGATGCGGGCCGACTCTCTCGGGATTCCTGAGTCTCCCTCGGAGGTGGCACCGACACGCAAGTACACCGCAACTTCTTCGGCCCCGAGTGGGCGGAACAACTGCTCGAAACCGTTTCGAAGCGATAGGATTCCACACAGAACTGCCGTGGTGAAGGCGATGCCCATGGTAGTAAAGAGCACCTGAGAACGGCGTCTCATCAGGTTCTTGGTGGTGTATCCAGTCGGTAGCGCCATTTTATCCGCTGCTCCTCAAGGCTTCGGTCGGGCTCGACCTGAGGAATGGAATGCCGGCGGCCAACCCTGCCACGATTCCAAGCAGCGACGAGATGGCCAGCGCCAGCATCACCAGTGATCCACCGATATGATAATTTTGGATGTTCTGGGCGAAGATCCGGATCAGGCCACCTTCGGTGGCGATGGCGAGCAGGATGCCGATGCTTCCACCCAGCAAGGAGATGATCAACCCTTCCCAGATCAGCAACATGGTGCTGACGATGGGACGAAATCCGAGGGCCTGTAGAATGCCAGATTCCTGCAGTCTTTGCCTTCCGCTGATCATCATGGTGTTGACCACAGAGAAGAAGATGGAGAAGAGTACCGCTCCGCCAATGGTGCCGAGGAACAGTGGCAAGTTTCCGATGGCGGAGACGAAGAATGAAGCAAAGGCCGCCTCGGTGATGGTCTGGGTGCGCTGGGGACCATTGGCAAAGAGTGCATCGATATCCTCTGCGACCTGATCGATCTGAACATCCTCATCGGTGTTGACGTAGTAGACTCCGGCCCCGTGAGTTCCGAGCGCTTCGCCATTATCGAAGGCCTCGTTGAGGTAGTCGGAGCGGAAGTACATCGTGGTTTCGGGGATCCGTGCCTTGAGTGGTCGGTAGACGCCGACGATGACGAACTCCCAGGCCCTTCCATCTACACGGGGGTAGAGGGACGGAATCAGCGGGATCGTATCTCCCAGTTGGAAACCGAAGCGCTCATCATCGCGCAGGCCGATGCCGATGATGGCCGCCCGGCGATCATTGCTAAATGCCTTTTGTACCGCAGCCCTCGCTGCCGGGCCGGTGATTCCTCCGGGTGCTTCGATGATCTCGATATCCTTGGTGTACATGTCGAGGAATCGTTCATGATCGACGGCGAACTGAGCAAAGAAGTTTTTTCGATCCTGGTAGTAGGCGCCAAACCAGCGGAACTTGGTGGTCAGGTGCACGCCATCGATGGTGTCGATCTTTTGCTGGTATGACGTTGGCAGGTCGACGAACAGGCTGACTGCGGACTGGGTCACCAGGCGGTGGGAGGAGGCGCTGCGGACCCCCTCTTCCATCCCCTGAACCACTGCGATCAGGAAGCAGAGCAAGAACACGGCGATGGAGATGGCCATGACGGTCAGGCCATTTCGCACTTTTCTGGCCATCAGGTGGCGCAGCGCCAGTCGTAATGGGAATCGCACTCAGGCCTCCTGCTGCTGGTCTTCCACCAGCAGACCCTTGTCCAGTTCGAGCAATCTTTTGGCCTGCTTCGCCGCGATCAGATCGTGAGTCACCATCAGGATGGTTTTGCCCAGTTCACTGTTGAGACGACCGAGAATCTGGAGCACTTCATCGGCGCTGCTGCGGTCCAAATCTCCAGTGGGTTCATCGGCGATGATCACGTCGGGGTCAGTGGCGATGGCTCTGGCGATGGCCACCCTTTGCTCTTGTCCGCCCGAGAGTTGAGAAGGGAGATGCGACGCACGATCAGCAAGCCCGACGATGTCGAGGGCGAAATCGGCCTGCTTCCTTCGATCCGCGGCGGACAGGGGGGTCAATTGGAGCGGCAGCATGACATTTTCGAGGGCGGTCAGGACCGGTAGCAAGTTGAAGGACTGGAAGACAAATCCGACATGGCGAGACCGCCAGGAAGGAAGTTTGCTGCGAGACATCGAACTGACCTCGGAGCCCGCGACGTGGACCGATCCGGAGTCACAGGAATCGAGGCCTCCGACGAGATTCAGGATGGTGGTCTTGCCCGAACCACTGGGCCCCATCAAGGCCACGAAATCACTGGTGGTGATGGTCAGGTCGAGTTGGTCGAGAACCGTGAGAGTTTCTCCTCCACGGGTGTAACTCTTGCTGACCTTTTTCAGGGTGATGAAATCGTCGGACATCTAGGGGCTCCTCACCTGGATACGGTCGCCGGATCGCAGTGCGGGATCGGGGTCTAGCACCACAGTTTCGCCTCCGATGAGTCCCGAGCCCACCTCGATGAAGCCATCTCCTACATCGTCTCGCAGGGTGATGGCACGCATTTCGATGATGCCATTGCGAACGACCAAGACTTGCGGTTGTTCGGTCGCCAGCAGCGCTCGAATCGGTAGTAAAACCTGTGGTGGAGTCGGATTGGCTTCCGATTCGGGCACAAAGACGACTCGAACTCCCAGTTCTGGAAGTAGTTTTTCATCGCGATCGATGAATTCGGCTCTCAGTTCGACAGTCGCCTTGGATCGATTTGCGGTGGGCCAGATCTGGCGGATTCGACCGCGGTATCCCTTGTCGGGATACGCATCGAGGTAAATCAGCACCGGCGCACCGGTACGAGCCGCTTCGAGGGTGGTCTGGGCCAGTTCGATCTGCACCTCGAGTGTCTCGAAATCGACCAGCGTGGCGACCGAGCCGCGAACGTTGACTCCTCCGCCGGTGGAAGCCACCACCTCACCGACCTCTGCGTTCTTCTCGACCACGATCCCCGAGAAGGGCGCATAGACGGTCGACTTGTCGATGCGAGCCTCGACCTCTTCGATGGAAGCATTGAGAGAAGCGACCCTTGCGGTGGCGGCGAGCGAGGTGGCCCGGGCCGTATCGAGTTCAGAGCGCGAAAGATCATCGGTACTGGAGAGAGACTGTTGTCGTTCGAGAGCCAGGCGAGCTCGCTCCGCTTCGGCCAGGCTACCGTCTCGGTCCGCCTGCAGCCGAGCCCGGGAAGCTTGCAACTCTCGACTATCGAGGCGCGCCACCACATCTCCGCGCTCGACCCTGGTGCCCTCCTCGACATTCAATTCGATGAGGCGCCCGGGGATGTCGGTGGAGAGGGAGGCTCGCCGTCGCGGGACGATGTAACCATTCGATGCGACGCCAGTGCGGTCGCTGGCCCCCCCTCGTCTTTGCACGCGTCCGGTGATCACCTCGGGATCCTGAGACTGGACGCTGGAAGGGATTTCTTTCCAGGCGATGTAACCGACGACCAGCATCAACAGCAGGAGGATTGGCCAGCGGGAGTTCGAGGTCGGTGGGGTTCGATCGATCTTCAACTGAGAGAGATCGTGTCTGGGAGATCCACCGTCGGAGGCGGGTGTGGTGTCAGGATTTGTCATCACATCCTCGCTGGTTTAGGGGATCTGAGGTCTCGAAGGGCAGGATGCCAGATCGAGGTCTACTTTCCAGCGCTTCTACCAGCCGATCCTCCTCTTGGCGTCCTCGATGCCATGTTCGAGAGATTCGCTGGAGGAGGATCCCGTAGGACGCTGCGGAGGGAAGATTTCCTCTCGCTGGCGTGGATATGCAGACGACCTCAGATGCGCGGGCATCGCATGACCGGAGCGTCGGCGCCGCTGTTGGCGGATGTTGTCGAGAGAGATGGGAGCGACCACCGTCGCCTGGCCCGGTCCGCTCGCCGCCTGGGCCAGGATGCGTCCGTCTGGATCGATGACCATGCTGGCACCGGGCCACGAGAAGGGGGGGTAATGACTCGCCGATGCCCCCTGGTTACAGGCGACCACCGCTGCCAGGTTCTCGATGGCACGGCAGCGGTTGATCACCGTCCACCAGTCCATCGGTTCGGCAGCTCCCCACGGGTCCATGTAGGCGCTGATGCGAATCAGTACTTCGGCTCCTCCCAGGGTCAACTCGCGGCAAGTCTCGGGAAAGAGCCAGTCGTAACAGGTCGCGACCCCCAGTCGGCCGATCTCGGTCTCGGTGACGGGGAACAGTTCTTCGTCGTAGCCCTCGATGTCGTGGGGACTGGTGTGAACCTCCCACGGGATCCATGGATTGACCTTGCGGTAGCGGCTGACGATCTCGCCATCCGGATCGATCAGCACCGTCGTGTTGAAGAGTGCATCGCTCCAGCGTGGGTCGCTCTCGAGAAAGGAACCACTCTGGATCCACACGCCATGTTTTTTTGCTGCGGCTGCCAGTCTGTCGCTGTGCTGATTGGGAAACTCGACCGCCAGTTTCTCGCTCAGTTCCTCGACACTCTCGTAGATCGGTGCCGCATGCGCGAACTCGGGAAAGACCACCAGCTTGATGTCATGAAAGGGACGGTATCCGATCACCGCCTGTTCCAACTGTTCGATGATGCGAGTCGTGTTGTCGGTCATCTGTTCCCGATCGCGAGGGTTCGGCTGATCGGTCTGGCAGCAAGCGGCATAGTAGTTCATCGAGTTCCTCCGGTGACTGGGCACCCCGATGGCTGGAGTGCAGGTCGCCCAATGGTAACCGTTGTCAGCGGGTCAGGCACGAGGTGCGCAGGATGAGTCCGTGCCGATCGCGTTCGAGACCGGTTCTGGCTCTCTTCTCATCACCCTTCTCGTCACCTCTGTTGTGGCCCGATTGCAGGGTCAGGGCACTGCCGCGTAGTAAAGCGCCATGGCCGTGGCGCATGCGGATTTGATCGACCTGCTCGAGGATCTGTTTCCAGCGCTGACCCGACTGCGAATCAGCCTGCGAATCAGCCTGCGGCGCGTCGATGTCAGCGGCGAACAGGTCTCCTTGTTGAAACGTGGGGGCGAGGCGAATGCGGTCGAGTTGGATCCCGACAAAGCGGATGGCGGTGCGACGCCCCTCCATCGAAAGGCGCAGTTCGAGAGCGGCCTGGATGATGAAAGGATCGAGGGCGGTTGGAGCGGCCAGCACGATGCGGCGACGATCGCGGCGGTGATCACTATGAGTGACCTGGAGCGAGATCCCCCCCGCTTCCAGACCTCTCTGGCGCAGATATCTGGCGGCTCGTTCCGCCAGATATTCGATCATCGCATCGAGGGTGCGGGGGCAGGTGACATCTTGATCGAAGGATGTCCCACGCTGAATCGATCGTGGGATCTCGCGACCACCGATGGGACGATGATCTTCGCCTCGGCAGCGCTCGTAGAGGGACTCGCCATGACGGCCGAGGATTCCGGCGAGAGCGGGTCGCGAGAGTTCTCGCAGCTGTTCGATCTTGTCGATGCCGAGATTCGAGAGGATCTCGACGGTACGAGGGCCGACCCCGGGTAAGTGTTCTATCGGCAATCGTAATAGAAAAGTTTCCTCTTGTTCCGGTTCCAGGTATCCGAGGCCATTGGGTTTGTGGAACTTGCCGATGAGTCGGGCGAACATTCGGTTACGCCCGAGTCCCGCGGTGACGGTCAGTCCAGTACTGGAGTGAATCGCATCGCGTAGCCGGGCGATTTCTTTGGCGGGATCCGGATAGATTTGCTCGGTTCCGGTCAGGTCGCAGTACGCCTCGTCGAGGTGTTCTTCGACTAGCGGTGACCAGTTCTGGCAGATCTCAAACATACGGGTGGCGTAACAGCGATAGATCGATTCGTGACCGCGTACGATCACTAGTGGCGGACATTTCCGGAGCGCCAGGCCGAGCGGCATTCCCGCCTTCAACCCGTGACTTCTCGCCTCGTAAGAACAGGAAGCGATGACGCCACTCCCGACCGCAACCGGCTGTCCGGCGAGACGTGGATTGCGCAACTGTTCGACCGAGGCGAAGAAGGCATCGATGTCGAGGTGAAGGATCAGCGGGCGCAGAATCTTCGAGGGGGAAAATGATGGAGACACGGGTCTTCCTTTCTCTTTTTTCGGGCGGCAACGGGGTGGGACAGGATAGCGAACATCTGTTCGCCATCTACCCTTGACTTGTGTTGTGGGTTGCTGGACAGCACCATGCGCCCCGTCTCGTGAAACACGTCGATGAGAGGAATGAAATGGAAACGCTCGAATTGAGAGGTCCCGACGCCAGCGGCCTCGCGACGCTGACGCTCAATCGGCCCGGTCAGTTGAACTCCCTCGACGGCACGATGGTCGAGGAGTTGGAGGCGGCACTCACCGAGGTGGCTGCGAATCGCGAGATCCGGGTGCTTCGACTGATGGGAGCGGGTCGAGGATTCATGGCCGGTGGCGACCTGCGCTGGTTTGCTGGCATGTTTGGCCGCTGTTCCGACCCGGACCAGCGGCGTGAGCTGGTCGCCGAGGAGATTCGCTCGGTGCACCGCACCATCACTGCCATCGATCGACTGGCGGTTCCTGTGGTGGCCCAGGTTCACGGAGCGTGTGCTGGATTTGGACTGAGTCTGGCACTGGCTTGCGACTTGGTGATCTGCGCCAGAGACAGCAAAATCACCCTCGCCTACACCGGCATCGGTACCAGTCCCGATGGTGGATCGACTTATCAGTTGAACCGTTTGATCGGCCGTCAGAGAGCGATGCAGATGGCGCTACTCAACGAGCGCATCGATGGAGACACCGCCTGTTCCTGGGGGCTCTTCGCACGTGCTGTGGATCGGGATCTACTGGAGGAAGAGACGCTGCGAGTCTGCATGCAACTTGCAGATGGACCGTTACAAGCGCTGGTTCGTACTCGTAAACTACTTCGCGATGACTCAGGAACCCTGGAGCAGGTGCTGGAGGCCGAGGCGATTTCGTTCGCAGAATGTGCCGCAGGAGAAGAGTTTCCAGAGGGGGTGCAAGCCTTCATCGATAAGCGTCCCGCAGATTACAGATCAGCGACAGGAGGTGCGTCTTGAACGATCAATCTTCTTCAGAAAAGCCGCTCGCAGGCAAGGTGATGCTGCTGTCCGGCGGAAGTCGGGGAATCGGCCGTGCGATTGCCCTGCGTGCCGCACGTGACGGGGCCAAGGTGGTGATTGCAGCGAAGACGGATCAGCCGCATCCACAACTGCCTGGAACGATTCACGAGACCGCTAAGATGGTCGAGGAGGCCGGCGGTGAAGCGCTCGCCGTCAAGATGGATATTCGAGATGATGAACTGGTCGAGGCGGCGGTTGCTGCGGCGGTGGATCGCTTTGGCAGAATCGACATCCTGGTCAACAATGCCAGCGCCATCTCCCTGACACCGGTGAGCCAGACTCCGATGAAACGCGTCGATCTGATGTTCGATGTCAATGTCAGAGGGACCTACACCTTTACCCGAGCCGCCATCGAAGCGATGAGTCATGGCGATGGCGCTCACGTGGTGAATCTCTCGCCACCGCTCTCGATGCGACCCGTCTGGTTCGCGCGGCATACCGCCTACACCATCTCCAAGTACGGAATGAGTCTGTGCGTACTGGGGATGAGCGAAGAACTGAAACCGTTGGGCATCGCCGTCAACGGTCTCTGGCCCCGTACCGTCATCGATACCGAAGCACTACGATTGATTCCGGGAATGGATCGCAGAGCGACTCGCAAGCCTGAGATTGTCGCAGATGCCCTGCATGCCATCGTCACGCGAGATCCGGCAGAGGTCACCGGTCACTTCTTCCTCGACGAGGATGTGCTGCGAGAGCAGGGGATCGATCCCGATTCCTATGCCACCGTCGCGGGGATCGCACCGATGCCAGATCTGTTCGTCGATGGTCCCGGATCGATGTTCTCGGACTCCTGATCAGCGCAACTGTTCGAGTTGGGCCAGCACATCGCGACTGAGGGCAACTTTCTGGCCACTTTGATAATTGATCTGGACGATGCGGGAAGTGCCGAGAGCGACCACTTTGCCCTGTTGTTGCGATTCGAGGCGGTGTTCCAGGGTATACCGATCGGTGCCGATGTCGGCGGTCCGGATCATCGATGTGATGGTATCGGGATGCAGTACCGGGCTGCGGAAGATGCACTCGATTCGGGCCAGAATCGGCCCGCTGCAACTGTCAGGACCCAATTCTCTCGATCCGATCCGTTGAAACACCTCGAATCGGGCATCCTCGAACCAGCGCAAGAATCGGGTGTTATTGACATGGCCGAGGGCATCCATATCACCCCAGGCGACCACGATGGGAATCTTTAAGGGCCAGTAATCTGGCACTGGATCATGATTCTGGCCATTTCCATTGTTCATCCTGGAGCCCCTGTCGGCAGATCTGCAGCGTTTTTGCACTTCGCCGACACTTTGAACCAGAAGAGTTGAGATTGCCAGAGCAGATGTTGCTTGTCTGATACCGGGTCAATCCCGTATCTTCCCCTCTCGTAGACGCTTCGGTCCTGAGGAGATTGTGGAGTCTGTGGTGATGAGGGAGAGGGGATCCTCTCTCTTGCAGTCGTGACGACTCGATCATGACGACTCAGTCATGACGACTCGGTGATGACGACATCGGTGATGGCACCACTCCTCGGGATTCATCGGAGCGTCCAACTCAGCAAGGAGGTACACCAGCATGCGAGGATCTCTTTCCCCGCTAGGATCACGGGCGCGGCTTCAAGCGGCGCTATTCGTGGCCATTTTTACCCTGGTTCCGGTGATTGCCGGAGCCATCGAGTTTGATCTGATCAATGGACGGGTCTCGGGTCACTTCGATACCACCGTCTCTGCAGGACTTTCCTGGAGAGTCGCCGACCCTGATCTGAGCATCATCGGAACCACCAATGGTGGTACCGCACACTCCCTCAACGGAGATGACGGAAACCTCAACTATGATGCAGGGGATATCTTCTCGGAAAACCTCAAGGTGTTGCACGAGATCTCCTTCGATTTCGACGAATACATGGTCTTCGTGAGAGGGTTTTACTTCACCGATTTTGCCGTCCGTGAAGGCGATGTTGTGGCTGAAGGGCGACCCGCATTGAATGGCACCGCAGAGCGATTTGCGGGTCAGAATGCCGTCTTGCTCGATGCCTGGATTCGCCGTGATTTTGGCAGCAACGACAATCCCTTGACGGTGACCCTGGGAAGTCAGGTGATCAACTGGGGAGAGAGCACCTTCATCCAGAATGGTCTCAACACTATCAATCCGGTCGACCTGTCGAAACTGCGTGCTGCCGGTTCCGAGATCAAGGAAGCGCTGGTCCCGATTCCCGCCGCGAAGTTCGACTACGACATCTCCGACACCTTCTCGTTCCAGGGCTTCTACCAGCTCGGCTGGCGCCCGACCCGCCTCGAACCGCTCGGCACCTACTTCTCGATTACCGATATCGCCAGTCCTGGTGGAAACGACGTGTTGCTGGGCTTCGGTGTGGATGATCAGATCGTCGATACTCCCGTTCCAGGGGCGATCGGCACCAATCCCAACTATAACTCTCCGATCGGTGTGGGGGTGCATCGCAGCGGCGACAGGACTCCGGATGACCTCGGCCAGTTCGGCCTTTCGGCTCGCTGGTTCCTCGAGGAACTGGGCGGAACCGAGGTTGGATTCTTTTACACTCACCTGCATAGTCGACTGCCCATCATCAGTGCCGTGACCGGAACTGCAGCAGGGGTCGCAGCAGGGAACTACGGCGATTCTGCCGAGTACTTCCTCGAATATCCGGAAGATATCCAGACCTTCGGAATCGCTTTCAACTCCGACCTAGGAAATACCGGTATCGCCCTTCAGGGAGAGACATCCCTTCACATCGACCAGCCGTTGCAAGTCGATGATGTGGAAATCCTCTTTGCTGCACTGTCTCCCCTCAACTCGGTCTTCGGTCAGAGCACCATCGGTGCGTTTGACTATGGCGAGACGATACATGGCTTCAATCGCAAGGACGTCGCCCAGGCTCAGTTCAGTCTGACCAAGGTGATGGCGGGCTTGCTCGGTTCCGATCAGGCCGCAATGGTCGGTGAATTCGCAGCGACCTACGTCAACGAGATGGAAGATCAGGCCAACTTCCGCTACGAGGCGACAGGAACCTACACCAGTGGTACCGATCTCTTCACCGACTTGGGAATCCAGCCCGGTACCGAGCCGCTGTCGGCGTTCCCCGACGCCCTATCGATGGGATACAAGGCGCTGATCAAGTTGACCTACTACAACGCCATCGGATCGCTGGCGGTCTCTCCGATCATCGCATTTTCCCATGACATCGAGGGAACTTCACCGGTACCGGTGGCGAACTTCATCGAGGGGCGCAAGGGAATCAGCACCTCGGTGACGGTCGGAGCCCTCGGATTGTGGGATGTGAAACTCGGTTACTCCAACTCGTTTGGTGGCGGTCGATACAACCTGCGAAACGACCGTGATTTCATGTCCCTCACCGCCAGTTACTCATTCTAGGAGGAGACCTCAATGTTGAATCGAAAGATCATCCTCGGTGCCTTGCTACTAGGAGCTGTTGTGCTGGTCGCAACAGTTCCATCGGCAGCAGTACCATCATCAGCAGACGGTCCTGAACTGGGCAAGGAACTCACCGCCATGGGCGCCATCCAGGCGGGCAATGGCAGTGGATCGACCGCCGGCACCATTCCTCCTTGGACCGGCGGATACAACGCCATTCCGAATGGTTGGAAACCCGGTGACCATTACGTCGATCCCTTCGCCAGCGACAAACCGCTGTACAAGATCGATCACTCGAACTACCAGAAGTACTCCCAGTACCTCTCTGCCGGGCAGATGGCGATGTTCGAGCGCTACCCTGATACTTGGTTCATGAATGTGTACCCTTCGCGACGCAGTGCTTGTTACCCGGAAGACATCTACAAGGCTTCACTTGAAAATGCCCAAACGGCTTCGTTGACCGCCGACGGCAATGGCGTCAAGGACTGCCGCCGCACCTCTCCCTTCCCGATTCCCGAGAGTGGACTGGAAGTTCTGTGGAATCACATGCTGCGCTACCGTGGCGAGGTGATGTCCCGCACCATCGGCCAGGTGGCCCCCGCTCCCAATGGGAAGTTCGTAATGGTGCGAATCGAGGAGCAGGTGCTGTGGCGTTACAATCGCGAGGGGATGACTTCGGCCGATTCGGACAATGTTCTGGCCAAGTTCTACCAGGGAGTGCTCTCCCCGCCGCGACTGGCGGGCACCAAGTTGCATGTCCATGAGACTCTCGATCAAGGTCAAGATCCTCGTCAGGCCTGGGTCTACAGTGCTGGCCTGCGGCGTGTACGCCGTGCACCACAGGTGGCCTTCGATAATCCTGGAACCGCCAGCGATGGCCAACGGACCAACGACCAGTTCGACATGTTCAATGGCAGCCCGGAGCGCTACGACTGGAAGTTGATCGGTCGTCAGGAGATGATCGTTCCTTACAACTGCTACAAGTCTCACAATGCCGAAGCCGATCCGGATCAGCTGATCCGAGCCGGACACCTCAACCCGGACCTGCTTCGCTATGAGCACCACCGGGTCTGGAAGGTGGAGGCGACGATCAAGTCGGGTACTAGTCACCTCTACGCCAAACGCGTCATGCACTTCGATGAAGATTCGTGGCAGCCGCTGGTCGTCGATCAGTACGACAACTCCGGCAAGATCTGGCGAGTGTCCGAGGCGTATCCCATCGTCTACTACGACATTCCCATCTTGTACGACTCCCTGCTGGCGCACTATGATCTTCAGAATGGTCGATACCTCGCCATCGGATTCAATGCCCCTGGCAAGGTGGAACGATTTGATGTGACCCTGCGTGACAAGGACTTCTCTCCTGCGGCACTTTCGCGGCGTGGAAGAAGATAATCGCGTCTGACGCCTAGGCGCAGACCAGCTGCCGGGCGGGCGGGGAACAGACCCCACCCGCCCGGCTTCTTTTCATCTGGGAAGGTTCATCATGAATCGAGCGGTGGTGACGATGCTGACAGACCAGCGCATTCTGGTACTGGTACTGGCTCTGGTCGGAGGATTCCTCCTGTCGGTTCGCATCGACCGGGCAGAAGCGAGAGTGGGGGGGGATTCCACCATCGATGATCGCTCGCATCGAGCGGCCAAGGCGCCAGCGGCTTTGCTGGTCGGAGCGACCTGTGTGGGGGATGTGGTGCTGGTGGCGGGGGATCACGGTTTGATCCTCCGTTCCGGGGATGGTGGAAAATCATATGACCAGATCGTAACCCCGACTCGTCGCATGCTGACGGCGATCATTCTCGATGATCAGGGGACCTCCTTTGCGGTCGGCCACGACACCACCGTGCTGCGATCCCGCGACTCAGGACTCAGTTGGCAATCGGTGTACTGCGATCCAGAAGTGGATCTAGGGCTCTTCTCGATCGTGGCCCTCGATGCTTCTCGAGTGATTGCGGTGGGAGCTTTTGGCACGCTACTGATCAGCGATGATGGCGGGGATCACTGGAAGCAGGAACTGATCTCTGAAGATGGCCCTCACCTCTATTCACTTCAGAAATCAGACGACCGACTGGTCGTCACCGGAGAGTTTGGTTCCATCTTCGAGAGTCGCGATGGAGGAGACGATTGGATTCCATTGGAGAGCCCTTACGACGGCACCTTTTTCCACGTGTTGATCGACAGCCCTGATTCCATCATCGTGATGGGTTTGCGTGGAAACCTGTGGGAGGGACAGCCGGGTCTGTGGAAGCGAATCGATTCCGGATCGGAAGCGGCACTGTTCGGCGGATGTCGAATCGGCCCGGATCAGGTGGTCGTGGTTGGAGATGAGGGGCGCGTCCTCCATCGTTCAGCAGATGGAACCTGGTCCGATATCTCTCCAGGGGAGCGAAGAATCATCAGCACCGCCATCCTATTGCCGGATGGGAGCATCCAGTTGTTCGGCGAGAAGGGATACCGTGGTATCGATCGACCCTCACCTGTGAAGTCGCAGGGATCGGGGAAGGCTGGCCAATGACCGCATGGCTTGAAAAACTGATCTTCGAGCACCGGAGACTGATGCTGTGGCTGTTGGCTGTCGTCTCGGTACTGCTGACGGTCCAGGCCGCTCGGTTGGCAATCGATGCTGGATTCGAGAAGCAACTACCCCTCAGCCACCCGTACATGGAAACCTTCGTCAAGCATCGTGAGCAATTCGGCGGCGCCAACCGCTTGTTGATCTCGGTCCGTGCCAAGGACGGAGATCTGTTCGATCCGGTCGCGCTGGAGCGGGTCCGTGATGTGACCCGGGCTCTCGCCGAGGTACCAGGCATCGATCGCACTTCTGTGAAATCTATCTTCACTCCCAACGTTCGATTCGTACGAATCGTCGAGGGAGGATTCGAGGGCGGGAATGTGGTGCCTGCGGAATGGCAACCGACCACAGAGATGGCCGATCAGGTCAGGGAGAATGTGCTCTATTCGGGCCAGGTCGGAAGACTGGTGGCCAACGATTTCTCCGCAGCGATGATCACCGCAACGCTGGTCGAACAGGATCCCTTCACCAAGTTGAAACCGGATCCGATCGTGGTGGGGAATTTCCTCGAGGAGATGGTGCGTGCACCCTTCGTCGACGAGGACATCGACATTCACATCATCGGATTCGCGAAAGCGATTTCAGACATCGCGGGTGGCGCGGTACAGGTGGTCGGGTTCTTCGCCATCGCTTTGTTGGTGACGGCATTCCTGGTGCGCTCCTTCTCCGGATCATGGCGACTGACTCTGCTCCCGATGGCTTGCTCCTTGCTGGCAGTGATCTGGACTCTCGGCACCGTCACGACCCTGGGATATGGACTCGATCCGATGTCGATCCTGGTGCCCTTCCTCATCTTTGCCATCGGGATGTCACATGGGGTGCAGATGACCGGTGCCTTCTCCGGCGCCATCGTCGAGGGTGCGGATGCAGTCTCGGCAGCGCGGACCGCCTTTCGTCAACTACTCCTTCCTGGCAGTGTGGCCCTGTGTAGTGATTCTGTCGGGTTCCTGACTCTGCTCTTCATCGAGATCGGTGTGATCCAGCACCTAGCCGTGATGTCTGCGGTGGGGGTGGTCCTGATCTTTGCCACCGGATTCGTGTTGCTGCCACTCTTACTCGGTGGGATGAAGGTGGGAGACTCCTTTGTGGAGCGGATGGCTAAACCGACGCCGCTGCGAGATTCGCTGTGGAATAAGCTCGCCGCTTGTACCCGTGGACCGGTGGCGGTGGTGCTGGTCTTGGCCTCCATCACTGCGGTGTACTGGGGCTGGAACCGCGCAGATGAAGTCATCATTGGTGACGCCAATGAAGGACTTCCGGAGTTGCACTTCGAATCTCGATACAACATCGATACCCGCAACATCGCTCATTCCTTTTCCATCGGAGTGGACCTGATCACAGTGATCGTCGAAACGGTTCCCAACGCGAGTATCGATCATGCCGTGATGGATCGGATCGACGAGTTCCAGTGGAAGATCTCCAACATCGATGGAGTCCGCTCGACCATCTCCTTGCCGCAAGTCGCCAGAATCCTCGCCGCCGCCTGGAGTGAGGGCTCGCCCAAGTGGCGGGAGTTGCCAAGAAATAGTGAGATCCTGGCGCAGGCACTGAGCAGCATCGAGACATCCACCGGACTGTTGAACTCGGATGCGAGCGTGTTGCCGGTGTTGATCTTCACCGAGGATCACAAGGCAGAAACGATCAATCGTGTGACCGAGGCGGTCGAGAAGTACGGGAAAGAGTTACAATCGGAGAAGGTTCATTTTCGCCTGGCGACCGGCAATGTCGGTGTGATGGCCGCTACCAACCAGGTGGTGGCCGCCGCCCAGATGGAGATGCTCATCACCATCTACTTGGTGGTGATCGCCCTCGGACTGCTGGCATTCCGGAGCATTCGGGCGACTCTTTGTGTGATCCTGCCGTTGATTCTGGTGAGTATTCTCTGCTACGCACTGATGGTGATCTTCGACATCGGTTTGAAGGTTTCGACCTTGCCGGTGGCCGCTCTGGGGGTCGGGATCGGAGTCGATTACGGCATCTACATCACTACTCAATTGATGCGAGCGCGTCGCAAGGGAGCCGATCTGGAGAGTGCCTATCTGGTCTCCCTCAAGCGCACCGGCAATGCAGTTCTGGTGACTGGACTGACGCTGGCACTGGGCGTGGCCACCTGGATCTACTCCGACCTGAAATTGCAGGCGGACATGGGCTTGTTGCTGTGCTTCATGTTCGCAGGAAACATGATCGGAGCGCTGGTGCTGTTGCCCGCCCTGCAACGGGTCTTGCCCGGTGGGGGAGGCGAAGGTCGTTCGACTGACAGCAAGGGGCAATCTGCCTCGAAGCAGTAGCGCCGATGCGGACTACAGCACCGGGTCCCGATCAAGGAGATGACTTGTCATGGCCCTTCTGAAGCACGGATGCCGCAGCGGACTCGGTCGAGAATCACTCGGTCGGGTATCGCTCGGTTGCAGGGCAAGTACCCGCTGGGAATGAATCGACCGCAATCGCTTCGCGACGGGCCAGATCTGCTTCACGGAGGCGACGCTCCCCCTCCTCATCGATGACTCCTGCTGCCAGTCCTCTTTGTACTAGGGTCGAGGACGGATGCTTGTCGAGACGCTTGGTGCGGATGGCATCCTTCAAAGCTTCGGTATCGCCACGGGATACGACAATTTTTTCCAGTGCCGCTTCCAGGGTCGCCAATCCGGGGCTGCCGGCGGGGCGCGTGATGACATCCTTGGTGAGGCTGAGAATCAACGGCGCTCCATCGAGTAAGTCGGCGGCGATCCGGTCGGCGAGTTGATCGGAGGGGCCGTGCGTGATCGTTCGACCCGGCACACCCAGAAGACGAAGAGCCGACGCCGCAGGACGGTGTGGAAGATTCTGGACGAAACCCGCCAGTGCCTCTTCGGTACGAAGAACACAGGTTTCCATCAGGTACTGGACCAGTTCTGCATCTCGGGCGGGCCGGCCATCGTCGTGAAACTTCTTCAACGCTGCCGAGCCGACGGTGATCCAGGAGAGCGCGTCGGCGAGTCGACCGGTCAGGTGTTCTTTACGCTTGAGAGACCCACCGAGAGTGGCCATGGCGATGTCTGAACTGAGTGCGAAGTGAGCCGACAAGCCGGTGAGTCGCTGTTGGCAGCGGCCGATGGTGGAATCGAAATTACGGCTGGTCAGTCGATAGAAGCTGAGCCTGTGGAACAGTGAGCGGGTGGCATTGGATATGACGAAACCGACGTGTCCCCAGAATGCGCGGTCGAAGGCGGCCAGGTCACCCTTCTCTACCGCTTCCAGTTCGGCGGTGACGAATGGATGACAGCGAACAGCACCCTGGCCAAAGATGATCATGGTGCGGGTCAGGATATTGGCTCCCTCGACGGTGATCCCGACTGGAACTGCGGAGTAGGCGTTGGCGAGTTCGTTACGAGGACCGCGGCAGATGGCATTTCCTGCGACCACATCCATCGAGTCATTGACCACCTCGCGCAGTCGTTCCGTGGCAAATGCCTTGGCGATGGCACTGATGACCGCTGGTTTCTCGCCGAGATCGACCGCCAGGGTGGTGATTCCTCTTAGCGCATCGAGGGCATAGCTGCTAGATGCGGATCGGACCAGAGGTTCCTGGACTCCTTCGAAGCGACCGATGGGGAGTCCAAATTGCTCGCGGACCGAGGCGTGAGTCGTGGCGACTCGCAGGCACACCTGTGAGCCGCCCACCGAACTGGAGGGAAGTGAGATGCCGCGTCCTGCCGAGAGACATTGCATCAACATCCGCCAGCCCTTGCCGCACCCCTCCTCGCCGCCGATCACTGCATCGATGGGGACCCACACGTCGCGACCTCGGGTCGGGCCGTTGAGGAAGGGGACCCCGAGTGGGTCGTGGCGCTCACCGATTTCCACGCCCTCCAGGTCGGCGGAAACCAAAGCACAGGTGATGCCCAGATCATCCTTTTCTCCAAGCAGGTGATCCGGGTCATAGAGGCGGAAGGCGACCCCGACCAGCGTCGCGCGCGGTGCCAGTGTGATGTAGCGCTTGTCCCAGTTGAGCCGGATCCCGAGTTTCTTCTGACCCTCGACTTCTTGTTCGACCACGACTCCGTGGCTCGACATCGATCCTGCCGCATCCGATCCGGCACCAGGTTCGGTCAGCGCGAAGCAGGGAATCTCCTGCCCGCTGGCCAGCAGTGGTAGCAAGCGGTCCTTTTGGGAGTCGGTTCCGTAGTGCAGCAGCAATTCTCCGGGCCCCAGGGAGTTGGGAACCATGACCGTGATGGCCAATGCATTGCTTAGAGTTGCGACATGGGAGATCACCGCTGACATGGCGGCGGCGGAGAATCCGAGCCCGCCATAACTTTCGGGGATGATCATGCCGAAGAATCCGCGCGAGGCGAGGTAGTCAAACGCTTCATCGGAGATGGAGCCGTCCTGACGGTCCTTCCAGTTATCGACAAATTGAGTCAACTCTGCGACCGGTCCTTCGATGAATTCTCTCTCCCGTGAGGTCAGTTGTGCCGGACCAAGGGAGAACCAGCGCTTCCAGTTCGGGGCTCCGGAGAAGATCTCGCCGTCCCACCAGACGGTTCCCCCTTCCAGTGCTTCCCGTTCGGTTTCACTGATGGCGGGAAGGATCTTCTTGACGATTCCCATCACCATCGAGGTGATCCACCAGCGCCGTAGCGGAGCGATGAAGCCGATCACCAGCAGCACGGAAAATCCGATCAGGATCACTCGATCGGTGAGGGTCGGTGTTTCGCCGGAGAGCAGCGGAAGAGCACAGATCATCGCTCCTGAGACGGTCCAGGCCCAGCGCACCTTTCCCGCTAATAGCAGCCACAGCGCAGGGATTCCGATCAATAACCACGGCAGGACTTGTGGAACATTTTCGAGCATCAGGCTTCCTCTTCTCCGACAGTGGGTGCGGGCACTTGGCGGCGCAGATCATCTTCCATCAGATCGACTCCGAACCAGCCCAGCAAGGCATCGAGCACTTCCAGTGGATGGATTCCGACGTCGATGGTCACCACACCCAGTGTACCCGAAATGGCAAACCAGGTGTTTCGGCTACTGCGCTGAGCCTCCGACAGTTGAGCCAGCGAAGGGGCCTCGATGAGCCAGTCATGATGGATTTTTCGGTGCCACTGCATCAGCGAACACGATTGTCCCTCGACGTGGTGATTCCCCCTCAGCATACAAGCGTTGAGCCAGCCCTTCAGTGCTGGACTCGTGGCCGAATCGTCGGTTGTTCCTGACGGGGACTTCTCGAAGGGGAAGGCGACTAGCATCGTCGGAAAAGATGCCGAGCGCAGCACTCCGGCGGGTTGGCCCGGTCGCGGGTCATGGCCGATGGTGAAGCGTGGTGAGAGATTGGCATCGACAAAGCCGATCGCCGGGTGCAACCAGCCGGTGGCCTCGATCTCACCGTAGAGCCCTAGCCCCGCGCCGACGCGTGCACGCACTGTATCGGTCAGATCATCGATTCTGGCCGGGATGTCGATAGATTTGCAGCCGCAGGGGAGGAAGCCCAGCAGCACCAGCAGAACGATTGCGCCACTTCTCGACCAGAACCTCATCGACTTCTCCTTCCGGGTCGCAGTCGACCCATGCCCGCAGCATGGACCATCGAGCCTACATCTTGAAGGTGTCCGGTTACGGATTGTGCAACACTGGCACGGCTTGAAGATCCTATTTATCATTCTCGTTCGGGATGGCCGTGTCTCATCGATGGGCCACCGCTTCGGAGAGGTACTTTTGCGATGAAAAGGGTGTTCTGATGCGATTCACTGCTTTGCCGAGCGCTGTATTTTCTCTGCCGAGAGCTGTGTTTCCTCTGGCGAGAGCTGTGTTTCCTCTGGCGAG
>JAPKAM010000075.1 GCA_028825265.1 Planctomycetota bacterium
TGCTGGCCGCGCTACTCTGGACAGTTCCCTGCAGTGCTGTTCCCTGCAGTGCTGTTCTCTGCAGTGCTGTCACCGGCATCTCCACCGGCTTCCGCTTCCCCCTCACTCAGGTCGAGGATCCGGATTCCACGCCAGAGGACACCACAGAATCGAAGATCGGACCGGTTCCCAAGATCGACCTGGGAGATGCCACTCTCAACGCAGATTTCGATCGTTTTCATGAATATCTCGATCAACGAGAGTTCTCTCGCGCGCTGTCGATCATCAAGCGCCTCAATGGAAAATTGCGAAAATCAGCAGCCCCCATCGCTGAGGGACTCCAACGCTGCACCAAGGAAGCCGAAGCCGGTGTGGTGCTCGAGAAGGCCCAGAAGTACTTCGATCGGAAGAAGTACAAGCAGGCGCTCTCCATCATCGTGAAAGAAGATGCTGACGGCACCGCATTCGAAGGCTCACTGATCGGTGAGGAACTCGCCGAACTTCGCCAACTCGCTTTCGACGAAGTGTACCTGTTGCTGGAAGACTTCGAGAAGTCCAAGCCGGATGCCGAAGACCCGCAGCAGGAGGACGAAGATGCCAATCCGCGGGGAGATCGTGGTGGCCAGGCTGCAGCCAAGACCAAGATCATCGGAGGGACGCCAGAAGACGGCGACGTTCGATCGGGAAAGTTTGCGATGCACTGGCAAACAGGAAGTGAGACCAGTTGGGTCAATCTCGGGGATGCCGTATTCAAGAAGATGATCGACGAGGGCCTGAGCCTGACCGACTATCGATACCTCAATATCTCGATGCGCTGCGAAAATCCCAAGGCCAGACCCCAGTTGCTGATCCTGTTCGATGCCGACGGAGGCCAGGTGAGAGCTCCTCGCGGAGGCGGGCGTAGGGGTGGAGGGCGTGCATTCCAGAGGGACGGATACAACTCGGCACTGATTCCACAGGGACGCTGGCAGGATCTGCGACTCGACTTGAAGAAATTCACACGTAAGGGTGACGTGGAGTGGGACATGATCGAGGCGCTGCGTCTCGTGTACACCGGCGGTCCCGACAGTTTGATCATGATCGATGATGTTCGCCTGGAGAAGCCGTAGAGTTTCCTCTTGTTCGAAAGCAGTAGATCGGGATGATGTCCCATGGGGGACCCAACATCTTGAATTTTGCATCCACCAAATTTGAAAACAGGCCGTTTGAAGACAGGCCAATTGAAAACAGGCCGATCCAGGCTTGCCGCAGAACTGGACCGCCGACCGCCCGCTCTTTCCAGCGACTACTGGCCCTTTTTGCCCCCCAGAATTGCATCCAACGGATTCATCTCATCGTCTGGCTACTGCTGCTCCTTCCACAGTGGGGTCTCAGTCAACAAGGCGTAGATCCGTTCGATCAGGATCCGTTCGATCCCTTCGATCCCTTCAGCGACGCTCCCCATCAAGTCGCGCAGGAGATTCAGGACGACGACCCCACTCAACTCGGTTCCATCACCATCCAACAAGGCGGTAGAATCTCCATCATCGGCCCAGATGATGTGCCCCATCTCGAGGTCGTGGGCACCCTTCGCCTCGACTCCACTCTTCTGTCCGAGCGAGATCCTTCCAGCAGAACTGGTGCCAAGCTCAAAAGCAGCGACCTCCGCATCGAAGGCAGCGCCCTCGAACAAAATCACTTTCGATTCCGTCTGAACTTCGACGACAAGAATCCCGTCGGCACTTTTTCGGAGGCCTGGATCGACCGGCAAATCCGTGGTGGATTCCACCTCACGACCGGCAGGATTCCTAATTCGATGGGGCTTCAGGCGGGACTCTTCCAGGAGGACCGTCTCACCATCTCCGAGGGATTGATCGATTGGATCTCCGAGGGCTCGAGCGGGTCGATCCGAGGAGGGGGACGATGGCTCGATGATGCCATCGTCTCCGACCTGCAGGTGCGGTTGGGAAGTTCGGCCGATCCTCAGGGGATGAAATTCGGTGGGCAAGGAATTTCAGGACGCCTCAGTCTCCAGCCCTTCAGTCGATTACTGTTCGGCGGCCCGTATGCGCCAGAGACTCCCGGAAGTCGATTTTCAATGTTCATCTCAGGTCGGCTGGAGCACCACTGCGATGGTCAAATCCAGGTTCAGAGTCCCGGTGAACAGACCTTGCTTCAAACGGTTCCACTGAAGGTCGAAAGTGCACGCTGGGTTCGAGCCGGCTGGCGCTGGCCACTGCTCGAGTGGCTGCATATCGAAAACGAGTGGATGACTCATGGACTCCACGGCACCGAAACCCCTTCCGGGCCCATCAATCTTGCTGGAGATCTCACCGGCTGGCAGTTCGGAGTCAGGGCCCTTCTCGCCCGTAAAGCATCGCTTCCGACACGTTCCGGACCAGACCTACCTCCAGCCCCCTTCGATACCCCGTCCTCCTTCGATCAGGCGGGTCTAGAAGTTCTTTTTCGCTACGAGAGGGCCCACCTTGGAAAAGAGCTGCAAACCCACGGCCTGCTCGAAGCGGGATCGGGAGCCGGAACCGTCCAGGTCTTGAGAGTCGGTCTCGCCGCGCGCCCTCAGCCGTGGCTCCGATGGCTGCTCGAGGCGACCTGGACCGAAACTGAAGAATCGATGTCCGTCTTCGATGACGATCGAGGGACCAATTTGCGGCTGATGTTCGAATTGGGCGGATAGCCACCGATCCGGTCATTCCTTCCGGCAACCTCGCCCTTCCCCCGGGCCCGATCTCGTCGGTTCTTACAGGCCGATTTGCACCGTTGGCGATCTCCGTCGTACTCTTCTCGGGACCAAATATGTCCACATCACACCCGATGGACCGTGAGTCGTCCCCGCATGGAAGAGGTTACACGATGAATGCGTGCGCCGAATTGAGTGGCCCCCAGGATGGATACACACTGCTGGAGGTGATGATCGCCCTGGCTCTGCTGACCATCGTCGGAACCGCTGCATCGATGTTGATGCTGCCGATCCTCGATGAGCAGAACCACACTCGAGAAGTGACACGTGCGACCGGACACACCCGAGCCGTCATCGAAGAGTTGAACTCCCGCACTCTGGAAGACCTGACCAACTCCCAGGATGGATACCTGCTTGCGAGCAACTGGCCGAAAAAGGGACGCCAGGTTTTTGACGAGACCCCGACCCTGCTCGAGATGACGGATCTGACGATTCCGACCCTGGATGTCTCGGTCACCGACATAGAAGCCGATCCCCTCGAGATCCTCGTACAGGTCACCTGGGAGGGCCGTGACGAGGGCCAAATACAACACCAGTTCTGGGTCGTACGGACCCGGTAGGAGGAAGCACGATGAGAACCCATCCGCAGAGATCGGAGCAGGGCACGACCCTACTCGAAATTCTCATCGCCACCTCGGTCTTCGTTGTGGTGCTCGGATTGAGTCTGGCTCTCGCCACCTCCTTCGCACGATTCGGTGGTGACGCAGATGCCGATTCATCGGCTCAGTTCGATGCCCACCGCACTTTCACGCGGGTGGAGTCGATCCTGAGGCAGGGCTGGTCGACACCAGTCGTGTCTGCTTCGGGGGAGTCGCTGCAGATCGACCTACTCGGATACTCCTATAACGGAAGTACTCTTCAGTGGGATCGTATCGACCCTCAAACCTGGCGTCGAGAATACGATCTTGTGCTGGGGCAATACCACTTCGAGGACAGTTCCGGCTTTGCATTGCAGGAGGTCCAGTGCTCGCTCGATTGGCAACGCCTCTCCGCCGATCCAGCCAGTGAAGATTATCACTTCGGTGATGTGGTCAGTACGATTTCAGATGCCCTCGGAAACTCAACCAGTTCGACTCTGGCCACCCGCATCGGCACCTATCAGTTGAACGAAGCCGGCACCGAACGAATGCCCGGTCTCTTCTTCGAGATCCAGGGTCTTTCGATCGTCGTGAATCTGAATCTTCAGCGCGATGCCGAAGATGTCCCCTACTCGGTACGAAGCAGGGTCAAGAGGCGCAACTTTATCGAGGATTCCCAGTGATCACAAAGAGAACGCCATCGATCTGCCCCCCTCGTCCCTTGCCTCACACCGGAAGGTCTCCCATGGATCCAACCCATCTGCCCCCCACATCGAAGATGAACTCTACACTCGACCACACCGATGCCGAGCCCCAGCGAGGATCGGCATTGCTGGTCACCGCATTCATGATCCTGGTGATTGGCCTGATCTCCTCCGCTACGGTCGCCACGACCATGACCCGGAGCAAGGACTCCCGCTTCCAACTCGACAAGTTGAAGGCGAGAACCCTGGCAGAAGCGATCCTCGATGCGGCTCAGAAGGACATTCTAGTGCGGACCGCAAATTTCGATGATCCCTTCGAACTCTCCACTGTGGCCACCGGCACGGTGACCATCGGTGGAGTCAGTTACGCGTGGAATGCCACCGATCTCACACCCCAGGTCTACCCGGTGGAGATCGATGTCGATGGCTGGAGACCGATCGACGTTCTCTACGATTCCACCGATACTGGTGGTCCCACACAGACGCTCTACACCCGAGTTGTGCAACTCTACCCCGGAGCCACTTCAGCCTCTGGAGTCGAGACTGAATCCGCGATGAGCCATCTTCGGAGAACCATCGAGGTCCAGAGGAATCCGCTCTTCGACTTCGCCATCTTCTACGATGATGACCTGGAATTGCTTCCTGGTCCCAGTATGGAATTCGCCGGTAAGGTTCACGCCAATGGCGACATCTACGTCGGGGTGGGCGGAACCTTGACTATCGATTCCGATTACTTTCGCTGTACCGGAGAAATCTACCGAGAGCGTAAGAATAATGGCAGTACCACTAATGGAACCGTCAAGATCAAGGACTCCAATGGAGTCTTCCAGACTCTCGGAAATGATCAGGACTTCGACGCGTATTCGGATCCGCAGCAGTGGATCGATTTCGCTGATTCCACCTGGGATGGCACGGTCCAAACTGGTAGCCATGGAGTCTTGACCCAGAACGCACCGGATATCGGATCGATTGCCAACAGCGGGCACTATCGCACCAGTGCAGACTTGGTGATCCACAACGATCGCGTTTACCACGTCCAGAACGGGGTTGAGGTCGACGTCACCGCTCAGATGGGGGGTGCCGTCACCGAGAGTTCCTCCGACATGTACGATGCCAGGGAAGAGACCTATGTTCCGTTGACCGAACTGGACCTCTCCAATCCGACCTTTCAAAATTATGTCACCGGCGTCAATTCCGATCCCGACCCCGACAATGACATCCATCAGGTGTACGCTTATCGCTCGCCAGATCCTGAACCCGCCAACTGGGATCCAGGAGTTACAAGCGGTTGGTTCGAGGGCATCCGTCTCAAGAATGGTTCGGAACTACCGGATGATCTGCTGTTTGTCAGCGAAGATCCGATCTATGTCGAGGGGGATTTCAACACCTCCGACAAGAAGACCGCTGCGGTGATCAGTGATGCCGTCAACCTGCTTTCCAACAATTGGTCCGATGATCGGGAACCTGGCGATAGTTGCTATGACATCGATAACGCCTCGGAAACCACCTACAACATGGCCATGGTCACCGGCAATGTCAGGACTCCAGACGGTGGCGGAAGCTACTCCGGGGGACTTGAAAACTTGCCTCGCTTTCATGAGAAATGGTCGAACCAGAACGCCAACATCAACGGAGCTTTCATCAATCTGTTTCAGAGTCGCGTGGCGACCGAGAGTTGGGGCAAATCAGGGGTCTACAAGCCACCGGTCCGAAACTGGCTATTCGACCCGGACTTGCTCGATTCAAGCGCACTACGCAACGTGTTCCCGCAGGCGGTCAGTATCGATCGACTGGTCTGGGACGAAGGTGAACCGCTGATGCCGGGAGTCCAGTAGGAGAGAGCCCCAATCGCAGTTATCCTACCGGGAGATCGCCGCGACTGCGGCCCCCCGGAGGAGAGCAGCGACCAGGATGATCCCACAGCAGCCAGTCCCAAACCGAAAGTCGATGAGACTCCCGGTCCGACGAACCCGACCGGGCCGGTCTCCTCGCGGACTCGATGAGATTGCGGTCGAGGAACCCCTGGAGATCCGGCTGCGCTGGAACCACCAGGGCACCCGCCATGACCAACTGGTCTCCACCACCATGCGGACCCCCGGAGATGATTTCGATCTAGCGGTCGGATTCCTGGTCGCCGAAGGAATGCTGGCCTCGACCGAATCTCCGGCGGGTGTGACCCACTGCACCGACGGCAGCGCCGAGGAACCTCTCAATGTCGTCACCGTAATCCTCAAGGATGGCTCCGATCCCGATCTGGATTCACTGACTCACACCGGTTTCGGTACCAGTGCTTGCGGCATCTGTGGTCGAACCAAAATCAAGGATGTCATCGCTCGAGTGCCCACCACCAACAGCGACCAACAGTACCCACCGAAGTGGCTCGCCTCCTTGCCTTCCCGTTTGCGAATTGCTCAGGGATTATTCGACAGTACCGGTGGCGTTCACGCAGCCGGAGCCTGGGCCCACGATGAAGATGACTCGATCGCAGTCCGTGAAGATGTTGGCAGACACAATGCCCTCGACAAATTGGTCGGAGCCCTCAGCACTCGCAACCGCCTACCGGCCTGTGGAATGGTGTGTGCCGTCAGTGGCCGAGCCAGTTTCGAACTGGTTCAAAAGGCGGCCGTCGCTGGATTTGATGCGCTGGTTGCGGTCGGCGCACCATCGAGCCTGGCGGTCGAAACCGCTCGCGAGGCGAACATGATCCTGTGCGGCTTCACCGGTGAATCGGGGCTCAACTGCTACAGTCAGGCGGCACGGCTGGGGCTCTGACCGGGTCGACGATCGGCTCAGGGTTTCCTGGCGACGATCCTTCCATCCCGCTCTTCCACAGATGTGATGGCGTGAACGGAATCATGCTCCAGCACCAGTAACGCCTGCTCTTCCAGCGCCGCTTGAAGCATCCTTTGTTTCTCCTCGACGACGGTGATGGCACAGATGTCGTAGCCCATCGTCCACGCCGCTCTCAGGTGGTGCCAAGTCGGCGCCAAGTCCGCAAGGTAACGCATCACTCGCCCCCCTCCCTCGATACGCACCGTCTGCATCCCCTGGGTATGCCCATCGACGCGTTCGACCGAAATCCCCGGCATGATTTCGCCACTCCCATCGATTTTCTCGAGCGCAGTCGCTTCCAACGGTTCGATATTTTGACGCAGATAGGAGGCTTTTTCGCGAACATTGGGCGACAGACCCGTCTCCCAGTTCGACTGCTGAACCCAGTGGGTGGCCGCTGGGAAAAGTGCCACCGACTGACCACTGCTGTCGAGCACCGTCGCCCCCCCGACATGATCGAAGTGCAGATGGGTCAGGATCAAGTCGGTCACCAAGTCAGGATCGACCCCGACGTTGCGGACCGCACGACGCAGTGGAGCTTCCCCGGTTCCTTGCGGCAATGTCACGGCAAATCGATCCCGAAATTCCGACGATTCCTTGTCTCCGATTCCCGCATCGATGAGTACGACTCGATCGGATTCGGAATCCTCCAGCAACAGCAAACGTGTCACCATTGGGATCCGGTGCTCCTGATCCGGCTGGATACAACGTTCCCACACCACCCTGGGAACCGATCCGAACATCGCTCCCCCATCGAGCGATAAGCGACCCCCGTCAAGGATCGTGGCTCGCCACCTCCCGAGCGTTTCCGACATGTTCATCCCAACTCCCCTCATGCAAGGATATTTTGCACCGAATCCCCAGCATTGCCTAGAAGATCACCCTTCTGAATAGCATCCAGCAGATTGAAACTCGACATGGACCTGACTACTATGAGAGCAGAAGTGCGGAGGCCGATCCATCTCGACTGCCAGTGGATGCTCGACTGAATCTGCCGAACCCGCCGTGATGCTTGAGGTGACCAAACTTGACCCAAAGTCGATCCAATAATCGCAAAGGTGGCGAGATGTCCGAGACGATTACAGACGGCCCGCCGATCATGGAACTGGATGAAGTGAAGGCCAGGCTGCCACTGCTGACCAGGATTGGTGAGGATCTGCTCCAGGTGATCGACCAGAAGATCCGCCTGATTCAACAATCGCGCTCGTCGGACCAGCCCCCACTCAGCGAGGAGAGTCCGACAAGATTGACTCTTCGAGACGAGTTTCGCCAACTCGAAGTGAAACTCGACCTTTTGAAGGCGGAAATCACTGCATTGGGCGGGATTCTGGTTGATCTCAATACCACCACCCTTGAATTTCTGGGCGAGGTCGACGGAAATCTGGCCTGGTTCTCCTGGCGAGCGGGCGAAAATGCCATTTGTGCCTGGAGACCTATCGATGGAGAGCCCGGCGAACGGTTGGCTCTTCCTGGGTTTGTACTCGAGACTCCGGGCCAAGATGTACCCGTGGAAGACCCGGAAATCGTCGAATAATTAGCCCGCCGGCTCGACTCGAAGAGACGCCCAAGGTGACACCGGTGGCGGTCTCCCGTAGGCCCGACGATGTCATGAATGCGGCTACGGGTCGTTTTGACCCGAGCCACAATCGAGAGTATTGTGGAACACTCGATTCCGAATTCCGTGGATCACGGGTGACTTTGATGAAGCCGCGGCTGGCCCGGCAGGCGGAATCGCAGACTCCAGGTCGAGCAGTACCGCTGTCCGACTCCCAGGATCGACCACTATTGACGAAGATTAGTACTCGTGCCGATGAATACCTGACCCGACTCATGTCGATGTTTCGAAGCGATCGAAACAGTAAAAGGAGAAGCCCATGACAGGCCACTTGTTAACGATCGATGACACCAACTTCGAGGCCGAAATCGGCAAGGGCGTGGCGATGCTCGATTTCTACGCCACCTGGTGTGGACCCTGTAAGACGATTGCACCACTGGTCGAGCAACTGGCCGATGAATACGCAGCCAAGGGCGTCAAGGTGGGCAAGGTGGATATCGAGCAAGCACAAGATCTGGCAGTGAAGTACTCCATTCAGGGTGTTCCCACCCTGCTCTTCTTCAAGGATGGAGAGGTCGTCGACCGAATGACTGGCGCCCATCCCAAGCCGAAGATCGAAGAGAAATTATCCTCCATCAGCGGATAATTATGTGATGCCACTTCTCCGACTCCACCGAGTCCCCACTACTGTCACCGGAAGGCGACCATCTCCCAGCCAGCAGGCCGGGGGATGTCGCTGCGGTCTGGTGGTTCTGGTCGCTCTACTAATTTCAGCGGCGGGCTGTTCCCACGAGCAGAACTCTTACGATGGGGTACGTACCATCGAGAAGGCGGTTCATCCGCTGCTGCCCGGGGCCACTCATTCGCAAAGATTTGGCAACGATCGCCCCACTCGCAAGATAGAACCTGCCCAGGCAGCACCAATGCTCGCTTATGATCTTCCCCCAGGCTGGATCGAAGTTCCGCTCACAAAGATGCGTCGCCTCAATCTACGCATCGCGGGCGACGCCGACGCCGAGTGTTTCCTCACCGTGATCCCTGGTGGCGGTAGCCTGCGTGCCAACATCGATCGATGGTGTGGGCAGATGGACCAACCCCACCTTTCAGACCAGCAGCTCGACCGTCTGCCGACGATCACCCTGCTCGAAAGAGAAGGTGTCCTGTTCCAGCTCGACGGTACCTTCACCGACAATTTCGCCTCGAAGACGGTTCCGGATGCCCGGATGATCGTCTACTTGCTTCCACTTGGAGACTCAACGCTATTCTTGAAGGCGACCGGGCCACGCACATTGCTGATGGAACAGGCGGATTCCATCTCTGCTTTTGCCAGTTCGATACGCCTTGAGGGCCCTCAGGCTCCGGCACCGATGATCCAAGATGCGACGATCCGCTGGCAGGTGCCGCAAGACTGGAGTGTGGATTCGGCCCGGCCGATGAGAGAAGTGACCTTCATCGTCGGTGACGAAGCACGCTGCTGGATCACCGTTCTACCAGGAGATGGAGGCGGCCCCCTCGCCAATGCGAATCGGTGGCTCAAGGAACTGAGTCTCGACCCCATCGATGAACAACAGCTCTCCCAACTCCCCACCGAATCGATGCTCGGTGGAAGAGCCATCGTCCTCGAAGGCACTGGCCCTTACTCGAGTATGGGTAGCCTTCCAGAACAGGACTGGACGATGATCGGATTGATTCTGAACCTCGAGGATCGTGCCGTCTTCGTCAAGATGGTCGGCCCCGGCGCGGAGATCGAAGAAGCTCGATCCAAGTTGAACCAACTGGTTCTATCGCTGGAGGTGGCCCCGTGAAAAAGTCGATCTGGTTGAACACACTCGAGCGGATGGGTTCGCAGAAGGTGGCGACGGTCATGATGACCTTGCTACTGATCCTCACTTATCTCGGAACGCTTGAGCAAGCCGAGCATGGACTCTATCGGGTCCAGCAAACCTACTTCGAGTCCTGGTTCTTGTTTCACCAGTTCGATTCCGATTGGTGGTTCATTCCATTCGAAGGCTGGAGTTTCAGCATCCCGCTTCCCGGTGGTTTGACCTGCATGATCATCTTCACCATCAATTTACTGGTCGGTGGGATTCTGCTGCTCCGGCTCCGGAAGCGTACTTTTGGAATCTTCATCATCCATGTCGGAATCGCCCTGATGATGAGTGCGGGGCTGGTCAAACTGAAGGCTTCCGATGAAGGTTATCTACAACTATGGGAATCACAGGAAGCGGCCGAATACATTAGCCATCACGAGTGGGAAGTGGCGGTGTTCGAAACAGGAAAAACATCTGTCGATGAACATCTGGTCCGGATGAAACGACTGGCTGGGAACTCGGAACTGGTCATCGAACCCATTGCTGGGCTGCCCTTCCAGTTGAAACTCAGCGGCGCACTGCCCAACTGCAGAGCTCTACCAGTGGGGCCCAACTGGACACCCGATTCACCGGCCATCGATGGCTGGGGGCTGCTCAAGCGACCAGAAGTGGCTGAGAACGAACAGAATCTTCCAGGTTTGACCATCGATATGATCCCCTCCGATTCCGAAGATGGACCGACGCAACAAGCCTTGCTCTGGGGTGGTCAGAACTATCCCTGGACCTTCGAGGTCGCCGACAAATCCTTTTCCATCGCCTTACGAAAGATCCGTCACTCGATGCCCTTCTCGATCCGCCTCGACAACTTCGAGAAGGTCGACCATCCGGGCATCTCGGTGGCCAAGGAATATCGAAGCGATGTGACCCAACGATCGGAAGCGAGCCAACGAAAAGTTCGGATTGAGATGAACGACCCACTTCGGGATCAGGGGTTGATCCTTTTTCAATCGAGCTGGGGTCCATCCAATGCCGCCCCGGGCGCTGAACTGTACAGCGTCTTCTCCGTGGTACGGAATCCGTCAGATCAATGGCCTCTCTACTCTTGTATCGTGATTGCCATCGGAATGGCGATCACCTTCGTCCAGAAGTTTCTTGGTTACAGCAAGAAACAGGCGAAACAGCACAAGGAGATATCGCAATGATTCTGAAATGGCTTCCTCTGCTCTTGATGCTGTGTTGTGGAGTTTCCGCGCAAACGAACTCCAACCAAACCGAGGCGGATTCTCTCGACCAGTCTCAAGATGCCAATGTTGAGGCTCCCATGGTCAGGGCCCCCTGGTCCTCCAAGACACTCGATGCGGTGAAGCATTGGCCCCTTCAGCACGGCGGGCGGGTCAAACCATTTGACACCTTTGCCGGTTTCATCATGTTGAAGGTCAATGGCAAGCGCTCATTGACGGTCAACCATGAAACACTCGGACCGGTAGCCTGGACTCTCGACTGCATGCTCTATCCAGAGATTGCGAGAAGTTACGAGTGCATTCGGGTGACCAACTCGGAAGTCCTGACCAATGCAGGGATCGATGTCTCCCAGCGGAAGCGAAGTTCGCGCTGGAGTTTTGACGATCTATTGCCGGCTCTCGATCAAATCTTCGAGACCGCAGGCCAGATCACGGAGACCAAGGAATCCTCCACCTGGAGTCTCGTCGAGAGGCAGACGGTTCAACTGGCCCAAAACATCCGCGCGATGGAAGAACTATTCCACGCCTTCGATGCGGCTCGTTGGACCTTTCCCCTGACCACCGTTCCCGAGTTGCAAGCCATCTACGGAACCACACCGAAGCCAGGATTCTCGCCTCTGATCCCTGGCTTCATTCAGTTGGAAGAACTAGCCAACACGGATGCCTTGCTCAATTTGCCGGATGAACGAAGGATCGAGGTGGTCAACGCCCTGCAGGATCTGAGGGAGCAACTTCTTCACCAGATGCAAATCGCCCGGCAAGGGATCGCTTGGTTCGCCCCGGAGCAGGCTTCCACGCAAGAGGACGCGGCCCCTGCGGTCTGGTCTCACTCAGATGTGGTAGTACAGAATGCCCTTCTGGGTTCTCCGGTCCCCCTCCAGGCCGAGGCGTTGAAAAATATGGAAGCGATGGTGGCCGCCCGAGACCACCGGCCACTTCTCCAGCAGCAAGCAGTACTGGTTCAGGAGCAACTGGCGCGGCTCGCAGCGATCCATGGGCAGTACGGTCGAGTTTCCCTCGAGGTGTTCTTTTATCGCGTCGATTTCTTTTACCATGCCCTGATCTGTTTCACCCTCGCCTTTATCATCGCTTGCCTCAGTTGGCTAAAACCGGATGCGAAACTACCGTCGAAAGGGACCTGGCTGATGAGCCTGAGCGGGCTGATTCTGCTGATCTCAGGAATCACCGTCCGCTGCATCATCCAGGGACGGCCTCCGGTCACTACTCTTTACGAGACGATCCTCTTCATCACAGCCTGTTGTGTCAGTACCGCGATGGTCATCGAATCGCTCGATCGACGCAAAATTGCTCTCACCATGGCGACCCTTCTCGGATCGATCGGTTGCTTCCTGTCGATGAAATACGAGTTGAAGGAAGCGGTCACCGCAGGGGATACGATGCCCAGCCTAGTGGCGGTCCTCGATACGAACTTCTGGCTCTCGACCCATGTCACATCGGTCACTCTCGGATATTCGGCAGGGTTGCTTGCGGCGGCGATTGCACATGTTTGGATCATCGGGAAGATCCTCGGCTTTCGCAAGGACGATAAGGATTTCTACAAGAGCATCACCCGAATGGTTTACGGAACCATCTGCTTTGGCCTCTTCTTCAGTATCGTCGGCACCATTCTCGGGGGCATCTGGGCCAATTACTCATGGGGTCGCTTCTGGGGCTGGGATCCGAAGGAAAATGGTGCGCTGATGATCTGCCTGGCAGAGTTGATCATCCTTCATGCACGGATGTCTGGGCTGGTTCGTGAACATGGTTTCCACCTGCTAGTCCTGGTCAATGGCATCATCGTGGCCTTCTCCTGGTGGGGAGTGAATCTGCTGAATGTAGGCCTTCACTCCTACGGATTCACCGATGGAATTCAGCAATTGCTAAACTGGTTCTATGGAGTGGAAGGATCATTGATCGCACTCTCACTCCTGATCGCGTGGATCAGTTCCAGGACTAAACCCAGCAGCCACAGAACGATCTCCCCATCGAAATGATGGAGTGGATGGCCGTTCCCCCGCACTGTGTGATCTTCGATCTGGACGGGACTCTGATCGATTCTATCGGTGACATCACGGATTCGGTCAATGCCATCCGCACCCAGCGTGGAGCGGAACCCTGTTCGCGGGAATATGTCCGCGGTGCGGTGGGACATGGTGCACGAGTCCTCTGCGACAAGATTTTATCAGACATCCTGCAACCCGATGAATCGATGGAAGTTCTGTTCCAGCAGTTTCGAGCCCACTACTGCGAGATCGCCCGCGACCATTCACGCGACATCGGCTGGCTTCCGGGAACCATCGAGTTCCTCGATCACTTGCGTAAAAACAACATCCCGATGGCGATCCTGACCAACAAACCTCGAAGCGTTACCGACCAGTTGATGCCTCGCCTCGATCTGCAGGGCCCCTGGCAATCCGTGATCTGCCCCGAAGATGCGCAGATCCCCAAACCCGATCCTGCCGGGCTCCTGTCGATACTCCACTCCCTCAATTGCAAAGCTGAAAATGCCATCATGGTCGGAGATTCTGCGGTCGATTTTGCCACCGGCATCGCCGCCGGAGTTCGCACCGTCGGTCGAAGAGGTGGGTATGGAACCGCTTCTCCCCCCGAGCCCGATGTCTGGGTCGATCAACTGGTCGAATTGATCCAGCACTGAATTGAAAAGAGGCTTCCAGTGACGACCACAACCGCAGGAAAACGAAAACTGAAGAAGACGTTTCAGAATGAAGCGGAACGACTATGCCTCGGCAGCCACCTGTCCGTCTCCGGCGGTAGTTG
>JAPKAM010000177.1 GCA_028825265.1 Planctomycetota bacterium
GTGATCCGCGTACGTGATCATCGGACATGATCATCGGAGATGCGGATAATCTCACACGGAGAGAGAGTGGCGATCCTCTCCCCTGGCTGGGGAGGTCCACTGGAGCAGCATCGGGAGCAGCATCTCGGGAGCAGCATCTCGGGAGAAGCGAAGACCGGAGGGGTTCTTGCTCTGCGCTGGCCACCGCGAGGTCGCCATGCGGAGAAAAAAGAGACCCAACCCAGAAGGGGGAAATTGGGGAATGTTCCGGGCCGGGTCTTCAGGACTAATGATGACTCGTGGACACGCAACGGATCAGAACTTGCGACTCCAACTTCATCATCGATGACGTTCGGAATCGCTCCTGTACCCTTCTTGGAATCATGACCACTCCGGCGCAAACCGGAATTGTAATTCCCCAGATCTCGTGTCACGAGATTCACGGCTGATTGTCCACAAGTTGTGAACGCTAGTCCAGAAAAAAGCCCCCGTCGGCGAGAGTTTTTTACCCCCTGTTGCTGTCGTCCTATGCCCCCTTTATCCTGCACAAGTTGTTGTAATTGAACCATCTACGGCTATTCAGTAGATCTAGGGAATTACAATTCCGGCCGTATTACCAGATTTTGTCCGAGAGGAATGTGTCTTGCCCATATCTCGAGCCGTGCTCGATTCGATCTCCCGATCTTCCTGGATCCGAAAGATGTTCGAGGAGGGAAGTCGCCTCAAGCAGATCCACGGAGAGGATGAAATCTATGATTTCACCCTCGGGAATCCTCACCTACCTCCTCCGGCACAGTTCGTCGACCGTCTCCGCGAACTGGTCAATGGATCTCAAGAGGGGATTCATCGATACATGCCCAACTCGGGATGGCCCGAGGTGCGGGACAAGATTGCCGCCGATCTTGCGCGGCGCTCCGATCTGCCATGGACCGGATCTCATGTGGTGATGACGGTGGGTGCCGGTGGGGCCCTCAACATCGCCCTCAAGACTCTGCTCAACGCCGGCGATGAAGTCATCATCCTCAGTCCATACTTCGTTGAGTATCTGTTTTACATCCAGAATCATGGTGGAGTCGCCGTCGATTGCCCCACCACTGAGGACTTCTGTCCCGACCCGGAGATGTTACTGTCGAAAGTGACTCAGCGGACTCGTGCCGTCATCATCAACAGTCCCAACAATCCGACCGGCAGGGTTTATAGCGAGCAGGAATTGAAATCGTTCTGTGATGCCTTGAAGATTGCTTCTCATAGGATTGGCCATCCGATCTACCTGATCACCGATGAGCCGTACCGCAAGATCACCTATGATGGGACCCAGTGCCCTGAGATTGCGACTCTTTACGAGGACACCATCGTCATCACCTCGCATTCCAAGGATCTCGGATTGGCCGGGGATCGGATCGGTTACCTAGCCGTGCATCCGTCAGCGACCGACCAAAAAGAACTACTTGAGGGTTGTTCCTTCTGTAATCGAATCCTCGGTTTCGTCAATGCACCCAGTCTCCTTCAACTGGCAGTGGCCGATTGTCAAGATGCGACCGTCGATCTCACCGAGTACCAACTCAATCGTGCGACCCTCACCCAGCACCTCGAGCATCTTGGATTCCAATTCGTCCAACCGCAGGGAGCATTTTTCCTGTTTCCTCGCACCCCAGAAGCCGATGACGTCCAGTTTATCGAGGAAGCGATGAAGGAACGGATTCTGGTGGTTCCCGGTACTGGATTCGGTCGATCGGGCCACTTCCGCCTCTCTTTCGCGGTGCCCCATCGGGTCGTGGAAAGATCACTTCCGGCGTGGGAGCGGCTGGCAGCACGGTGCCCCTCCCTCGGCCGTGATTCGGAGAGGACCCACGATTGAGTATCCGTTGGACACCAGTGACGGGATCGGATTGCGCAGCGGCTCTGGGTCTCCTGGAGCAGATCCTGGCAGACCCGCCTGGCTTCATCGGGGCGCTCGATGACGATGGAGCGATTCCGCTGGTCGAGCAGGTCGCGGCGTCAATTCCCGAACACGATTCGATCTTGCTACTGGGAATCGGTGGCTCCGCCCTCGGGGCTCGAGCTCTGGTCGACGCCCTGGCCCCAAGTGAGACTCGCCTGACCGTACTCGACAACATCGACCCTGAGGGTGTCGATCGAACCCTCGCAAAACTGAACCTCGCCCAAACCACGGTGCTGATCATCTCGAAATCGGGAGGCACTGCAGAGACTGCGGCACAACTACTTCGCGTCTACCGAGCGCTCGAAGATGCGGGGGTCTCGGCCGATGAAAAGATCATCGCCATCACGGATCCGGAGCGGGGGGCACTGCGTGAACTGGCCACCACCCGCAACTGGAGATCGCTTCCTGTCCCCTCCGATGTGGGAGGTCGATTTTCTGTGATGACCGCCGTCGGCTGGTTGCCAGCGCTGGCTTGCGGAATCGATGTGGCGGGGATCCGACGGGGCGCTCGGGCAGTACTGGACGATCTCAAATCGGCTCGGGAAGATCATGGGTTGGTTCGCTGGATCAGCGGCTGGTCGGCTCACCAGGATCGACGCCAGACGGTGGTGATGTTCAGTTATCGCGATCGCCTGAAGACCTTCGGCGACTGGTTTGCACAACTCTGGGCGGAAAGTCTCGGCAAGCGCCACGACCTTTCGGGAGCCGAGGTCTGGACCGGATCGACACCGCTAGTGGCTCGAGGAGTCACCGATCAGCACTCGCTGGTGCAGTTATTTGTAGAGGGTCCCGACGACAAGCAGTATCTGGTGCTCGATGCCCACATCGATTCTCCCGATCCGATCCTCGACCAGGCCACCGCAGACCTTCATGCAGATCTCCAGTACCTCGCAGGGAAGAGTCTGGGGCAGTTACACCGAGCCGAACTGGAAGGCACCGTTGCCGCCCTCGGATCCGCCGGACGACCCGTCTCGATGATGACACTTGAGAATCTGGATGCCGAACACCTCGGTGCCCTGATGTTGACCTGGGAGATGGCGACGCTGA
>JAPKAM010000178.1 GCA_028825265.1 Planctomycetota bacterium
TCGTCTACAGCCTTGTCACCGCAGTGACCTTCGCATCGCTCTGGATCTGACAAATTTCTGACAGGAGTCGCATTTGTATTCCGCTTTTCTAGTACTTCTAATCTGTGGCGCAGGCGTCAACACTCCCCTGGTGGAAGAAAAAGACGCTCCACCTCCCAACATCATCTACATCCTCGCCGACGATCTGGGGTACAGGGAACTGGGATGCTACGGCCAGGAGAAGATCAAGACTCCGAACATCGACCAGCTCGCCGCCGATGGGATGAAATTTACCCAGCACTATTCAGGAGCTCCGGTCTGTGCATCCTCACGATGCGTATTGATGACGGGGCTCCATTGCGGTCATTCTCTGGTCCGGAATAACTGGGAAAACGGCGGCTGGGGGGAAAACGAGCCGGAAGGTCAATACCCATTACCGACAGGCACCTTCACCATGGCGAGAATGCTCCAAGATGCTGGCTACGCCACCGGGGTTTTTGGGAAGTGGGGACTCGGAGGACCGGGAACCACTGGCACTCCAGAACATCAGGGTTTCCACACCTCGGTGACCGTGCTGTGCCAACGCAAGGCTCACAACTTTTACCCAACTCACCTATGGAAAAATGGCGAGAAGATGCTTCTGCCCGGAAATGAGTGGTTCAAGGCACACCAGAAGATCGATGAGCCACTGCCCGAGGACAAAGATTACTACGATCGCTATCTGGGCCAGACTTACACACCTGAGGTGTTCCTGGCCGAGGCGCTCGATTTCATCGACGAGAATTCTAATCAACCATTTTTCCTCTACTACCCCAGCCCCATCCCCCATGTCGCCCTTCAGGTACCGGTCGAGGATCTGAATCAGTACCCACGGGAGTGGGATGACAAACCCTACCTCGGGGGCAGTTATCTTCCCCATCCTCGTCCTAGAGCGGCCTACGCGGCGATGATCAGCCACCTCGATCAAGAAGTGGGAGCCCTTCTCGCTCGCCTCGAAAAGCACGGCATCGCAGACAACACCATCGTCATGTTCAGTAGCGATAACGGCACCACCTGGGCGGGCGGTGTCGATCACCAGTTCTTCGAAAGCACCCGGGGATTGAGCGGCCTCAAGGGTAGTGTTCTCGAGGGAGGAATCCGCGTTCCCCTCATCGCCCGCTGGCCCGGCAAGATCGCAGCGGGTAGCACCAGCGACTTCCCATCTTCTTTTCCTGACATGATGCCGACGGTCGCAGAAGTGGCAGGAATCCCCTTCGAACTCCCCATCGATGGCGAGAGTTTGATTCCGATGATGACCACCGGATCCAATCCGGAGAGAGCTCATGACCTGTACTGGGAACATGGTGATCAGCAGGCGCTACGCCATGGCGACTGGAAACTGGTACGAAGAAGACTGGGCAAGAAGAATCAAGAGACGCGTCTATTCGACCTCGCCAGCGATGCCGGGGAGAAGAATGATCTCTCTCAAGAGAGACCAGAGATCCTCCAGATGATGATGAAACGGGCGTTCTCGAGTCGATTCCCGTCCCCGATCTTTCCCAACAAGGCGCTCGATCAAGCTCACCATCAGCAATGACCGGATGACCCGGCCATCGGCCAGCGGATGTGCACCTCTGCCCATCCGCGCCTGGATAGATCTCTCGATTCGCCCAGCGAGATCAGGGGCAACCGGCGTCCGGGTAAGGTGCCGGCGGCGGATCTCCGGCACTGAACATGTAGATCAGCAGATAGATCGCATCCGAGATGTCGATCGATCCGTCTGCGTTCGAGTCGCCAGACTCCACTGGGCTGGGAGCGGTGGCCACCGAGAAGAGATAGTCGAGCAGGAAGATCGCATCCGCAATATCGATCGCTCCCGACCCATTGGCGTCGCCGCGGATGAACGGATCGGCACATGGACTCGACGGTAGCATCCATTCCAGAATTCTGGCCATCAGTGCACTACGATCTGCAGCCATGACAGACGTAAACGGAAACGCCAGCACCGCCGCCTTGTAGGTCTCGTCGACCGTCACCACTGCCGCCCCACCTCCCTGAAGTATTCCAGAACCCGAAGCGAGGTCGTAGGAGAACGCCTTCTGAGCCGGGGGAAGCGGCGTCAATTCCGACTGGTAGAAACCACTCGACAGTTGCAGATCCATGCCATCCCCCAGCGGATTCCCCGCCTCTCCGAGTAATCCTGGCAGGTCCATATCCCACTGCTCGTGCTGGAGAAACAGGTAGTTGGTGAACAGTGCAGTATTGTCGAGATATGCGCTGGCGTAGGCTCCCGAGAGGACCAGGTTGCCACCGGCCTGCAGGTATTCCATCAGCAGTGCCTGACGCACCGGACCCAGTTGATCAGGGAAGCCGGTGTGGAAGTAACCGATCGGCCACATCACGACACCGTTGGTGTATTCCGCGAGCAACGCGGTGGTCACCGGACCGTCGACAAATGGGTCCCATGCCTGGTAGCCCCGACCGAGAGCATCGAGAACATCCATGTAACTGTTTTGATACCCGGTATTTCCAGCATCGAAGTAGCCATTGATCACGAGGATGTCGATGGTGGACTCGATCATCACCTCCACCGATGGCAACGATTCGTTGTCGGATGCATCGATCGCAGTGATCACGTAATGGAGATCGCCCGCTCCGGCTTCGCTGTCGACCAACACGTTTTGCAGCTGTGGTAACTGATTCACCAGCGAGTAAGGCCCGCCGGAAACTTCAGAGCGATGGACCAAATAGCCGCTCAAATCGGGCTCCGGATTTGCATCCCAGGAGAGCGTCACACTTCCATTGGCCGAGACCGCAACCACTCCGGACGGAGCCGAAGGCGCCACCACATCGGCGGCTGTTGCAGAGTAGGGTCCCTCGAACACCACAGTAGATGTCGCCTGACCCGCCGAGATCGTGGTCTCTCCGAACCACGCCACGGCCGAAATCATGTTGTCCGAGAGCCCGCTGAGTTGCCCCAACTGCCCATCGAGCGCAAGGTC
>JAPKAM010000076.1 GCA_028825265.1 Planctomycetota bacterium
TTGCTCTTGGCATTGCTCCTTCTGGACTTCTTGTTCTGATCGCTCTGATCGCTCAAACCGTCCCTTTCCGGGAGTTGTTCCCGATTCGTGAATCGGCTCTGGCCTCGGCATCCTGTAGATAACGAATCGATCTCTCGATCAGTTCCGGTGCACGATGGGAGTCGCGTGAAAGTTCTACCAGCGCAAGACCACTGTAGCCTTGCTGCAGTAACAACTGCAACAGCGGTTCAAAATCGATCTGTCCTGCGCCGGGTTCGAGGTGCTGATGGATTCCACCCTTGCAGTCGTCGACGTGAACATGGATGACATCTTCGATCACTGTAGCCATCGAGGCTTCGAGGGGAGCGGACTCGGTCACGGCCAGATGTCCCAGGTCGATGGTCAATCCGAGAGCCGGCCCGGTGACCTGTTCTCGCAGCCATCGCCAGTCCGCCAGGCTTTCCATCACCATACCTGGCTCCGGTTCAAAACCGATCGCAATCCCCAGCCCAGCAGCACAGGTCACCACCTCATCGAGAGCCTTAACCAGTTGACCGCGACAGGCCGCTTGGTCGATCCCCTCCTCGGCAGCCCCGCTCCACAGACTCACCGTCTTCGCTCCGATGGCATCTGCGATCTCCATCGCCCGTCGATAGTATGAAATTCTTCGCTGACATTGAGCCGCATCGGAACTGACCAGCGATGGCCAGTGCTTGCGCTGGGGGTCGAGGGCGTAGCGTGCGCCCGTCTCGATGACAGGCTCCAGCTGGCGGGCTCGAAGTCGTTCACCAATCTCCGCGAGACGAGCATCGGTGACCTGGAATGGATCGAGGTGATGGTGGTCGAGGGTGATTCCGATGCCTTGGTACCCTGCCGCTGCCAGCAGGTCGATTCCCTGCTCGAGGGTGTGGTCCGCTAGGCCGTTGGTGATGTAGCCGTAGCGCAACAACTCAATCCTGCCCTTCGAGACGTGCCTCAACCCATGCGAGGGCCGAATCTCGATCGATCACTTCACTCTCGCGGTGTGCGTCTTCAAGTGCTTCGAGCATCGAGCCGATCTGCGGCCCCGGTTTCATGCCCAGTTTTAACAGGTCACGACCATGTAACAGCGGCTCTCTCGACGGGGCCCGTTCCCTCCACTCGTTCCACAACGCCAGGCAAGTCTCGTAGAGACTCATGTCGGCGTGGCTGCCGAGGCAATCGGCCCGACACAATTCGAGCAACTCTTCGAATCCATCCTCCTCGAAGACCCGGTAGCGGCGGGCGATTCGCATCTGCGGGATATTCATGAACACCAGATGCCTGCGAACCAGGTACACGATCCGTTCAGTCTGCTGCCTCGACAATCGCAGTCGCCCACAGATCTGTTCAGAGATGGTCGCGCCCAGTTCATCGTGTCCATGGAATCGAATTCGATCCTCGGCATCCTCGAAGGTACCCGGCTTGCCCACGTCGTGAAGCAAGGCGCCCATCGCCAGGGTGAAGGAAGGATTCGTCAGGTGGGACAGGACCAGGCCGGTGTGAATGAAGACATCTCCTTCTGGATGGTACTGAGGTGGCTGCATCACATCCCGCATCTGTTCGATCTCTGGCATGATATGTTGCATCAAGCCGCAGTCGGAGAGGCTCTGGTATCCAGCGAGTCGATGGGGAGAAACGAGGATTTTCTCCAGTTCATCCCGAATCCGTTCGCCACTGACATCATCGATGAACCGGGCTTCATCCACCACCGCCTGCCAGGTGTCGGCTTCGATGGGGAACTGCAAGATCGTCGAAAAACGAATCGCTCGCATCATCCGTAGACGATCTTCCTGAAATCTTTCGCGCGCATCACCGATCGAACGGATGATCCCCGCAGCCAGATCTGCACGCCCGCCGACATGGTCCACGACCTGCCCGATATCGATGTCCCAAAACATCCCATTGATAGTGAAATCTCGACGGAGCGCATCTTCTTTCTCGTCGGTGAACCGAACCGTCTCTGGTCGGCGTCCATCAGCGATGCCGATGTCGGCACGGAAGGTGGCGACCTCTACCTCGCCTTCCGGTTCGACGATCCGCACCACGCCAAACTGAGCTCCGACCAACACGGTCTTCTCGAAGAGCCCATCGACCACTTCAGGGATGGCAGAGGTGGCCAGATCGAAATCCTTGGGAGGTAGTGCCAGCAGGTGGTCACGGACCGCTCCTCCGGCCAACAGGGAACGGTGACCGGCATCGACGAGGCGCCGATGGACCCTCATCACATGATCTGGAATCTCCAGTGTTGCGAGCGGCTCTCCGTTAGGGGTTGATCCGACCATCTTCGTGCGTTCTCCTCCTGAGGGCCTCCCCACTACGGGGGGGTGACCAGAGGATAACCGACCGGGACCGGTCCGGGTGCCGAAAGGTACATCGAGATCGATTCCGCTGGCCACAGGAGTTCGATGAGCAGCGAGAAGGACGATCTCCGACGAATCCGTGCCCTCTCGGCCCAGCTTCACCAGCACAACTTCCGCTATTACATCCTCGACGACCCGCAGATCTCCGATGCCAAATACGATCGGTTATTGCGCGACCTCCAGGCACTGGAACAACGCTATCCCGATGCGGTTCACGCGGAATCTCCAACACAAAAAGTCGGAGCCGAGTGGCGCCCGGAGGACTTCGTCGCCGATCGGCTCCCGCCGGTGCAACATGGCGTACCGATGCTGTCGCTGGAAAATGCCATGGGAACCGATGATGCGGTGAAGTGGATCGATCGGGTGCGGCGCGGTCTTGAACTGGAAGATGGCGATGCCAATCCTCCCTTGACGATCGAGTACAAGTTCGATGGAGTGGCGGTCTCGATCCTCTACGAGGATGGGGTGCTGGTGCGAGGTGCCACCCGTGGCGATGGCCTGACGGGCGAGGAAGTGACGGGAAATGTCCGCACCATTCGTTCGGTTCCTCAGCAACTCGATGACCAACATCCTCCGGCACGTATCGAGTTGCGAGGAGAAGCGATCCTCAAGCACGCCGATTTCGATGCACTGAATCAATCGCGCAGTGCCGAGGAAGGTTTGTTCGCCAATCCCAGAAATGCCGCAGCAGGAACCCTTCGCCAACTCGATCCTCGCATCTCGGCCAAGCGACCACTCGATGTCTTCATCTACGGTGTTGGCGATCAGCAGGGCATCGATCTCTCATCTCAGCAGCAACTGGTCGATCGATTGCCCCGCTGGGGTTTCCTCGCCAGTCCCTTCCTGCGCAGTGTCAACAGCACCGAGCAATTGCTCGAGATTTACCAGGAGGTGCTCGACTCGAGAGAGGATCTTCCCTTCGACATCGACGGCCTGGTGATCAAGGTCGAGGGGGCCAAACTGCGAGAGCAACTGGGGGTGAGAGCTCGTTCCCCCCGCTGGGCCATCGCTCTCAAGTTCCCACCACGGCAGGAGACCACCCGCCTGCTCGATATCCAGGTACAGGTCGGACGCACCGGAGCGTTGACCCCGGTCGCCCATCTGGAACCGGTCGTCGTCGGCGGGGTGACCGTTTCCCGTGCCGGGTTACACAATCCAAAGGAGATCGATCGCAAGGGGCTGAAGATCGGCGATCAAGTGGTGGTCCAACGCGCCGGCGATGTGATTCCCCAGGTGGTCAAGCCGATCGAATCGCTGCGTGATGGAACCGAAAAGGAGTACCACTTCCCGGAGCAGTGCCCCGCCTGCTTCCAGCGGGTCTGGTGCCCCGAGGGGGAGGTGATCCCCCACTGCCAGAACCTCCAGTGTCCGGCGCAGGTCCGCGGGCGAATCGAACATTTCGCATCGCGCCGGGCCCTCGACATCGATGGGCTGGGAGAGAAGTTGATCGATCAACTGGTCACCGAGGGGCTGGTCAAAACTCCTTCCGATCTCTACCGACTGGATGTGGATGCGGTGGCGGCACTGGAACGAATGGCCCAGAAGTCGGCGGAGAATCTGATTGCAGCGCTGGAGCAGACCAAGGAAAGGCCCTTTGCCCGCCTGCTCCATGCCCTAGGCATCCGTCATGTCGGCGAGCGAGTGGCCGAGTTGATCGTCGAGCATTATCGAGACATCGACTCACTGCTGGCCGCGGACGCCGATCAGATCGAAGCCATCGATGAGGTGGGACCCGCCATCGCCGCCTCGCTGGTCGACTTTTTCTCCAGGGAACCGGTCCTTCAGGAGATCGAGGCCCTGCGCCAAGCGGGGGTCCAATTGAAGGCGCAAGGACCCGCTCGTCCACTCGACGAAAATGCGCCGCTGGCGAACATGACCGTGGTGATCACAGGAATCCTGCCGAACTTGAGCCGCGATCAGGCGAAGGACCTGGTGAGCCGAAACGGCGGCAAGATCACATCTTCGGTCTCGAAGAACACGAGCCTGCTGGTGGCCGGTGAGAAGGCCGGTTCGAAACGAGAGAAGGCCGAAAAACTGGGGGTCGAGGTGATCGACGAGGCGGAACTCATACGGCGCATCGATGAATCCACGGATCCATCGGGATCCTGATCTTGAATCGATCTTGATGTAGGATCTGGGCCACACCGACAAAAGAGGAGAAGTTGCCATGAGTGAAGGAAACGAATCCACCACCCGTCGCGGACAGTGGAGTAGCCGCTGGGGATTCATCCTCGCATCCGCTGGTTGTGCCATCGGATTGGGCAACATCTGGAAGTTCCCTTACATCACCGGTGAAAATGGTGGCGGCCTGTTCGTCCTCATCTACCTCGGCTGCATCGCGCTGATCGGGCTTCCGATCATGCTGGCGGAAGTGCTCCTCGGGCGCGCCACCCAGAAGAGTCCGGTCGGTGCCTACCGCGACTTCTCTTGCAAAGGGAGTCCATGGGTGATTCCAGGGTGGATCGGCGTAATGACAGGATTCATCATCCTCTCCTACTACTCGGTGGTGGCAGGGTGGGCGCTCCACTACACCTGGCTGTCGCTGCAGGGTGGGTTTTCAGGCATGGATGCCGAACAGATTAGCAGTACTTTTGGATCCGTATTTTCGAACGGCACCCTGAACCTCGGATGGCATTCCGCATTTATGCTCATGACCGTTGCGGTGGTCATCGGCGGTGTACGCAGTGGTGTCGAACGGATCGCGCGGATCTTGATGCCGCTGCTCTTTGTGATGTTGCTGGTACTGCTGGGGCTGGCGATGCAATCGGACGGTTTCTCTGAGGCGTTCTCCTTCGTGTTCTCACCCGATGCATCCAAGTTGACGCGTGCCGGAGTGCTGGAAGCTCTGGGGCACTCCTTCTTCACCTTGTCTCTGGGTATGGGAGCGATGATCACTTACGGCTCCTACCTGAAGAAAAAAGAGGACATCGTCAGTGCGGTAGTGGTCATCTCGATTCTCGATACCGTCATCGCATTGGTCGCTTGCCTGGTACTATTTCCGATCATCTTCTCCTTCGGCATGGAACCCAAAGCCGGTCCAGGGCTGGTCTTCGTCAGCCTTCCCATCGCCTTTTCTCAGATGGCCGGAGGCGCCGTCTGGGCCACCGTTTTCTTTGCATTGCTGGTCTTTGCTGCACTGACCAGCGCCATCTCGATGCTCGAAGTAGTGGTTTCAACCATCATCGACGAGACGCGTATAAAACGAACTCCTGCGACTTTGCTCTGCGGTGCGGCGATCTATCTGTTTGGAATCCCTTCAGCACTCTCTGGTACCGATGGATTTGCGGGGGAGGGTTTCAAGAAAACCACCGCGGTCGTTTTTGGCGAAGATCAAGGCAAGAACTGGTTCGATACCTTTGACTACCTGGCGTCGAACTGGTTGCTACCACTCGGTGGATTGATGATCGCGGTGTTTGTGGCCTATCGAGCGGGAGAGGCAGCACGCAGGAAGGGCTTCGAGGAAGGGACTCGCTTCCAGAACCTCTATGTCGCCTGGCTCCTACTACTTCGCTACCTGGTGCCGATCGGGGTGGTTGCGGTACTGCTCCATGCCCTGAAGATTATCTAGCAAACGCATCGTTGAACTGGGCGTGGATCTCCAGCCCGTCACCGGGACCGTCCGCCTCGTGAAGCCCTCGATCGGCGGCGCGGCCACTTCGGATCGCCTCGATCGACACTCGATGTGCATCCGTATCGACCCGGTAATCGATGCGCCAGGTGCGCCAGCACCAGGTGTAGACTCCGGGACGCTCGGCCATCTCCTTGACCCGATGCCCACGGGTCGGCAGCGGCCGGAATCGCAGTGTCGGTAACGCCCGATCCTCCAGCGGCACCTTCCTCTGGCTCAGCCACGCCAGTTGGGTCGTTGCCGGCTCTTCCACCACCACTTCGTGAGGAGCCCAGCCCTCCTCTGCCCACCCTGCGGCACTACCGGGATGCGCATCGGAGTAGGGCAGGTACGGTTTGATATCGATGATTGGAGTGCCATCGAGCAGATCGTGATCCTCGATGAAGATACGGTTTCCCTCGATACGATCGAGTCGCACCGCCGACAAGCCGATGGGATTGGGTCGGTGTGGAGCGCGGGTGGCGAGCACCCCTCTCTTCGACCCACCCCGAGGCGGCAATACCCTGGGCTTCCAGCCCTGGGCTCGATCGAGCCAGCTGATCAGCCAGAGGCGATCGAACCCTTCCAGATCATCGAGCATCGAGAGCGGATAACTACGCTCCAGTTCGATCACTGCAGCCGGTCCGCCCCCCAGTCCCGATTGACGCGGCAGATCGCCCTTCTGCGTCACATCGCAGTGCAGGGTGCCAATCACCTCAACCTGGCCGATGGTCGCCAACGAATCAGGATTCTCGGTCGCCATCGCCATCTCCTTTCGGCTTCGATTCCGAACTCAAAGGATCCATCCCTCCAGCGGTCGGAACAAGGTAGAATTCTCATTCCACTGGAACTGGAACGGGAAGGAGCTGGCGATGGCAGGGGAACAAGCGCGGGTCGTGGCGCTAGCGGTGCGCCCAGCAAAGCGATCCGAACTGGTCGAAAGACCTTCATTGCAACTGGATCCCGCATCCGGTGTGGTCGACGACCACGGCAACCGCCGCCACCGCCAGGTGACCATCCTGTCCCGATCTCAGTGGCAAGCCGCTTGCTCCGATCTCGATGAAGATCTGCACTGGACCACTCGTCGTGCCAACCTGCTGGTTTCTGGCATCGAATTCGGTCCCGAGATGCTAGGTCAACAGTTGCGCATCGGTGAAGTGGTGATCGTCATCCATGGCGAGTTGGTGCCTTGCTATCGAATGGATGAACTGCGAGACGGGCTCCAGGATCAACTGATCCCTGGCTGGCGAGGCGGGATCTACGGTGAAGTGCTCAGCGCCGGAGAGATCGAGATCGGCCAGGAGCTGCAACTACTCGAAAAAGGCTAGCGATCGAGGATCCGGATGAACGCCGCGATGATGGTCGGATCGAGTACGCCATGCTCCGAGATAATGAACTCCCGCAACACATCGAATGAGGGTTGGCGAGGCCTTCCCCCATCTCCTGAAGTGCGATGATCAAAGGCGATGGCGACTGCTGCGATCCGCACTGGAATCGTCAGCCGTTTCGAGTCCCACCCGAGTGGGCCGTGGCCATCGATGCGCTCTCTCCACCCCTCGATGATACTGACAGCGGTCTCTTCCAGTTGCAGCGAGATCCGATCTTGGCCGTCGAATTGGGACACCTCGTGGAGTAGTAGCCCGCAGATGATCTGCCGCAGGGATGACTCGGTGGCCACCCCCAGTCCGGTGGCGAGTTGGATGCCATAGTGAGCGATTCGCCAGCTTCTGCCGTAGACTTCCGGTCGCTCGACCCGAATCGAATCGAGAGCACCGATCCACTGTGGAAACACATCCAGGGTGTCAACCGAAGTTGTTCGATCAGAACCATCCGCCTCACCCCCCTGATAACTTTTCAGCACCTCGCTGCGCAGGTAATCATGGTAAAGGTGACGATCACCGCGCCGCATCCAGACTAGGTCTTGACCCGCCTCGAGCAACTGACGCCGAAGATCCCCATCGAATCGCTCCCCCGCTCCTCGACACAGCACCGATTCTGCATCGATACGCAGATACAAGGGTGCTGGAGTCACCCCATCGCTGATCAGAGAGGCGAGCGGAATCGGTTCCAGATCCACCGCCGATTTCTCCATGCGAGTGGGAGCGGAGATGGGCTCATCGAGAGACCAGAGTTCCGGTTGGCGTTGGCGCGGCGAGCACTCCACAGTTCCTCCTTGAGCTCCCGGCAGGGATCGGACAGGAACCGATTGTGGTTCCCGAGAAGGATACCATCGTCACCTCATCTAGTGGGAAAGTACCCCCTGGAGCTTCTCTCGTGACTGCTGGGCCGCTTCCTGGACCACTTCTTGCCACGGCCTTTGAGGTTCTTTTTCAAACGCCTGGACGATGCCACGGCTCGAGTTCACCAGCGCACCCAGCCCCTGCTCGTCGAAAGCGGGAGCCAACGACTCGATCGCCCCACCCTGAGCTCCGATGCCAGGAATCAACAAGAACGATCCGGGAGCCGCTTCACGAACGGTGACGATTTCTTGCGGATAGGTGGCTCCGACCACCAGTCCTACTCCGTGGAAACCGCAGTTGCCCCGCGAACTTTTCCCCCATCCCTCGGCGGCAGCCGCGACCTGTTCAAAGATGGGAAGTGAATCGCCTTCTCTCTTCTGAAACTCACCCCCCCCAGGATTCGATGTACGAGCCAGTACGAAGATTCCACGACCCCCATCCCTGACCCGAGCGATGAACGGTTCCAGCGAATCGGATCCGAGATACGGATTGACCGTCAACGCATCCACGAAGGGACCCGGGGTCCCCGGTTCGTCGCCCAGCAAGGCCTCGGCATATGCCTGCGCCGTCGAGCCTATATCTCCACGTTTCGCATCGAGAATGACGGGGACACCCTGCTCGAAGGCACTTCGACAGACCGCCTCGAGGGCTCTCCAGCCGCGCCATCCCCAGCGCTCGAAGAAGGCCACTTGCGGCTTGACCGCCGCCGCCACGGTCGAGACCGCTTCGATCACACCGATTCCCAGTCGGGTCAGCGCTTGTTCAGGATCATCGCTGGAGATGTCGGCGGGGAGCCGATCGAGTCGGGGATCGATTCCCACCACCAAGCGACTGTTGATCGCCTGGATACGAGCGGCCATACGATCGGAGAAGTGGTCATCGAACGCCAACTTACACCTCACTGTCATCGATGCTGGAGGATTCTAGCACCAGTTCTGAACGGGAAATTCCCAGTCGGAGTCGTTCTTCGATCTTCGATTTCTCGGCCACATCGACCTGAGTTTTCTCGAGGTGCTGTTGACCGCTGCGGTAAGCCTCGATCGCCTGAGATGCGAATCCCGATGCGAGGAAAGAATCCGCCACCATCAGGTATCCCTCCCACATCTGATCGGGGCCATACATCAATCGATAGAAATGATCGAGCCCATCGTCGTTCGCCTGGGCGACAAAACGATCTCGATGCATGAACAGTGAGCGAATCAGCACAGGATCCGATTTCCAGCGGTGGAGCAATGCTTCCAGTGCGGTGGTGGCGACATCGTAGAGGTGTGCGATCCGGTGCACCTTCAGAGGAAACATGTCGTGCACCTCGTCGAGCACCGCTTTCTGCTCGGTCAGCAGATCACGGCCAGAAACCGCCGAGCCTCCGAGAGAATCGGTTCCGTAGGTCAGTACGTTGTAATGCTCCTCCTTGAGGATGCTCAACTCGTGAAAGATGTCATTGACCAGACGATCGATAAAATCGGTGCTGTCCTCGGTACGAAACAAGCGGTGACAGACTTCCTTGAGCGGCACCAGGTATTCATCTCGTAGTTCCTCGAGGTCCTGAGTCGACAGCAGTTCGACCAGTTCCCTGGGCGAAAGCCGGATCTCTTCACGAGGTTGGTCGAACTTCTCGACATATCCCTGGACCACCTCTTCGTAGCGATCGTGGAGCGAGTAGAATGCGCGTCGCGAACGGTAGAAGCGTTCGATGACACGCCACACCAATGATCCCTGGGTATCAGCGAGTACCACTTTCCCTCCTCTCGTGATCGACCGTCAATTCATCCTTCAGCGCCAGGGGCTGGCAGCGAACCCCCGAGTTGAACAGTTCCAGCATGCGGTCCCCTTGCGGCGTGAGAAAGGACTCCGGATGGAATTGCACACCCCAGGTCGCCTCCCCGATCACGCCGATTCCCATCACCAGCCCTTCAGTGGTCCAGGCCGCCACCTGGACCTGCTTTGGAAGAGTCTCCTGGACCACCGCCAGCGAATGATAGCGAGCCGCAGGGAAAGGGCTGGGGAGGCGTGAGAAGATGCCACCGCCGTTGTGAAAGACCAGTTCCGGTTTGCCGTGGACCGGGCTGCCGGTCGCTTCGACCGACGCTCCCAACTGCTGGGCGATCACCTGGTGCCCGAGACAGACCCCCAGGATCGGGATGAGACCGCGGTAGTGCTGGAGTGCTCGTGTCGCCAGTTTCGCCCGCTCGGGAGTCCCTGGTCCGGGCGACAGCACCAATCGATCGGGGCGCAGCCGATGCAGTTGATCGAGGGTCAGAAGGTCCGCCAGGCGAACCGAGACGCGCGCCCCGAGCCTCGAAAGGGACTGGACCAGGTTGTAGGTGAAGGAATCGTGGTGATCGATCACCACCACGTGGGGACCTGAACCCGCCACACTCCATTCGCCGCAACGGTCTCCTGTAGTCGACGCTGGATTGGGCAGAGAAAAATTGTCCAGACCGATGACAGCACATCCCTTCGATGGACCCTGGAGGTCGATCTTAGGTCGCCAGAGGCTCCCTTTCCACCGATCGTCACTGTTCGTAACCATTTACAAGAGCACAGGTTGTATTCTCTTCCCTGATTCCTTCACGATTCAGGCCCGTTCCTTGCTACTGTTCTTGCGGATTTGAATTGGAGCCCAAAACAGATGCATACTTTCACACGAGCCCTCAGTTGGACGCTATTGGTGGTCAGCCTCGCCGGCTGCGCCCCGATCAAGACTCAGGTGGAGTCGGTCACCCCCGCCGCCGGAGCCATCATCCAGGTCGACGATCTCTCGACGGTCACCATCATCGAGGTCCTGTTCGATCACCGGATGGACCTCGCAACCATCACCGATGAGAGTTTCATCGTCACGGGTAGCATCAGTGGAGTCATCTCCGGATTGATCAGCGGAGTCGGTGAAAACCGCACCGTGATCTACCGGCCGCTGGTGCCGCTCCTGATCGCCGAAACCATCGACGTTCGGTTAACCGATGCGATTCGGTCCCAGTCAGGCAAGGGGCTCGAACCCTACGCATGGTCCTTCCTCATCGAGGGGGGCATCGTGGTGCCGCCAGGAACCGGCTTTGCCGTCCAATCGATGACTCCTGCCATCGAGAGCGTCACCGCTTCTCCCAGTAGTTTGCTCCAGCCCAGATTCACCAGTCCCTACAACCCGTTCTCCGCCGGCAGTGCCACGGTACTGGTCGATGGATCGCGCTCCGGAGCCCACCAGGTGACGTTGCAAGATGTCCTGACCGGCATCGATACCCTCAAGGTCGCCACCGATCGTGACTTCCTCGCCGGAGAGCGCGTCACCATCTCACTACTCGATGGCCTCTATGGCATCGATAACACGCAGCTCGATCCGACCATCCTGGGCCTGACGATTCTGAACCTCGGATCGCAGTGGCCCGGAACCCAGCTCGATTCCGGCACTGGTCTGGCCGCCGGCAGAGTCGTTTTCCTCGATCCCGATGCCGATGGAATCGATGAGTGGGCCATCGTTCACGGCGACGGCACAGTCGTCCTTCAGGATGCCACTCCCAGCGGCCTCGGCAACAGCACCAGTTGGACCATCAGCGAAGCCCTGGCTGGAGCCGTGGCTGGTGACTTCGACGGCGATGGACGAATCGACCTCGCCTGCCTCGGTGCGACGGGAGAGCGAATCCACCTGCTACGAGGATCGTTCAGCATCGCCATATCGCTGGAAGCTCCGATCGAGATCCTCCTCTCGACCGTTTCAACTCAACTGAGCGCCGCCCATGTCGACGAGGACGGAATCATCGACATCATCGCCACTGGGCCCAATGGCCTGGCGGTCGCCTGGGGTTCATCCGCCGATCCACTTTCACAGCAAGTGCACCTCGACTCTGGCGCAGTGGTGGGTCCTCCGGCAGCGGCAGACCTGAGCGGTGACGACCTGATCGACCTTGCCGCGGCCCAGACCGATGGTTCCATCCTGATCCTGAGTGGCACCGGTGACGGCGCTTTCACTTCCGCTGGAACCATCAGTGGTTACTCCGCAGCGGTCGGTGTGCTCGCAGGGAACCTCGATGGCGATGGTCTGCGTGATCTGCTGGTCATCCCGGGAGGTACCGACACTCCATCGACCCTGCTCTCCGATGGAGACATGAACTTCTCTCTCAGAGTGCTGTTCAATGGAGTCGCCCACCCAGGTGCTCAACTGGTCGACTGGGATGGTGACGGCAAGATCGATTGCCTCGCGCCTGTTCCGGGGACCACCACCTTGAACTTCTCGGCGGGAGCCGATGACGGCAACTTCTCGCAACCGGTCGCCCTGTCTCACACGGTTCCGGTGCGTGCCTTCGCCCTCGGAGATGCAGACGGAGATGGCGCCCTGGACATCGCCCTCGAAAGCACCGCTGGCGACTGGCAAATCAGCCGTGCCGAGCCGATCAATCTACCGCCTGCCGACCGCATCCGGGTCGAGGATCTGATCGTTTCTCCGGGCGATCAAAACATCACCTTCCCGCTGCTCGTCGACTGCGAAACAGACCTGCAGGGCTGGACGGTGGTCCTCATCTGGGATCCCGCAGTGATCAAACTCGACTCTCTTGATTCGACCGGAACCACAACCGAGTCTCTGATCGAGTTCGAGCTCTCCAACATCGACAACACCTATGGAGTCTCGATCCTGGCTGCGATCCTCGACATGGTTCCACCCTTCGACAACCAGACACTGGTGGCTGGCAACGATCACGAGATCGCTCGCGCAGTTGCCGACATCGAAAATACGGCAGCGCCCGGTTCACATCTTTACGGACCGGCCGATGGTTACAGTGCCAACGCCTCTCCGCTGACCAACAACTCATTCGTCAGTGCCGGAGTTTCCGTCTTTCCTGAACTGCTCACAGGAATCATCACCGTCGATGCGGCTCCCGCCACAGGTGGCAATCCCCCGGTCGAGGAAACGACCTTCCTGCGTGGTGATGTGAACCTCGATGGTAGCGTCAATCTGACCGACGGTAGTCAGTTGCAGTTGTGGCTGACCAACGGAGGCGACTCCCCCGCCTGTCTCGATGCAGCCGACGTGAACGATGATGGAGTGGTGAATCTCTCCGACCCCATCTACCTGTTCGACTTTCTTTACCAAGGCTCGACCCCCCCCCCGGCTCCCTACCCGACCATCGGTCCTGACCCGACTGCGGATGGGCTGGACTGCAACCAGTAGTCCAGTCGGGAGCCACGCCCCCCGTCACTCGACCAGGATCCAGACCTCCCCCGCCACGAGGTCGTTCTCCCATTCCCCTCCGGATCCTGGTCGGGTCCCCATTTCCCCCCACAACACGCGCCGCAACCGGGCCCCCTGCAGGGGGATTTCGAGGCTGATCTTTGGCTCTTCGATGGATCCCCCCCCACCGCTCCGAAATTGTCCCCAGAATTTAAACAATTTCGTCCTGAAATGGCTCTGACTGGAGATTCGAACCTTTCTTCAAGATGACCACAAGTTGGGCGTTGATGGAGGCCCCTCCCCTAGATATGGTGCGGCCCACACCCGTTGGAAACCGTCGTGCTTCGCCACGGCGCCACCACGGGCAGGGCTCAAAAGTGTCAAAAAATCAGGTCAAACGAGTGGCCATTTGAGTGGCGACTCCGGTTCTCGACTCGAGTGAATTCTCGGGGCGGTACCAGAGTCCATGTGGAGAGAAGATTCGAGGACGGAGAAGTGAGCTTCAGATCACCGACGGCGTGCATTACCGGACAGC
>JAPKAM010000077.1 GCA_028825265.1 Planctomycetota bacterium
GCCATCTCGAGTCGGCCACATCTCGGCGAATGGCAATTCACGCACTCTCTTGCAGCCTCTTTGCCCACGGTCTGCACATGAGCCTTCAGATGCGAGAACGGCAAGAGGAGGCGGTCTCTTTCGAAAATTTGCTGGCTGAACTGCGCATCTATAATCACTTCGATAGCCGTGATGGGCAGATGGACCAGATCGATCCTGACGGATTTGGCACCCACTGGCCGATGAAGTGGGTAGCCCAGCTGATTCAACTCTATCCATCGATTCAGTTGACCCTCAATGCAGTGAGGCGAATTGCGGATCCTCAGCAACGACCTCAGGAGGCGACCGCGACTTCGATCATGTCGGAATTTGTTTCGCCACCGGTGGTCTCGAGGTCACTCCCCATCTCAGTTCGTATCTACTTCTTCGCTGGTGCCATCGCCGGCGGTGTGGTTCCCGGCATCGAGGGCCAGCCCTTTCCGGAAGTGTTCGGCGGTCCGAAGATGCAGCACCAGGAACCCGAAGACGATGTGACCTTCTAGGTTGCCTTCTAACGGATTCAAGACACTCGGCCGGCCAGCCGGAGTCGTGGCGGCGGGGTCCGTTTCGACAGGATCCAACAGCGGTTTTTATCTTAGGGGAAATCGCTTCACTTTCTTGAGGCTCGATCGCCGTTCTGCTGTGCTGGGCTTTTAGCAATCCAGAGAGACATTCAAAAGAGTGTCGGGTAACCTATGGGGAGGAGGTTTCCCCTGAGTCCCGCCCCAGGCCAATCCGACTTGATTCCTCACTTGCTGAGGATTCTGACGAGCTCTCCCGAATTCGCATGGGCGACCGTGGATCAGCGCCTTGAACTGGTCACCCTTGGGCTCGTTCGTGAGGTTGAAACCACCGAATATCTTATCCACGAAGGTCGTGAGGGGTCTTCATTCTTCATTCTCATCTCGGGTGAACTCGAGGTGTTGCAGAAGAACCAATCGACCCATAAACAGATGGTGCTCGCGAGATGCTTCAATGAGGGTGACGTCATCGGGGAGTGGGCCGCCACCAGAACTCAGCAGATTCGAAGTGCATCGGTTCGGGCAGTACAACGCTCTTCCGTTTTGGAAATCTCCTATTCGTTGATGAAGCAATGCGGAGGCTACTCCGACCTCATTCACATGAGTTCCTCTCGGGGACATGAACTTTCCAACCATGATTCCCTGATGCAAAAATCGCCTCTCTTCAGAACTCTTTCCAATCAAGGGTCGTCAACGATTGCTAGCTCAGAGAAATTGCTCGCCAACCAAGAGATCATCTTTACCGAAGGAGATGTATCTACAAAAATCTACTTCGTCCTCTCGGGAAGTGTCGAAATCTATCGAGGATCCGGTTCGAAGAGGGAACTTTTCACCCGTCTTTTCAATGGGCAACTGTTCGGTGAACTCGGAGTCATCCGGAACAAACCCCGATCCGCGAGTGCCCGTGCTGTTGGTGACACCCGGCTACTCACTTTGGATGCAAAGCGCTTTCTCCAGCTCTCCAGAGACAATCTAAAACTGGGGGAATATCAGAATAGTCTTCGCAAGATCTATCGCACCCGTTCCGGTGAGATGGTCTTGCAGGTCGAGGATCGGATCGACGGAATCCCGGTATTCGTGTCGACGATCCAGCTCGATGAAAGTCGCCAGTTGGTCACGCAGTTCGGAATCCATGAAACCTTCATGAAGTTGGACATGCTGCCCGCAGTAGAAGCGGCTCTTAGTTTCACTTTTGTGGATGCTGGGCGTAACATTCACAGAAGACTTGATGTCGCACAGGGCGACGTCATCGGAGCAAGACTCACAGGCCCGTGCATAGAATCAGGTCGGATCGTCGAGGCCATCCGAAACAAAGAAACTCTAAGTCTTGAAGTCCTCGAGCGCTTCGAACAAACGGGACTCCTTTTCGAGGACGTCATCGATAACTCGATCATCTGCCACTGCATGCAGATCAAGCGTGATGAAATTGAAGAAGCCGTCCTCGACGGCTGCCAAGGCGTGGATTCCATCATGCGCCTGACCGGCGCCGGCACCGTATGCGGGGGCTGCAGAGGGGATCTTGAACTCGCCTGTGGCCATGAGCCCTTCTCTGATTTCAAAATCCTCGAGACTTTAGAGATCGCTCCGGACACCTTCAGGATTCGCTTCACGCCGGTGACGGATACACCGTTACTCTTCTTTAGACCTGGACAACACATCCTGGTCGAAGGGGAGATCGATGGCACTCCGGTCTCTCGCCCATACTCCCTCACCTGTGCCGGGGATGAAGATCGATGGCGCGAGATCACCATGCAGAGGCAGCCCCACGGGCTATTTTCGCGGTGGCTCAGTGAGGTCGATCTTCGACAGGCAAAGATACGACTCAGTTTTCCTCGTGGAGTTTTCACCTCTAATCTCAATGGCGATTCCACGGTCGTGATGCTGGTGGCCGGCATCGGTGTAACCCCGGCAGTCTCGATGGCAAGAACTCGTGCGAGGATTTCCAGCGGCACACGACTGATCATCGATCACTCCGCCAGGACTCGGCCTCAACTGATCTACTTCGATGAATTGACTTCTATTTCGAAGGAGTTCGATTCGATCGAATACCACTCCAGACTGAGTGCCGCCGGAGAAAGTCTCTGCTTCGATGACCTGGCCAGATACCATTCCTCTCACCCCGATGCTCACTGGATGATCTGCGGTCCCGAGAAATTCGAACACGATCTCACTGCCTGGCTCCAGCAGTTGAAAGTTCCTGATCTCCACATCGCTCGTGAGCAATTTGAACCGACCGAACTGGCGGCATCGAAACCGATCACGAAGGATCGGACCTCCAGTCTCTTGACCTTGATGACGGTCATCTTCACCGCCATCGTCTTGTGGAGTGATTCGGTTCCAGTCGGTCTGAAACTGTGGCAGCAAACCACTTCAGGGCACTGGATCTCGGGAGGAGGGCTTCTTCTCTTCCTCAGTTCACAGTGGATCTTTCCGTTTCAAAGGGCCCTTGGAAGTGGCTCGAACTCCGCTCGTACCCTTCCATGGCACCGACGCCTCGGCGCCATGGCGCCCTTGTTACTGTTGCTTCATGGAAACTCGGTGGGGATGGGCTTACTCACCCTGATCACTGTGATTTTTCTGGTCAACTCGCTGGTCGGGGCGTTCGATCGAACATTCTTTTCAGACATGAAGTTTCAGCAAGTTTACTTGAAGTGGTGGCTGTTTCCTCACATCGGACTCTCCATCATCCTCTCCGCATTGGCACTGTTTCACATCTGGGTCATCCTTGGCCATGGAGGACCCTGAAGATGTCGGTAATTTCTATCCGTAAATCGCCCTTCATCGTCGGATTAATCCTCTCTTCCTTGGTCGTCTGGGCTCTCGCGGTTCCCCCGCAAGAATCTTGGCTCAGCCCAGGAGGGAAGGGCGACATGCACGAGAATCATGCCTGCGACTCGTGTCATTTCCCGGCCGATGGCACTGCTCGACAACAGGTTCAGGCCAATCTTCAATACTGGCTCGGTTTTCGCAGCAGTTCAGTCGATTTCTTAACCAAGACCATCACCAATAACGACTGCCTGGACTGTCATAGAAACAAACTTGACCCACACGCAGAGCACTTGATGATGGAACTTCGATTCAGTGAAGTGCGAGATTTGATCGCACCTCACCGTTGCGGGAGTTGTCACGATCATCACTCTGGTCTGAACCTGACAGTACCCGGCAATTTCTGTTCACATTGCCATGCTGATGTTTCCTTGGAAGTAGAGGTGGCCAATCCGAGTCATGTCGAACTGGTCGAGGGCGGTCGCTGGGAGACTTGCCTTCAGTGTCACGATTTCCACAAGAATCACCTCCAGCAGACTCCACGAGATCTGGACAGCGCTCATGCGCTCGATGCTGTGCAAGATTATTTCGATGGCGTTTCCCCTGCTCCTTACGGTGAGATCAGAACATCCTACCTAGACGAAAGGGGAACCCCCCGATGAAGATCACAACCAAACATCTGCTGGCACTGTTCCTGACCTTTCTCATCGTCTGGGCGCTGGTCACCGCGCCCGCTCCCCTTTCAGAGTCGGTGGTCGATTCAGGGGAAGGCTGGATCCCGATCCAACAGGTGTTCCAGACTGTGGCTACCGAGAATGAAATCGCGCGAACCTTGTACACGAAGCGTATCGTCGGAGCCGGTCTCAAGGTTCAATTGAAGTTCGATGAACTATGGCAAGATGAGAATGTTCATGCTGGGCCCTTGCCCGCATTATTCCTGAGGGAGTCTGCCCGGATTATCGCCCAGGACCCGATTCCACTTTTGCTCTACCTCGGATCTCATCAGCCCATCTCAGAATCGAATCAATTTTCCGGCATTCAACTATCAAAGTTCGAGAGCATTCTGAGGAGTCGAGTTTCCAATTTCTTTCACGAAGAAAAATCAAATCAGTACACGGCAATGTATCCAGACTTCGCCTCCGTCGCCGCCTGTGTGACTTGTCACAACCAACACCCAAAGTCACCGAAGAAGGACTGGAAGATCGACGACATCATGGGAGCCACCACCTGGAGCTACCCGAAGGAGAAGGTCAGCAGCGCTGAGTATCTGGAAATTATTCGTGCGGTGAGAAGTGGCCTCGCCGGTGCTTATCGCGGTTACCTGCGAAAGATCGATTCCTTCAGCGAACAACCGGAAATCGGATCGCGCTGGCCTAGTGAAGGATTCTATATTCCTGACGAAGCGACCTTCATGGCCGAGTTTCATCGCCTCGCTGCGCCAGCAACTGCACAAGCGTTGCTCGGCACACCCTGAACCGGAAATCCCGACAATTCGGCCAGGGTCATCGACGAGAAGTTAGCGGTTTTTTAGATTCAGTAGCTCGTGGACGCGGAGATTCAGTTCTTCAGTCGAGAATGGCTTTTCCAGGAACAATGTCGGGCACGTGGATTCAAAATTCTCTTCAATCTCCCGGAAGCTATGCGCCGAGATGAACAGAACCGGTAATGTACGGTGTCTCTTCCTGAATCTCTTGATCACCTCGTCGCCATCCATTCCCGGCATTCGAATATCAGAGATGACGGCATCGAATGAAGACAGGTCGCTCTCATGTTTCTTGATCGCCACCACTCCACTGGCAGCGGAGGTCACTTCATGCCCCTCGGCTTCAAGAGCCAGCACAGCAAGCTCCCGCAACTCCGCTTCATCTTCGATCAATAATAGTCTGGCTCCATGGGTCGGTGTCGAAACGGGCGACTCCAGTTCGGGCAGCCAGACCTGAAAACTGGTACCCCGTCCCAACTCTGTGATATATGTGATTCCACCTCCTGCGCCATGGACCATGTTATGAACAATCGACAGTCCAAAACCTGTTCCCTTACCCTTACCCTTGGTGCTCTCGTAAGGTTGATACATCTTCTTGCGCATCGAGTCTGGAATTCCTACACCCTGATCTGAGACATCGATCACCACATATTTCAGCGAGGCATCCAGATGTGCGGGCATGTCAATCTTATGGAACTGTGACCCATTCAAGACGGAAATCTTGATCTTGCCTCCATCGGGCATCGCATCGCGCGCATTGGTCACAAGATTCATGACGATCTGAGTCAACGCTTGTTCCTCGATGAGGACATTCCCCAGATCGTCCTGAAGCTCCATTTCCATCTCGATGGTCGGCCCCAGAAACGGCTTCCACAACGGCTCCATTGCTGCGACCACTTCTGGCAGAAACACTGGAACGGCAACTAAATCACTAAGAGATCTACGGCTAATCTTGAGAAGTTGGTCTGTCACTCCCTTTCCGCCGGAGGCGGCATTCAGAATCTGTTCGATATTTTTCCGCAGGTCGTCGGAAAGATCTTTCTTCAACGACATCTCGGCATAACCGATCACGATGGTCAGGAAATTTGAAAAGTCATGAGCCACATTTCCGGCAACGCTTCCGAGTTGATCCATTCCGATGAGATGAGCCAATTCGGCGTCTCTTCTGCTGACCTTTGCCTCGAGTTTTTGTTGCTGGCTATTCCTCGCAGCAACAAGGCTTGCAATCGCTTCGGCGAGAATCTGGTTCTCTTTGAAGAGGAACGGATCGGAAGGCAGAATAAACTCGCCCCCGGGCATCTCTGCTGCCGTTGACGCAGCACTGAGTCGCTCCAATGGGCCAGCAATCACATGACTGGAAAAATAGATGAACAGCGCCAAAAGGATCAGCGAACCTACTGCAAGGAGCACCATACGGTCTTTATTCCGCTCGAGCAGACTGACGGACAGATCGGAGCCCTTCGCCGTGAAGTCGGCGATGGCCTCTCCCAGGCTCACGCTCAATAAAGGCATCCTATTTGTCAACGAGACTATCGTATCATAATTAACAGCCTCATCATTTATATAGAGATCCGCCGCTTCGAACCAATGTTCGATTTCCACTTGGAGGTTCGTCAAACTGCTGCGAGCATCCTTGAGGGCTAAAACCGAACTTTGTTCGCCGATCTCTTGTGCATATGGCCCCAGTTCCTGCTCCCACGTGTCCAGCCTCGACACCATCTTGTTGGGGATTTCTGTCAGCAGTCTCTTTCGAATCAGCTCGATCGGCTTGAGAAGCGTCGCAGCACGATTGTTTCCTATCTCCTGAGACAGATCGAGCTGACGTGTGAGATCAGTCATCAGATATAAAAAAGTAAGATCTCTTTCCAGCATTTCATGGAGCAGGTCCACGTCATTTTTCTGGGTCTTGAAATCCAGATTCATTTTAACTATTGTATTACTATGTTCCATCATCTTGAAAGTAAACGCCACGGATGCCGCCATGGAAATCACAAGTATCACCAGTAGGATAGAACGAATCGACATGCCTATTGATCCACTTTCTTGAGCATCTTGCACAGCAGCAATGCGCGGTTCACCAAGATTCTTGTGCCGGATGAACACTCGGCTTCTGGGATCCACCGTGCGCCGATTTCCTTCTCCAGGGCTGCTCTCTCGCGCTTCTTCGTTTCCTCGGACAGTTCCTCGCTAGCACCCAAGATATGTACACCGATCAATTCGATTTGCGAATTCACGATCCAGCGAATTGTCAGCGAGCCATTCGTTTTCATTTCAGAATCGACCGAATAATAGGGCTCGCGGCTACCGCTCATGAGAATCCGGGTCGCTGAAATTACTTTGCAGTCGATCTCTGAAACTGACGGATCCTTCACCTTCTTTACGGCGTTACAGGCGGCCCTCAGCTCACTCTTAGTCACCCTTTGCAGATCCTCCACTTGCTCGATCAGTGGCTCTGGAATCGCTACAAATTGAAGCATGTACTCCATCATGGGTGATTCGTTGCTCTCCATCGCCGGAACCGCATTTTCCTGTTCTGAAAATTTGAGCTTCGCCGAAGTCATCGTCAATCGAGCCAGCCACACCATGATCCCAAGGACATCATGCACTCCCTCATCCTGGTTCTCCACCTGAAGCTCCTTCTGGCCGACAGTTGAGAGATGGGTAGTGCCATCATCGAGCCATGATTCCAACAGGTCGGAACTCATTCCTCTAAATCGCTGCTTTAGTTCATCCCGCATCTCCATGATCTTGAACGTAGCGGGGTCCCGTCCCTCGACTATGAAATCTACCAGCTTGAACTTGAGATCCATCCTCCAACCGACAGTGATCAGTCCAAACTTACTGCCAGCCATCTTCCGAAAGTGCATCATTCCAAGCGGCATCTTCGATTTTGTCGCGGGGAAATACATGACGTGTTTCCCCAATAAATCATAAGTAAGGAAATCTGAATCGAGTTTCGTCTGGATTCTTTTGCGAAGTTGATCATCGATCCGAAAGGAAACCTCGATCACATCATCAAATTCAATCTCTGAAAAGAGCTGGGATGCATGGTGATTGTAGGTCGGTGAGGAACAAAATGGAGTCGAGCGATCGGGACGATCTGCGCTTCTGGCGGGTGAACCGGCGGCGGGCAGACCGTAGATCAGAGTCGCAGGAATCAACCCTTGAATCACCAGCAGCAGTGCGACGCACCTCCAGGGTTTCTTGTTCATTCGGGTACACCTCCTAGAAACGATAACGAATCTGAAGCACTCCTGTATCCCCAAGCGGGGCATTTCCTGGTAATTCGAGGTCGTGAGTCCATTGCGCCTCGAGAGAGAGGCTTGGTCCCATCAGCCGTTTCACCCCAAGATGGGCCTGGATCTGTTCAGACCAGCTAGAATCGCCCTTTGTGGCCGATCCCACCGTTTGCAGGTAAGCCAGACCTCGCTCGTCGGAAGTGTGGATATTGGCCTCCAGCAGGGTATTCCACACGTCCAGATCGTCATTGGTCCCCCGGCTGTACTCTCCCAGCAACTGAAAGCTGGGAAAGTTCCACCGGGCATCGACACCGTATCGAACCCGATTCGGTTTCGGAAATGCGTCCATTCCTATCGGTGCATCTTGCCCGGTCAGTTGGGCGTCAAAGTATGAAATTCCGTATGAGAAATTTTGATCCAGGCTCGCGCCGATTCTCATGGCGAACATATGATTATTGCTGACATCTCGGTATTCGTTGCCACTACCGCGCGTCACTGCAACTTCATAGTCGAGGCCATCGACGGTACCGTGTGCGCTCATTCCCCAGTCCGCTTTCACCCCCAGATTTTTGGCGTTGGTGTACTGTCGTAGGGTTCCGTTGGTCTCACTCGTCCACTCCAGTCCAAATGGCACCTCTAAGTGCCCCACCTTCCAGGAGACTCCCTTGTGCGACCAACGATCGAAATCGAGGTAAACCAACCGCCACTGGAGTTGCCAATCCCGAGAATCATCAAAGATAATGGGAGTTGCAGGGAGGTCATTGACCTCGACGACAAAGGCTTGAAACAAGATGGTTGCAATGGGAAATCCATCCCAGTGAAGCCGATCGATCAGATCGATTCCCACCCAGTTCAATAGGCCCGTCTCAGAACCACCGCTCTTCTCGACGATTCTCATGCTGACATCGAAAACGATTTCGAGGGACGGCCTCTCCTCATCGAGCCAATCATCGAATCGAAGTTTGGGATCTACGATCCACTTTTCCAATTCTGAATCTCCGGTGGAAAACGAACCCTGGGCTGACGCGCTCATGACCAAAGCGAGGGTCATGAAGAGGGCCCAGAAGAGGGTCGCTTTCGTCTGGTGTAGACCAACACTTCTCAAGACAGACCTAACTTTCGCGGTGGAGCCCTGCCAAGCTCGTTTCCAACAGTTGTGCGCTTCTGGGCAGTCGTCTCATCTTTCATGATGGCACAATGTGCGAGGAATATGGAGTGCTGTACATTGTTTTCTCAGCATCGATACCAGCCGCAGTTCGCTCCAGCAGGCTTTAGTACGCAGTCGCTCATCGCCTTGATCTTGAGTTCAGATCGACCATAGGTGTGAGATCGTCTTTCAACCACTGCTAGCGGGTCACGCTTTCATGCTGCTTTCACGCTGCGATCACGCTGCTTCGATCCGATTCCAGCAAGGATCGCTGGATTTCTCAGGACAGTTGGAGTGCCCGGCCGATCACCGGCTGAAGGTCGATGTTTCGGATCCATGGGTCGATGGCCGCACTCCCAGGTCCCCATGCGCACAGTTCGACAAATTCCCCGGTGTGATTCCCGCTGGTCCAGTTGACCCCAGTGCGCGCAAAGGAATCGTGCCAGGAGCGAAGCTGATTGGCCACCGCATAGCCACCCGTGGCTTGGGCGACGACCAACTGTTGTTGGCGTGGCTCATCGATCTCGATCTGCAAGCGCTGCTGGACCAGTGCCTTGAACTGATCTGCTTCCATCGATGGCAACACCGATTGCAGGTACTCGTAACTGGCACCGATGGCCTCGACGCCGGAGAAAAAGGTTTGGTCCGTATCGCGGTAGCCACTGCCGACACCATTGAGTTGACAACCCCCGCACCCATGATCAGTGGTCACGATGACCAGAGTGTCCGAGTGCTGCTGAGAATACTCCCGGGCCACGGCGATGCATTCATCGAAGGCGAGCTGGTCATGAACGATGGCCCCGACGTCGTTGCCGTGTCCCCCATGATCGACTCTTCCTCCTTCCACCTGTAGCAGGAATCCGTGACGATTCTGCTCCAGGGTCGACAGCGCGCGGCGCATCATCTCGGCGAGAGTGGGAACCTGTTGGGCGATTTCCGGCTGCTGGTTTCGGTCGATGCTGTAAGGCAAGTGGCTCGGCCAGAACAGGCCCAGCAGTCGCTTTGCCCCCTCTTCCCCCGAGTTCAACAGTTGCTCTCTGGACTCCAGGATCTGGTATCCAGCCTGCTCGTACTGCTGTTTCAGATCGATTCCATCGGCTCGAGTCTGGGCCGAGAAGTTCTTCTCTCCGCCACCGAGCAAGACATCGACTTCTCGTTCGAGGTACTGGCGTGCAATCGTGTCCTCTTCCCCGCGAATCTTCACATTGGCGGCAAACGCTGCGGGTGTCGCATGAGTGACCCGGGTGGTGGTGACCAGACCAGTACTGCGGCCGCTCTGCTGAACTCGTCGATGAATCGGGGTCAACTCGGAGCCGTCGGGAGCGAAATTGATGGCTCCGTTATCGATCCGGACTCCGGTCGACCAGGCACTGGCTGCCGCCGCGGAATCGGTCACCCGCGAGTTTGCGGAACAGGTTTCCATCAGGGCCCGAGTCACGGCACGCTCCTGATACAGTTGGACCCACTCGGTGCGTTGCTTGGTTTGATGTTGAAGATAGTAGTCGGCGAGAGTCCAGGTACCTGTGTTCATTCCATCCGCGACCAAGAAGATGACATTTCGCGCTTCATCTGCGGCTTCATCGCGAATCTCCAGTGATCCGCAGCCAGCCAGAGCAGGGCTCCAGAGTAATCCCGCAGTCGCGGAGGCGGATAAAAATCCCCTACGACTGATCGTCGATGAATGATGGGCGTGCTTCATGGTGACCGTCCTCTGGCCTGTGGGGTTCACGATGCTGTTGAGTCACGTTGCTGTAGAGTCACTAGGGTGACCCCAAGCGGGAGTCTCAGAAGCACCATAGGGGCCTGAAACCACTCAATCCAGCGGCGCCATCGGGCTCAAGCCGATGATTTTGGTTTGCTTCTGAATAGAACGAGCGTTCATCCGTCTCTCTTGGGCCCCTACCGGAAGGAAAATCAGATGACGATTGAATTGGTTGGCAGTTTTCACTCTAGCGGAACGTCTCCAGAGGTGAGCCATAACCGCCGCATGGGCCATTTATACCCGAATCCACCACGACGTTGGCGAGTCGCGATGCTGCTCTTCGGGATGTTGTGCGGACTGCTCTTTTCTGGCTGTGGACTGGTTCAGAATCAGCTGCTCGGCCACCTCGAGAGTCCTCTGCAAAATCCCCTGGAAAGTTCCTTGGAAATCGACGGGGATCGCTCCTCCAGCGATGGCTTCTCCTTCTCCGATTCGACGATTGCCCTGGCGGGAGTGGCCAGTACTTCGGAGGCATGGACCCATCATCACCGAAACACCAGCTGGGAAACCGCCGCCATTCCCGGGACTCCGTGGAACAACTTCGAGTACTCGGAATCGAGTTGGACCTTCGGCTCAGATGGCCACGCAAACGTGCCCGATGGAGGAGCTCGCTATCGTTCTGCAAAGGGACGAGAGATCATCCTGGTGGGAGATACTGGGCCCGTCCTCAAGGTGCCCGATCCGGATGGCGTCAACGATGAGTTCTTCTCCAAAATTCCCCCTCGCCTCACTTTCCTGGCAGGGACTTCACTGACCCTTTCCACCATCGGGGCTGGGCAATTCCACGGTCTCGGACTGGAGGTGGGATTACGCTGGCGCGAACCGATCGATCTCTTCGATCAGGAGAAACGCCATGAGGGCAACGCATCGCTGCAGTGGATCGCCGAGTACACCCTCGGTCATGCACGAAGTTTTCTGCCCAAAAGTCCCGGCGGTGAGAGGACCGAACGTGCCAACTTCCTGCTCGGATACACTCCCGCCGACTCCAACATCAGCCTGCAACTGGGCTGGCGGATGGCAACCATCCACCAGTACGGCGGACTCGATCAAAGCCTCGATTTCAGCGGGCCAGTGGTGCAACTGGGGTGGGAATTCGGACCCAAACGGAAGGTCCAGGAAGAGTCTGAAGAGCAGGAGTTTGAGGAGACGCGGTGACCTTCGTCGCTCCCGACAAGGACCCGACATAACTCCAATCTAGATACATAAACCGCTTGATAGGCCCGAGTAACGATTCCATCGGCGAACAATTTTCCGCTCGACCAGGCTCTATCATTAAGATATCTCTGTGATATCATGTTGGTATCCCTTGATCGAATGGAGATCCGATGAAAGAAACTGAAGAGAAGATTGTCCAGGTGTCCCACGGCTGGAACAGCCTGTTCCTTGCCCTGCTGCTCCTGGCGGGTGCCATTACGCTGCTGGTCGCGGCTCCAATTCCGCTCAAAATTGCGGCGGCCATCTCGATTCCGGTGATCCTGTTGTTGCTGCTGGGTCTCTTCACCGTGCAACCCAATGAAGCCCGCGTCTTACTGCTCTTCGGAAACTACCGGGGAACCGAACTTCGAAGCGGATTCTTCTGGGCCAATCCATTCCTGACCAAGACCCGCATCTCCAGAAGAGCGCGCAACTTCGACAGCGAGAAGCTGAAGGTGAACGACAAACGCGGCAATCCCATCGAGATCTCTGCGGTGGTGGTGTGGCGCGTGGAAGACACCGCCAAGGCATCTTTCGATGTCGATGACTACGCTCATTTCGTGCGAGTTCAGAGCGAGTCTGCGCTGCGTCACCTGGCCAATGATTACGCCTACGATCACGGCGAGGAAGACGATGAATCCCCCACCGAGTTTACTCTTCGCAGTTCCACCGAGGAGGTCAGCGAGGCACTCAAATCGCAACTCTCCATTCGCCTCGAGAAGGCGGGAGTGGCGATCGAAGAGGCTCGCCTCAATCACCTCGCCTATGCTCCAGAGATCGCCAGTGCGATGCTGAAACGCCAGCAAGCCTCAGCGATCATCGCAGCGCGACAGAAGATCGTTCATGGCGCAGTGAGCATGGTCGAGCTGGCGATCCGCGGCCTCGAGGCCAACCAGGTGGTCCACCTCGATGATGAACGCAAGGCAGCGATGGTCAGCAATCTGCTAGTGGTTCTCTGTAGCGACAATGATGCCCAACCGGTGATCAACACGGGAAGCCTCTACACATGATCCGGCGCGGCCTAGAGCCCGGAAGCTACAGGGCAGGCCCGGGGCGGGCTCGCTGACGATGGCACGAAAATCATTCCTGCTACGGATCGACGAGCGGCTCCACCGTGAACTGCGGCGCTGGGCCGATGACGACCTACGCAGCATCAATGCTCAAATCGAGTTCTTGCTTCGCAACGCTCTGCTGAAGCAACGAGGTCGCGACTCCCTCTCCGATGAAGAGCCGCCAGCAGCCGGTGAATCATCCGAGCGGTGATCGATCCGTAGAACGGACCTACGCGATGCACCTCGAGTGACATCCGAAGCCACGAAAAGATGAGTTCGATTCTCCAGCTCTCGATCTCCAGCCAAAATGAAGCGCAAGTTCGTTGGAGTCCGTTCTGTTGGAAGTCCGCGCTGTGGGGAGTCCGTCCTGACGGGAGCAGGAGTGGCCCGGCCTTGTAGAAACGCCAGCCAGCCGAGAGTTCCGGGCCGGCAGATCCGCATGCCGGCAGAAGACCAGAAGATCCAATCGAATCCGCACAAGGTGGATCAAAATTTCGAGTCTGGAAAATATCGGGTGAGAGTGCAACAAGTAGAGGGGGCCGGCCTGACCTTTCCCCTGGGATCGAAACGCCAAACGAATTCCGTTCGCGCTCTATCCTTCCCCGGCCAGGATTGCCTCCGAAGCGCCTTGGCTTCAATGGACGACCCAGCCCCCTCGATCCTGATGCGCTTTCATGTTGAAGGGTTTTAAATGGGACTGCAAGCATCACATCTTTG
>JAPKAM010000078.1 GCA_028825265.1 Planctomycetota bacterium
GTCACCGCTGCGAAAGTCACCGTGTCTTTTTCTAGCCAAATCCTCCTCAACGGGAATTTCTCCAGCGAAGATCTCGCGGGAACCGCCGCTCCCGCGGCTCTCGAGGATCTTGAGGATTTTGTCCGATCCCTCGCCCGGACGCACCGCCGATGGCTCTCCTCCTCAATCTCCACTGATCCACCGACCGCTTCGAGGTACACTTCCAGCGAATCCGGAAGGAGTGCGATGAGTTTCCCCTTTGCTGTGCAATCGAACTCGATCATCGGAGTGGTGCATCTGACCCCGTTGCCAGGAAGTCCCGGCTACCGTGGCTCTCGCCAGCAGATTCTCGACTCGGCACTGACCGATGCTCAGGCGCTGATCGACGGTGGAGTCCACGGCATCATCGTCGAGAACTTTGGCGATACCCCCTTCACTCCTTCTGCGGTAGAAGCGACCACCGTCGCCGAGATGAGTGTCGTGGTGCGCGCGATCTGCCTACTCGCTGGCGCACTTCCTGTGGGTGTCAACGTCCTTCGCAACGATGCGGCAGCGGCACTGGCCATCGCAGCAGCCACAGGATCGACCTTCATCCGCGTGAATGTTCATACATCTGCAGTCCTCACCGACCAGGGCTGGATTTCGGGTCGAGCCCACGAGACGCTTCGTCAGCAGATCAGTATCGATGCTGGTCAGGTGGCCATCGCTGCGGATGTGGGCGTCAAACACGCCCTCCATCCAGAGGGATTCGATGCGGCCAAAGCGGCGGTGGAGACGGTCGGACGAGGACGCGCGGATGCCGTGATCATCACCGGCAACGCCACCGGGGCCTCGCTCGATCTCGATCAACTGGTACAGGTCAGGGAAGCGATCCCCTCCACGGCTCTGGTGGCCGGAAGCGGCGTCGATGTGGCCAATGTCGCCGCCATCCTAGCGATCGCCGACGCCGCCATCGTCGGCACATCTCTCAAGCAAGATGGTCAGGTCGATCGGATGGTCGATGTGGCGCGGGTCCAAGCACTGGTCGAGGCCGCCGCTCGCTAGCGGCTCCGATCCAGACCGGCCAGGTTGGTTTGCTGCACCACCGCCCCCCCCGCCACCAGTTTCTTCACCACCGTCGCCACCAGTGTCTGCACCCCACTGGTCTTCTCAAATGCCTGGTGATGCTGGCACCGAATGGCGATGTTGTCGCCTTTTTTGGCCACCACGATGAAGAATCTCTGGGTGACGCCGTTCTCTATCGCCAGCGCAAGAATCAACAACTGACAGCGATCCTTGCGTAGAAAGGCCGCTTCCAGTTGCAGTACAGCGGATCCAGAGACCTCCTGGTGAGGCTCGAAATTCTCCCACAGGGCCGGGATCGAGGATCCGCCCTGGAGAATGGCATGAGGCATTTTCATCTCCTTCGTCTGCAGTCGTTGCCGCCTGGCTCTCCGCTGATTATCGTGAGCCGGTGCCACCTTAGACAAGGGATCTATCAGAGACGATGGAGAAGATCACATGACAGCGGAAGATCCGCCAATCGCACCCAACGACTACCAACATCGGTCAATACCTGGAATACCGGTCGATCTGGACATCGGAGCGGGGTTCCACCAGGTCGATGGCTGGTTTCATGCCCACTCCGCAACCATCGTCGGCGATGTGCGGATCGGAAGCGGCTGTGGGATCTGGTACGGGGCAGTGTTACGAGGCGATGATGCACCGATCATTCTCGGTGAGCGGGTCAATGTGCAGGACCAATCGGTACTTCACGCCGACCCCGGGAAAGCGCTGGTGATCGGCGACGATGTCACCATCGGCCATGGAGCCATTGTTCACTGCATCTCCATCGGAGCTGGCTCTCTCATCGGAATGGGCTCTGTTTTGTTGGAAGATGTCGAGGTGGGTGCCGGAAGTCTCATCGCCGCCGGTGCGGTGGTGTCTCCGGGAAGCAAGATCGAACCCGGGTCTCTGGTGGTGGGCGTTCCCGGGCGAACGATTCGAACCGTCTCCGATGAAGAGCGTAGCGCATTTTTCTCTTCTGCAGCCAAGTACGCCAAGAATGCCGTCGCCTTCCAGCAGCGTTACGGGGAGAGGTCTCGATGAAGATGCCTTCCGATGGTTGGATCCTGATGATCGAGACGAGCCAGCGCGATGGCTCCGTCGCTCTCGGCACCCTCGATGGTCAACAAGTCGATGAAGAGCTGTTCAGTCCTGGTCTCGTCCACGGGAAGGAATTGCTACCGCGAATCGATGCCATCGTGGAGCGCAACGATGCGCGCCAGAACTTGTGCGCGATTGCGGTGAGTGCTGGACCCGGTTCCTTCACCGGTGTCCGTATCGGAGTCTCTGCCGCGAAGGCGATCGCCTGGGCTCTGGGGATCCCGTCGCTGGGGATCTCGTCACTGGAAATCATCGCGAGCAATATTGACGAGCCGGGTCGCTGGGGAGTGTTGCTCGATGCCAGTAGTGGCGACCTCGATGTCGGCTTCTATCAGGTCGGTACCGAGGGAGTCGTGAAAGATGGCGAGGAACTGGCCAGCCACCGGGATCAACTGCCACTCCTCAACCAAGAAGGAACCCGTTTCATCGGTCTCGGCAGTCGAAATCCACAACTGGAGATCAAACTGGAAACCGGCCCCGTGCAATGGGATCAACCCACCGCACGCCAGGGGTTAAAAATCGCCATCGCTCAGGTCCACCAAATCCTCGCCGGTGGCGAATCCCCGCCAGGCTGGGACTCACCACACCTGTTGAATCCCAGGTACATGCGAGTCAGTCGAGCCGAAGAAGTGAGACGTCGTCGTCTCGCCGGGGAGGAACAGGCGTGAAACCGCAACGTGCATGGGCCACCATCGATCTCGATCTCGTTTCGGAGAACCTCCGGAATCTTCGAAGGCTGCTGCCCGAGAAGAAGATCCTCGCCGTGGTCAAAGCGGATGGATACGGTCACGGATCGATCCCAATTTCAAGGCGACTCGAAGTCGATGGAATTGATTTCCTGGGTGTCGGTACATCACGAGAAGCACTGGAATTGCGCGAGGCTGGAATTTCATCGCCGGTGCTGGTTCTCGGTGCCTTGGTGGAGCCTGATCTGAATCTTCTCATCCAAGAAAGTGTTTCGGTGACCGTCCACTCTCCAGGTCGAATCGAAGTACTTCAGGAGGCCGCCAGACGACTCGACCAACCGATGGCCGTCCATCTCCTTATCGATACGGGGATGGCAAGACTGGGAGTCAGCCCAGAACAGGCCACCCAGCACGCCCTGACCATCGCTGGCTGTTCTCACTTACGACTCGAAGGCGTCGGAACTCATCTTCCCCGTCCCAGTGACCCGGACCAAGTTTCCCGGCAGCGAGCAGTGCTCGAGGGCATCGTCCGCAATCTGTCTGCAAACGGCATTCATCCGCCCCTGATTCACATCGATTCCAGTGCTGCTGCACTGCGAAGTGCTGCCCCCGAGGCCAACATGGTACGAATCGGAGGCGCCATTTACGGGCTCTCCGGCGACCTTCCTGGGGGGGAACTCTTTCGCCCCATACTCACGTTGAAGAGCCAGATCGTGTACCTGCGAGATCACCCACCAGGACAATCGATCGGTTATGGTGGAACCTATACCACAGTGCGGAATTGCCGCCTGGCGACGATCTCCATCGGGTATCACGATGGATTCCCCTCAACACTGTCCAACAAAGGAGAGGTGCTGGTTCGGGGAAAGCGAGTGCCGGTGGTCGGGCGAGTGACGATGGACTACACCGTGATCGATGTCACGGAAGTAGAAGGAACCGTCGTGGGAGACGAGGTCACCCTGCTGGGAAGCGACCGGACCGAGCGCATCGATGTCGAGGACATCGCGCGTTGGTGCGGGATCGTTCCTTATGAAGTGACCTGCCTGCTGGGAAGACGCATCTTGCGTCATCACCGGACCACGATTGCCGACGAGTTGGAACTAGAAGGGAGTTGAATCGATGAACGAGCCCAGCGATGTCCAGCCCCTGCCTCCACCGATTCCCCTCCCCAGGAGTCGCCAGAAACCGACACGAACTCGGCAACGTGCCCGATTGAGACGATATCTGTTCTTTACCGTGATCCTGCCGGCACTGATTTTCAGTGTCGGATTCTGGGTCGTGACCCAGGTGCTGAGCCCTGAACAGATGAAATATAGAGCTCAAACGATGCTGGGGGATCGGCTCACCTCCGGGTTTTCACTGGGAGATGTCAGCTGGAAGTGGCCCGCTCACATCGAGGTGAAGAATCTGGTGATCCACTCGCCCCCGGGCAGCAGATACGCAGAGCTGGTACGAATTCCAGAGCTGAGCATCGCTTTTGAACCCTGGTCCCTGATCACCGGAGTCGCTCAGTTGAGTCGTATTGAGATCACCGGTTCCAACCTGATGCTGGAAAGAGATCATCTGGGAGATCTGACCATTCTCGATGTACTCCGAGATGCGTTTGCTCCGCTACAAGGACCGAGTCTACCTTCCGATCCCAGCGCAGAGAAAAGCACTGCACTCACTCCACCGGAGTTGATCATTACCGATCTCCGGGTGGATACCTGTCCGATCACCGTGGCGCACAGCCCGGACGGGATGCAAGTTTCAAAACTGCGCCTCGAAGTCTCTCCAGACGACCCCGATCTGTGGACACTGGACGGAGTGGCCTACGACAGTTCAGTCCAGAGTATCAGCCTTGACGGGGGAGGGCGTTTGTCCCTGGGTGATTTCGAATTGTCACTCGAAGTCGACCAGATCCAGTTGAATCCACAACTCAGGGATCGGGTACCGCCCGCACTTCAGTTGCTCTGGGATCGCTATCAGCCATCCGGACTGGCCAGTCTCAACCACGTGCTGATCCTGAGAGATGCACGACCGGTCAAGAACTCAACCTTTCTGACCATCCAAGACGGCTCCATTCATCTCTCTGAACCCGATCTAGAGATCCAGGACCTTGCAGGGCAGTTGGAAATCAATGCCGAATCGATCTCATTCAGAAATCCACTGAAGGGAACAGTCTTCGGATCAGAAGCCTTGTTGCTGGGCGAGATCGAACTGGAAGCGTTGACTCCAGGTCGCAGTGATATTCAGTTGAAAATCGGCGACCTCACCTTTGAACCGAGGATCCGTGAGATCCTTCCTCCGAGACTGCAGCAGGCCTGGGACAACTACTCGCCATCAGGAGAATTCGGCCTACAAATCTCCGCGGGAGGGGAAACCTATCCCCCCAACATCACCGAAGTCAGGGTCATCCTATCGAAGGTCGATGCGAGTTCGACCCACTACCCGTATCCGCTGCGTAACTTACAAGGCGAAGTTCGCTACCTCGGAGACCGAACCGAGTTGGACATCACAGGGGGTACCACCGGAGAACCCATCCGCATCCGAGGAAGTTTCGACTCGGCATCTTCTGGAAAGCGGCATCTGGTTATAGAAGGGCATTCACTCCCTCTCGATGATCGTGTTCGTACGGCTCTGGGAGATCGCTACTCTCACATCTTCGACACCTATTCTCCATCGGGTCGATCGGACCTTCGAATCGAGATGGAAAAATCCAACCAAGACACCCCGGCCGACCTGCGCATCGTGCTGGAACCTCAGGGGGCGAGCATCTCCCATCAGGCGTTCCCCTTCCGAGTCGACGACCTTCGAGGACAAATCATCATCGAAGCGTCCAAGGGGAAAGTGCTGTTTCAAGATTTGAAAGGCCGCCATGGTCGGAGCGAACTCACTCTTCCGGCGGGAGTCGTCGAATTTTCAGGTGGAAAAACAACTCGCCTGGAAATCCCCATCGAATGTGCTGAGTTGAGACCCGACGCAGAACTACTCTCGGCACTGCCTGACGCAGTCGCTGAACGGCTACGCTCATTGGATCTACTGGCCGGGGGAGGCTCGCTCGACACAGTCGTAGAACTCCGCATCGATGACGGAAATCCCTTCGATATCTATGTCCGTGCTCGCGTCAACGATCCGATCCGACTTCGGTACAACAAGTTGCCGTACCCTCTGGTCTTCCACGAGGGGCAGGTGGTCTTCTCCAGTACCGAGGGACGGATCCGTCTCGATGAATTGAAAACAGATCCAGAGCAGTCGCCAGTCGTGGTCGTTTCGGGGGAAATCGGACCGGATGATTCGCACAATGGAACTGCGGCCGAACCAGGCTCAACACTGCTTTCGATGAACTTCAACATCCAGAAGATCGGCGAAGGACCCGGGCTGGACCTCTCTCAAGATGAGTTGGTGCAAAGTTTACCACCCGACATGAAGAACTTTTTTCAACAGATGAATCTAACAGGCCTGGTGTCAGGCGAGGCTTCTGTTCTTTATCGATATCGAGTAGGAAATCTCGCTCCTCAGGACGAAGTGGTCGAGTACGACGTGGACGGCGAACTGGAAAATAGTGGTTTCAACTTTGCCATGCGAGCCGAAGATTTGTCGGCAAAATTTGAGATCCATGGCGGGAAGAAACCAGGCGTGGGGCATTCATTCACGGGCCAGCTTTCCGAGGGAGATTTTCGATTCTCCAGATTCCGCGCCATTCTTCCCCCCCCACGAGTCTTGCACTTCACCTATGGAATGGAACACCCCCGCCTGCAACTTCAGGACCCACTCGACGAAGGATTTCCTACTCCGTGGTTGATCAAAAAACTTCCCGTCGACATCTCCCATCTGTTCATGGCAGAACTGGGACCGAGCGAGATCTATGGCGGATCTCTCGACGGTTTCTTCTTTGCAGATTTGACCCCAGAGGGGGGACGATTCGCCGGGGAGACAAAGATTACTGATATCAATCTATCTCTGGGTTCGGAGATGCTTTTCAGAAAACCCGGCGTGGCTGGGATTGCTACGGGAAGCGCCCGAGTCGATGGGCTAGTCGGATCTCCTGATTCGATTCTAGGGAATGGCTTCTTCTCCATCCGAAAAGGAAACCTGGCCCAAGTTCCGATCATTGCCGGCGTTCTTCAGAACCCCTTCGAGGGCCTCAATCGTCGAAATAATCGCATCAAAGAAGCCGATTTCGAATTTTCCATTCATGATCAACTGTTTGAATTCAAAGGAATGGGATCGATCCGCCTGAGTAGTCCGGCCGGAAAAATTCTTGGGAAAGGGGTCGTTGGTTTCGACCAGCAACTCCACTTGATCATGGAGCCGCAAACCCTCGGAGGAGCGCCAATCTTATCCGACATCGCGAATCGATTACTTCGGTTCCGGATTGAGGGGTCTCTCGATCAACCCCATGTTGGTGCTTCGCAAGGAAAAGACCGCGAGGAACAGTAGTCCTCATCGCAACACGATCTAGACCGGGATCACTTGATCCCGCTCAAAATCAGCTTCTCCTTCATTTCCGTCTTCACCGCCGGGTCGACCGATCAATCGATCGAGATTTCTATACAGTTCGATGGGCGTGAATGGCTTCTCTAGAACCTGCAGGTTTTCATCTTCTAAAGACACCCCCGAGAGGATCTCAAGTTTTGCGTAAGCGGTAATCAACAGAATAGGAATGTTGTTTCCGAAGCTTCGAAGCATACGAGAAAAATCGATCCCACTCATGCAGTCGGATCCCAGATTGATATCACTGATGATCAGACGGAATTGGTTCTCTTCACCTCTCGCATTTATTTCAGTGAGTGCTACTTCCGCAGAAGAAACGGAGGTTGAGTGATAGTTTTCCCTAGTCAGCATCAGTTCGATGAGTTCCCTGACTTGGACGTTATCTTCCACCAGTAGAACTTCGCCACTACTCTTTGGATTAAAGCCCTCTGCCGTTTCATATACTGGAAGTTCGATTTCATTGGCCAATGCCCTCGGTAAGAAGACCCGGAAAGTAACTCCGCCGCTGGCATTTCTGACGAAATCGATGACGCCTCCATTGTCCTTCACCTTGTTCCACACAATGTGAAGGCCACAACCTCTGGCGCCGGGTTGTTCCTTCCGTTCGATTTCAGATTTTGTCGAGTACCCCAGATCAAAGACCTGGTTGCCAATCGCTTCTGGAATCCCTTCTCCTTCATCTCTGACTTCGATGCAGATGAACTCGACCCCTGCTTCAGTCTGTTCATGAAGCCCCATGACAATTTCTGAATCCATCTTGTCCAGCGGATGAGTAACTACTGCAAGTTTTGAGCCGGCAACTTTGGAGTTTGAGTTCTGTGCATTCATGATCAAGTTTCGAATAATGCTCAGGAAATCATCTTCGTCGACTCGTATCCCATCGAACCTATGATCGAGTTCAAGCGTGATCTCCTGATCGCTTTCACCGGTAAGTCTAATGATTTCCGTTTCAAGGCTTCTCTTCAAAGAAATCACTTTGCTGTTCTTTTTCCCTTGGGATTCTCCACTTTCTCGCAGTGGAGCCACGATGGATTTTGCAGTCGTACAAGCCTCTATCGCCTTTTCCAGATAATTTGTCACATCTTCGTGCTGACCATCTCGATGGACCGAGGAAGCGATGGTCAGCAGCCCCTCAATCACCATGATGTTATTTCCGTACTCGTGAGCAACGACCCCTGCGATTTCCGACTCTCGCTGCTTTTGGGTCGAGATCCGGTCGAACTCCCTGCGACGGGTGCCCACAAGTGCACTCACCTCTTCCCCGAGGGTGTTGATGGAGGGGAATGGGCTGACGAGCAGTTTCTTCGAGGCTTCTCCATGCTCCTTGAACATGCGCGTTGCCACGGTGATCGCCACCAGTGACCGAAGGTACCAGATGGTGACCATGACAATCCCGATGCAATACAGCCCCATCAGACTCATAAACCAGTATTTCTTGGTTAAAAGTGAGGCGTGCGCGAATTCAGAAGCATTGAAGACCGTGCTCAACAACTCTCTTCCATTTCCCGTCAGTGCCGTGACCGACTTCACCAGTGCCTCGCTACTCACGGATGCGGACAGTTCTGAGGTCGAGTTACTGGCCAAGTTGCTGGCCAAGTTACTGACCGAATTGTCCAGATCCATCAACATGAAATCGACTTGATCCGTGAGTGCGACTGCTGCCTCAAGAAAGTTGACCACTTTCGTTGAAATCTCATCTTCAAGATGTTGCAGTGGTCCAGAATCTGAATCTCGCAAGAATGATCGAGCCAGGCCGATCATCTTCAGCAACCCCCTGGATCCGGGCTCACAGCAGTTGGCGATCACCCCAGCGGGGGCTAAACTAACTCCAAACCGAACATTTTCTTCATCATCGTACAACTCGTATTCAGCGACGTAGATGTCGATCTTGCGGCGAAGATTCTCCAACTTGTATCGTAGATTTTTCGATTTCTCCATCTTCAGGGCGGTGGAAGCGAACCCATCGAGATCCTCCAGTTCATCATCGATGCTCACCGCTGCCGTCGAGATACTTTGGGTCAGCAAGATGATTTCTGCGAAGACGACCGCTTCCCCTGCCGACACGGTCGATTCAGAAGGGCCTATTCTTAGGACGGTCTGTTCTGAAGATGTGGGATCGGGGGTCGAAAGTAGAGAGAGCCATGTGAAGTCCTGACGAAAATCCGCCCACGTCTTCTCTGCGCACATGGAGGAATAGGTGTTAGTTCCCAGCCAGATTCCCAACAGGATGGTGAGGACCAGAACAATTCGTATCTTCATCTCAAAATACCTCTTTATCTCGGACTTCCCCGCTCATGAACGCGCGATCCCTAGACCCATCGCACTCTTCACATGGCTAGTTGTACGGCGAACGCTCCATTCCGCCGGGACGATCCCATTCCCTTCAAAATAATGAGGGATTGCTTTATTGAGGGGCTCTCAGGCCTCAGGATGGGCTCCAGGAGGACTCCGATGAGACATTCTGAAGCACTGGAACTCGATCGACTCGGCGGCAACAAACACACCCCGGCAAGAAGGCTCATTCTCGCTCTGCTGCTCTTTTCGGGGATTCTTGTGAAATCCATCGGCGCTCCCGTGAGTTCGGATGGGATCCAGATCCCTCCAGCGATTTCGGTTCAGATCTCGCGCGCAGCATCGGCACTACTGGCCGCTACCGAGGGGATTTCTTTGCAGAAATTGCACCGTTCGGATGTGGGCGGAACTGACGGCAGCAAAGCCCTCTTTCGATGGAGTTTTCTACCCGGAAAAAGACCCGGACTTCGTCTAGACGAGATGACCTTCGACCAGCGCATCCAGGCTCAAAAATTGGTCCGAAGCACGTTATCGGAAACTGGCTTCCTGAAATGGAATGCCATCGTCGCCCTGGAAGTTGTCCTGCGCGATATGAGCAAAAAGAACCGCTCCGGAAAGGCCGATCCATCCAGAAATGCAGGGCAGTATACCTTCTGCATAGTGGGCGATCCTGCCAGTTCCGATCGCTGGGGATGGAGAGTTGAAGGCCACCACATTTCGCTGAGGTTCTTGCTGCATGGCAACCGCTGGCTCTCTTCGACCCCCGCATTCCTCGGCGCAGCTCCCACGGTGTCTCCGATGGGTCCCAACAGCGGTCTAGAAGTGCTGGGACCAGAAGAAACCATCGCCATGGAACTGGCCATGAGCCTGCACGGGGATCAAAAGGAGCGGGCTCTACGATCTGAAGGAGTTCCCCGGGACATCCTTCACGGTCCAGATCGAGGAGTCACGCTGAAGCCGGAAGGGATCCGCCGGGATCAACTGGAACCCACGCAGCGAGATTTGCTCGATCGACTGATCGACACCCATCTTGGCCTGCTACGATCCCCCATCATGAAAGCCGAAAGAGCGCGCCTCGATCTGACGGACCCCGACTCGATACGCTTCTGCTGGTGGGGATCCATCGACCAATTACATCGTCACTCATACCGGATTCACGGCCCAACGATTTTGATCGAGCTGGTTCGGATATCCGGGGATCCAAATCCTGGTAATGCCCAGGAGACCTACAACAGTCCTGGACACGTCCACATCGTTCGAAGAGATCCGGCTCGAGATCTTGATGTCTCGCCCCTGCGTGAGCACCTTGAGAAAGCCCACAAGGAATGACCACCGCAAGTCGTCTCGACTCGACACCAACCAGCGATCAAGATGACCCCATCAGGGAGGAACCCATGACTGCACATTCTCAATCGAGCGCACTGGTCGAATGCGTTCCCAATATTTCAGAAGGTCAAAATCGTGCGACCATCGATCTGATCGTGGCTGCCGCGGCTGCGGTGCCTGGAGTTGAAGTTCTGGATGTCGATCCTGGCGCAGACACCCACCGGACCGTCATCACTCTGGTGGGACCTCCAGTCCCCATCGCTGAAGCGGCATTTCGACTGGTCGAAAAGGCTGCGCAACTGATCGACATGTCGAATCATCAAGGGGCCCATGCAAGACATGGCGCCACGGATGTCTGCCCGTTCATTCCAGTCAGTGGAATCTCGATGGAAGAATGTATCGAGATCGCCCGTGCAGTGGGCAAACGTATCGGTGACGAACTGGGTATTCCGGTGTTCATGTATGACAGGGCTGCGTTGAGAGATGATCGAAAATCGCTGGCCGATGTTCGTAAGGGAGAATACGAAGCCCTGCCAGAAAAACTCGCGGATCCGGCCTGGGCACCCGATTTTGGACCTGCGGAATTTCTTCCAAGGACAGGCGTCATCACTGTTGGGGCTCGTGAATTCTTGATCGCCTACAACGTCAACCTGAACACCCGTGACAAGAGCCAGGCGAATGATCTCGCGATGGAGATCCGGGAGAAGGGACGAGCCGTTCGTGTCGAACCAAAGGCTCCCTACTACTCCAGCGGTCGATTGCTTCGTTACCTTCCCTCCGAGAACATCTGGCCATCGGGGATCACCGGTGAGGTTTTTTCTTCTCGCGACCTCCTCGAACAACACCTGAAGAGCCATCAGACCACCCTCGCCAACGAGACCTCCTTCTTCGGACAGGATCCCACGGCACTCGAAGGCGAGATGGTGATGAAACGAGGGTCTTTTGAGCATTGTCGAGCGGTGGGCTGGGTCATCCCGGAATATGGGCAGGCACAGATCTCCATCAACCTGACCGATTTCCATGTCACCAACATGCACCATGTAGTGGATGCCTGTCGAACACTCGCCTCCGATCGTGGGCTAGCGGTGACTGGATCCGAGGTGGTCGGTGTGGTTCCTCACGAGGCCATCATCGATAGTGGTGAGCACTACCTGGAAACCCAAGGATCCAGCAGAGGGATTCCAGTGGTCGATCGAATCGAGACTGCGATCCAATCTCTTGGCTTGTCGGACGTCTCTCCTTTCGATGCAGAGAAATCGGTTCTGGGAACACCATCGACCCGGGGAACACTGACCGGCATGGAAGTGGCAGATTTTGTCGATGAAGTTTCTCGCGACTCACCGGCACCGGGGGGCGGGTCCATCGCAGCGCTGGCAGGATCGCTGGCCGCTGCACTTTCATCGATGGTCGCCAACCTGACCTTTGCCAAACGCAAGTTCAGAAAGCGTCGCCCACAGATGGAAGCTCTATCCATCGATGCGCAGATCCTAAAAGATGAGTTACTGAGGGCGGTCGATCAGGACACCGCAGCGTTCGAGGCGGTCATCGACGCAATGCGCCTTCCTCAAGGCACTCCTGAACTGAAAGCGATTCGAGATCGGGCCACCGAAGCCGGTTATCGCCATGCCACCGAGGTTCCGCTGGTCACCGCCAGGCTATGCCTGCAAGCGATGGATCTCGCCGTGCGGGCCACCCAACAGGGGCTTCCTTCCGGCATCACCGATGCAGGAACCGCCTGCTGGATGGCGCGAGCCGGTCTCGAAGGAGCCATCCTGAATGTCAGGATAAACCTGCTTGAAAGCACCGATGAAGAGTGGAAAAGCACCGTCTCCAAGAAAATCGCGCTGATTCAGGACGAGGCTAGGAGTACACTGGATCTCTGTCAGAAGTATCTCGAAGAAATCCTCGGTTCATGAGGAACCCATCGCTTCTCTCCGGTGTTACGCTAGAGATGCATTTACGTGAAAATCAGTGATCTGCGCCTAATGTTCTGCGCCGAAGCATCTGCGCCTATAGCATCTGGGACGTCAAATTTTCAGGAGGACCGATGAAAGCCATTGCCGCAATCCTTGCTCTTCTCGTGTTAACGACCGCCGGCTTTGCCTACAGGACTATCCAATCCGTAGACGACATCCAGGATCGACTCATGAGGATGCGCAATGAGATCCAGGTACTCAATGAGCGCCTCGCTCAGAGTGATCAATCCTTGGCTTCCCTCGGCATCGATTCCTTGCAAGTTCCTACCGTCGATCCGGTCACCGGCGATGTAGAGATCCCCGAGGGACTGGTCTCTGCAGTAGCGATGCAGATTGCTCGAAACTCTTCGGCACTCGGGGCGATCGCAAAGGAAATCACACCCACCACCTCGGTCGCCAGTGAGGCTCCCCTGGAATCGACTCAATTAGATCAACAGGTTCGCGACACCATTGCTGCGGTCCAAGATGAAGAGCGTATGCAACGTGAGCAACGGATGCAGGATCGAATGCAGGATCGTGCTGAGGAACGTGCCCATCGAATGGCGGAAGAACTCGGATTGACCGGAGCGCGTGCAAGTGAATTCACAGCTCTCCTGATCGACCATTCCGCCGAGAGAATGCAACTCTTCATGGAAGCCCGAGAATTGGATCTCCCTCGTGGTGAAATGCGGGGGTTCTGGGAGCAAGCGAGAAGCGATCAGAACAGCGAAGTGGAGCAGATTCTGAGCCCCACTCAGTATGCAGATTTCATCGCCATGCCGCAGGACAACTTCGGCGGTGGCCGTCGCGGCGGTTTTGGAGGCAGTTCCAACAACGGCAACTCTAACAACGGCAACTCCAA
>JAPKAM010000009.1 GCA_028825265.1 Planctomycetota bacterium
GACTCCCGTCGTGGCGCGGACTCCCGTCTGGATGACGCGGGTCGTACCTGCGCCGGCTCTCTTCGCGGAGCACTGACCTCGGGTAGCGACATGTCCTCCAGATCGATCTCAAGTCGATTGGAACTCTGATCCGTCTCGATCAACAGGTCGAAACTCTGGCGAGCCGCGAGATCCAGGTCCGGATGGGCGACGATCACCTGAGACAACTCCTGGCTCAGACGTGGCAACGCTTGCAGCGTTCGCAAAACCCGCTGCCGATCCATCGCAGGAAACGGCTCATCGAGGAACAGGAACTGGGGAGCACCGGTGACCGCTCGGACAAAGGCCTGGGCAAATGCGAGGCGAAAACCGAAGGACAATCCCTGCAGGGTTCCTCCCGAGAGTTCATGAGTCTGGAGAAAATCGCTCTTCTCCCCAGTGAAGAGTCGGATCTCGAAATCTGGCGTCACCTGGGCATCGCGATAGCGTCCCCCGGTCAGATGCGGCAACAATCGGCACAGTCCTTTTCCAAGACTTGGACCGGCACGCATCCTGACCGACTCGATCGTTTCATCGAGTAACTCGACCAGTAGCCGATGAATATCCATCTCTTCACGGATCGCCAAGGACTTCTTGCGGCTCCCTGCGGAGATTTCAGCCAGCGCCTGACGGCGACCATCCTGATTCTGATATTCGCGGATCTCTGACTGAATGCGATCACTCTTGGAACGCAGTCGTTTGACCGAGTCACTCGACTCATCGAGAGACTTGCGACGCTCCTTGAGGGTCGCCCGAACTCGATCAAGTACACTCTTCAACTTGCCGGCCAGGGATTCGCCCGGCTGATCTCCCATCGCGACGTGAATCTCACGGCGAGCGATGCGTAACAAATCGAGATTCTCCTGGACCGAACGAACCCGGCATTCACCGATATCGTCGCCCGGATCGAGCCCTCCGGATGATCGAGATACATGAGCCCGTGCCGCTTCCAGCGAACTACTTCCAACATCCTGTTCCATCTGTAGTCGCGACAGGATGCCCCGAGCATCGAAGATCAACTGATGACACTGGGAAGATCTGGTCGAAAGCCAGCAGGCGACCACAAACAGGCCAGCAAATACGGCAGCGACCAGGAAACCGATCCCTTTCTCCGACTCCAGTTGGGCCAGAAATGGGATTCCGGTACCGATTCCCCACTCCAACTCGTGATCGAGCCCGAGCACCATGCCCAGCAATCCTGCGATGAAAAGCACCACTGCACCGGCGCGATTGCGAACCCTTGAGGAGGTCTCCTTGCGAATCTGGTGCTCCTGGATTTCTCTCTCTGCTGCGATCGAACCCTCTTGATCTCCTTCGAGGCGGCGTTGCAACGAGCCCTTGGAGTCGATCACACACTGTTCGAGATCCACTCGAATTTTGCATGCGTCGGAAATCTGTTCGAGTCCATCTCGCAGCGGCGCGGTGATGGAATCCTGATCACGCAAAGGTTCAGGGAGCAGGTCCGCTTGCAGCAACCCGATCAACCCGTTGCACTTTCTGCGCGACTCCGAAGCCACAAGGGTATCGAGCGATCGCAGTTCTCCCTGGATTTTTTGCACCTCGTCACGCTTCTTCAGTTCTCGTTCGACCAGTCGTTGCATCTCCCGACCGTGAGCCCGAGCCTCCTCCACCTTGAGGTCCCTACTGTTCAGTTCCTCCTCGAGATCAGGAATCTTGTCGATGTTCGGTTGGAGGCGCTGAATATGCTGATCATTACGGTGAATCTCATCCTGCACAGTGGTGAAATCTTTTTCCAGCAAGTCGAGCGCCTGGCTCGCCTGCCGCCGGGCTCCATGGAGCACATCGATCCCAGCCACCCGATCGAGAAAAGCCCTGAACTGCTCTGGTGTGGTGACCGATTCCCGCTCTGCAAGATAGAAGGAATGCATCGTTTCTCCGGCTCCAAGGTGGAAACGTCGCTGCACTTCTCGCTGCACCTGGAGTGCTCCAGAGGCGATCTCTTCTCCAGGAGGCCCCCCCGATTTGTCGATGCGGACCATTCGAGCAAAGGAAGTTCCGAAGCGATCCATCTCGCGCCAGATCCGATAGCCATCCCCTGCGTGTTCAAAATCGAGTTCCACCACGCAGTGATCATCATCCCAGTGGATCAGATCGGTAATCGAGCCGCGAACCATGTGATGAGTAGAGCCGAACAGAGCAAACTGGAACAGTTGCCCGATGCTCGACTTACCACTCTCGTTGGGACCGACGATTCCGATCAGGCCTCGACGGGGAAAGTTATCGATGCGAAGTTTCCTGAACTTCAAAAATCCTTCGGCACGGAGACTTCGAATCAGCAAGACGCCTCCCCCGGACCAGTATCCTGGTCAAAATCCTGATCTGCGATGAACTTCTCTCCGAGTCGACGCGCAAACTCGTACTTGCGCAGGCTGTCGGCATCGACCTTGCCTTCAAAAGCTCTTTTCTTCATCTCGAACAATCGCCGAAACTCCTCGAGAGGTGGACGGATCGCCAGACCATCGAGAAGCCAGCCAGCGGCATCGGGATCGGTGGATGAGTTGGGGTCGGATCCACTATCGGATCCACGATCGGATCCACTTTCGGATCCACTATCGGATCCACCATGACGGCGTCTCGGCATCGTGACTCGATCCTGCCCGGGTCTGGAGAAATGAAAATAACGGGCTCACTGATTGTGAAGCCCACGGAGATGCTTTCAAGTTGCTTCAGCAAACGATCGCAGCCAGAAATGCATCCTCGATCGCATCCCCTCGCCCCTCTCCCAGGAGCCTAATTTGGCCCTGACGCAGTCCCTCACCGCCATGAGCTAGATCGATCCGCAGTCGACGAGCGGGCAGTATCGATTCGACGCGATCGGCCCACTCCACCGCGATCACCCCCTCTTGATGCCATTCCTGCCAGCCGTGAAGCGCCAATTCTGCCGGATCATCGAGGCGGTAGGCGTCGACATGAAGTAGTGGCACGGCCCCCCTGTGAAGCGAAGCGATGGTGAAAGTGGGGCTTCGTACCCGTCCATCGAGAGCCATTCCACGGGCCAAGCCGCGCACCAAAGCGGTCTTTCCTGCCCCCAATTCTCCGTACAGGCCGATCACCAGCCCCGCCTTGGCGACTTCACCGATGCGCTGGCCCAGCGCCTCAGTCTGCGCCTCAGACGTAAGAACTAGCCGAGCAGAGGTGGTTCTTGAATCCGTCACGGTTAGCGCCTTTCCGAAGAGGCGAGCCTATCGGGCACCTGGAAGGGGTACAACCCTGCTGGCGTAAAGCACTTCGAGACGCAAGGATGGAGCCAGCCAGGTGGGTTTCCACTGAAACATCGATAGAGAGAGAACGGATGGCCCGCTTGAAAAACACCCTGACGATCCTGATGGGGCTCTTGTTCGCGTCTCTGATGGGGTTGGGCGCCGATCCTCAAGAATATGAGTTGCCCGGCCCCCCCGCCGCCGGACCGGGACGAATTCCCCATCATCGGGGAGCAGAATCGCTGAAGATGATCTCCGATCTGACGCTGGAGAATCCAGGTGCCGCGGCTCAACAGTTGCGTGAGTGGCTCGAGACGCGCAACGGATTGCTGGTGTTCCCGCCTCGACCCCTTTTCGTCGGTAGCCGAGGAACTGTCCACATCGAACGCACCGAGCGGCAAATGGCACGCTTCGCCCGCTCGCTGCCAAGTGGATTTCTCGATGGTGCCCTCGGGCGATTGGGCAACATCCCTATCGATGGAGCACACCCGTTGGTGTGGCATCCAGACCGAGGGCGACAAGCGAATCGTGCCTTGCAGGAGGCGTTCGAACGCGCCGATCGGCGATCCGCTTGGGCGCTTCTTCAGCGACCGGGAAGCCGCAACGGAATCGAACCGGGGTTACTGCGCTGGCTCGAGGATGATGCGGTCGCGCTCGGACCCTGGCGAAGAAGTGACGGACCGCTGACTCGAGTTCCGCAACAATCCTTAGGAAGCCGCGTCGAGGGTTCATTGGCGATCCCGATGCCGAATACCGGTCCCGAAGGAACTTCGCATCGCAAGGTTCAGAAGTGGTCACGGCGCCACCCACTGTCGGACCTATTCCCGCTGCTGGGCCAACGAATGGCTCTCTTCGGCAACGGTCATCGAGTGGTGGCCATCGATCTGGATGAGCCGACCCGAGAGGCGTGGCAGTGGCTGGTCCCGCGTCCCGATGGTACGCCCACTCGCACTCAGTTGCCCTTCATCAGTGTTCCCGAGATTCCGGTGAGCAGTGGTGACCGATGCGTCTTCTTGCTGCGTACACCGCGTCAGTATCAACAGCCCTCCACCAACATCATCCTGGAAAGTGGCCCGTGGAAAGATCGTGGCTGGCTGGAAGCGGTGGTACTCGAGATTCCCGACCCGCAGCGGCCGCCGGTCTCCTCGTGGGTGGCCCCCATCGCCAGCGAGGGTTTCAGCGCCTGTCCAGTGCCGTTGATCGAGGGTGACCGAATGTGGCTGCTGGCGACACGAGGCTGGTCGACCCTCGAGACGTGGGTTTTTGCCTTTGACCTGTCATGCCGGCAGGAGTTGTGGCGACGCCAGTTGGAGGTGAGGGAACTAGAGGCCCACGCCCTCAACGATCTTCGCGACAAGATCCTCTCCGCCTCGCTGGCACGGTCCGGGGACGATCTGCTGGTGAGCCGCTCGGGAGGAGCGATCGAGTGCCTCTCGGCTAGCAGCGGTGCTCACCGCGCCTCCTTGTATCAACCACGTTGGCGCTTCGAGGAATTGCCGAGCTTCAGCGATATTCGCTGGGGTCAACAGCGATTCCTTGCCTACCCCGGGTTACGACCCCGATCGAACTCTCCGATACAGGTGCCATCGGACAAGACCAGCCCGTGGCTTTTTCTGCCACCCGATGGGCGGCTGCTGATCGCCCTCGAAACGCAATCGTGGCAGATCGCCTGGAGTCATCCTGTGGGCCGTCAGACTTCCCTGCTGGGGATCGTCGATGGGATTGCATGGTTGTTCGACGCGACCATCGGGGTCGGCCAGAACACGGTTCATCTGACCGGGCTCGATTCACGCGATGGAGAGCGAGTGGCAGGCCCTTGGAGCATCTCGTTGACGGCGCAACCAATGGCAGAAGGGGACGATCCAGCCCATCTCCAGGCCCCCCTACTGAGGGGGCAACCGAGGATCTTCTCCGAACGAATCTGGATTCCCTCCGGCGGCGGCATCGAGGTCTACTCGTTGAAGGATGGCACTGCTCTGGGGGTTTCACCCTGGCCCGAGGGTTCGAGGGGAGGCACCCCCTTGCCTCTCGATGGCGGTGAACTGCTGATCGCTCGACGCGGCGACAGTTCGATGCCGTCCAGTAGTGTCATCGAGATGGTGCGACCGATCCCGCCCGAGGAGTCTGCGGAGTCTGCAGGGGGAGATTCAGGAGATTCAGATGAATAAGAATCTGGGCCCCCGGTCCATCGATAGCGCTAGACGGCGTCTTCCGGTTCCGACGAGATCACCGGACTCAGGAAGTCGACCTCGAGTCGAGGAGCTTTCAACCATAGATTCTCCAGGTCGTAGTACTCCCGCGCATCCTCCTCAAAGATGTGCAGCACGATTTCACCATGATCGAGGCAATACCAGCGAGAGTCATCCCTGCCGTGGAATCCGATCCTGGGCAGGTGCTTCGGTTTGAGGAATCGTTCGACCGAATCCCCCAACGACCGTACCTGGCGTGCCGATCGACCAGAAGCGAGGATGAAGTAGGTGGAGATGTGAATCATCTCCCGTACACGCAGCACCAGGATCCGGTCCGCTTTCTGATGGAACAGAAAACGTGCCGTATCGGCAGCGATCAACTCCAGTTCTTCCGCTCCCCGCAGGGTTGGCGAGTCCACGTTCGGATTCATTCGATACCTTTCGATCCTACAGAGGGTATCAGCCCACCCCCGAGCCACAAGTCAAGATGAAGAGGGGCTGCCCACCGGCAACCGGTGGGCAGCCCCTCGAGGATGGACTCAAGTCTGCGGCTCAACCAGCCATCTTCAGGAACAGTGGCACGAACACCAGGCTGACGATGGTCATCAACTTGATCAGGATGTTGAGCGATGGCCCGCTAGTGTCCTTGAACGGATCACCAACGGTGTCTCCCACCACCGAGGCCTTGTGCGCCTCGGAGCCCTTACCACCATGTTGCCCCGTCTCGATGTACTTCTTGGCATTGTCCCAAGCGCCACCGGCGTTCGACATGAAGATGGCAAACAGAACTCCGGAAGCCAGTGCCCCGGCCAACAATCCGCCGAGAACTTGCATCGACCAGCAGCCGACCGCGACCGGCACCGCAATCGCCAGGAAGCCAGGTAACACCATTTCCCGCAGAGAACCCTTGGTCGAGATCTCGACGCAGGCGGCATAATCTGGTTTTCCGGTGCCTTCGAGGATTCCTGGAATTTCGCGGAACTGACGACGAACCTCTACGATCATCGATCCAGCGGCCTTACCGACCGCCTTCATCGTCAAGGCTGAGAAGAGGAAGGTCATCGCAGAACCGAGGAACAACCCGATCATCACATTCACGTTGAGAATGTCGAGGTTTTCAAAAATGGTGGGATCGAGATTGAGTTTCTCAATTCCGGCCTTCACTTCGTTGGAGTAGGTGTTGAACAGAGCCAACGCGGTCAGTGCTGCCGACCCGATGGCGAATCCCTTACCGATGGCTGCAGTGGTATTTCCAACCGCATCGAGAGCATCAGTACGCTCGCGAACTTCAGGATCACAGCCCGCCATCTCGGCGATGCCACCGGCGTTATCTGCCACCGGTCCGTAGGCATCGATGCCGAGCGAGATGCCGAGCGTCGAGAGCATGCCTACTGCACTGAGAGCGATGCCGTACAAGCCACCGAAATGGTGAGCCGAGTAGATCGCGACACAGATCCAGATCACCGGCCATACCGTCGATTGCATTCCGATGGCCAGTCCACTGATGATGTTGGTGGCGGCACCCTGTTCCGAATCACCGGCGATTTTGCGCGCATGAGGTGCCTGCTCGGATGTGTAGTGCTCGGTGATCTTGCCAATGATGATCCCCAGCACCAGTCCACCGATGAGCGTTCCATAAATGCCCCACTTGGTGGCACCTTCAGCAAAGGGCAAGTCGTCTCCGGGTAACTTGGAGAAGACGAAGGCGGCCAATCCTGCAAAAATGACACTGGCGGTCAACAAGCCGTTGAACAGAGCCGAGTGAACCTTGCTCTCATCCTTGGTCTTGACCGCTGCGGTACCGATGATGGAAGAGAGGGTTCCCAGTGCGCAAAGCACCAGAGGAAGGGCCACCCAGGGCATTGCGGCCTCCGCATTGGCCACGCCAAATGCAGTCAGTCCCAGCGCCATGCAAGCGATGATCGACCCGACATAGGATTCGAACAGATCCGCACCCATTCCCGCCACGTCGCCGACATTATCACCAACATTGTCAGCGATGGTGGCCGGATTCCGTGGATCGTCCTCGGGGATTCCCACCTCGACCTTGCCGACCAGGTCGGCGCCCACATCAGCAGCCTTGGTGAAGATACCTCCTCCAACGCGGGCAAACAGCGCGATGCTGGAAGCACCGAAGGAGAATCCAAACAGTGGCTGGATGAAGTTTTCTCCCACTGGCGTTTCTGCGTACCAGTAACGGAACAGAATCGAGACTCCGAGCAAGCCCAGGCCCACTACGGTCAGCCCCATCACCGCTCCCGAGCGGAAGGCCACGGTCAAGGCTCCGGTGAGTCCCTTCTTCGCGGCTTCGGTCGTGCGCACTGCACTGATCGTGGCAGTTCTCATGCCGATCCAGCCGGCGACTCCACTGGCAAGAGCTCCCACCACATACGAAATGGCGGTGGGAGAGTCCACCCCGAAATTGAGGGCGACCGCCACACACACGGCGAACACACTCAGCATCTTGTATTCCGTTTTCAGGAATGCCATGGCGCCCTGCTGAACAAATCCAGCCAACTCTTGCATTCGCTCGGTTCCGGGAGATTGCTTCTTGATCCAGGTGTTGAGGTAGAAGGCATAGAGCAGCGAGATCACCGAGATGCCGATGCCGAGAAACGCTCCATCTTTACCGGTCAGGAAATCGACCCACGAGTTCATATCCATTTTGGTTCTCCTTCATGTCGAAGTTCATCATTCGAAGCCCTCGGATCAGGCCTCGTCGGAGCGAAGGCAGGCCGATGGCCATACCGCTCTTCAAGAAAGGTGCTTTTACCAGAAACAGGGATGGGCGGCAACCAGATCGGCCCAGCGTTAATTGGACCAAGTCTTGTCAGGAACGGGACTTGCAAAGAAACCTAAGGGAATCAGCGTAGTTCTATGTATTCGCCATTGTTCTGTATTGCGAGATTCTTCATGAACCCTCGCAATTTCTTGCCTGCCTGCTCGAAACCAACGGTATTGAGGCGGATCCGCCGAAACCGATTGGCCTCTCGCACCCATTGCAAGATCGGTCGAGTATCGAGCAGTTGATTGTCTCGCCGCGGGGCCCCATCGGAGAGCAAGAAGATGGCCTTCAGATTGGGCGCTCCAAACGCCTCACGCAGTGCGTGATCGGTCCATGTCTCCCCCGCCGCTTGAACACCCCTCACGTACTGGATCGCCTCTTTCTTGCGACGAGACGATGCGGAAACCAGTCCCTTCGACATCGAATGAACCTCGTGGTTGAAGGTGATGATGTTAAAACGCACATCTTTCGGCAGTTTATCGATGGTGCGAATCAACTCGTCCTGCACCCTTCGAATTCGCTGGCGGGCTTCCTGCTGCTTGGGTGTAGGTTTCGGTTGTTCCTTCGCCCCCCCGACTCCGGTACCACTTCTGCCGGCACCATCGCCGGGCTCTTCCGGAAGGTCGTCCACCACTTCCATGCTGCCGGACACATCGAGCAAGAACACGACATTCTTGGCCACCACTTCCATTCCGAAGAAGGCGGGGGGATCACGTTTGACGGAGGTCAGTCCACGCTTCTGTTTTCCCGGTGGAGGTCTCTTGTAGTCCTGCTTTCGTGGATCCCAGAAGTTCTTCCAGTCCACCGCCACCTTGAAATCTTGGCCGACCAATTTCAGCAGGCACTTGCGAATCTCGTAGGCCAATAGAGTCTGCGCACGGCCGATCTTTTCCTGGCGTGCAAGAGCCTCGATCAGGTGATCCACCGATCCGAGATCGTCCCTCTTGGCGAGTGCCTCGATGACGGTCAGGGCAACCGAATCATCCGAGTCGTACAAGTTGGTCAGGACCGCCTTGTAAGCGTTGCTTTCCTTGCGAGCCGAGAGCACCAACGTCAAGATGATTCGAGCGGAAGAACGCTTGTCCTTGGTCGCCAGTTCACACAGTCGATCGAGCCCTTCGCCCGCGGGGATGCCCACCAGTTTCGATCCGATGTAGCGTTCGATTCCGTAGGATTGCCCAACGAGACCGATCTGGACCAGCGCATTGATCGCCTTCTTGCTACCATCGTCGACCAGTTCATCGACCGCCCGCGAGGCCTCGTCAAAGCGGTCCTTCTGGATCGCCCCGGCCAGTTGCGACTTGGCCCGTGAAACATCGTCGGTGGATGCCGCGAAGATCAGTTCGCTTCCGCCGAGGGCGATCGCCGCTGGTATTCGCCAGACAGAGGCGAAAAAGATCAGCATGGCCACACAAAGAGATGCGACTCCAGATCGACGGAGGGCACTGGATCGTGAGGCCGGATGAGAGCAATGGGCGTGGGACATCGCCGGGCTTCCTTCCGGAGGCAGAATCGTTGAATTCCAACTAGACGTCATTGTAGAGGTGTTATTCGCCGAAGGATAGGTCCAGGCCTCGATTCCCGATTGGGCTGCCGCAGTAGATTGTCGTATTCTTCCCTGTCGGATGGCATCCCTGTGGACGCCCCGAGTCGCTGGCGACTCGAGCGGTCTCATACCTGAACCCGTTTCGCCTAGCCGAACCGATGAAACCGAGTTCATTCCCGTTTTGAGAGGGGGGGGAATGGAACCGAAAGGTAGATGACATCTTGCCCAATCCTCTCTTCTTTCGATCCATAGGACTGCTGATCATCTCCATCATGTTGCTGGCCTGCGGCTGTCAAAAGAAGAGTGCGTCAGCTCAAGCGGCTGCACCCCTCATCGAAAACTTCACCGTCCAGATTCAAAGCACTTCCGCCACTGTAGGCTTCGAGGTGGTGGATCCAGCAGAGCGGATCTGGGATGCCTGGATCTTCTACAGTGACGATCTCGGTCAGCAATGGCAATCGGTCACCCCTGTCTCCGGAAATGAAGGCGTCATCGTATTGATCCCTCCTTTCGAATCGGTCGAGACCGAATGGTCCTTCCGCGGCGACCTCGCCACCCTGCCACAGGCAGACATCCTGATCGAGGTTCGGCTACTCGACCTCGAAGGGGCTGTTCATGCATCCCATCGAAGTGCCCCCCTCTCCATCGGAGAGACGACTCCACCCGTCGTGGGCTCCGTCACCATCCCGACCGGTGCCGTGGGAGGTCCGATCCCCGTCAACAGCAGTATCTCGGACGCCGATGGCGATTATTTCACGGTCCACCTCGAATGGTCCCTAGACGGTAACGAGCCATGGAGCAGCGCGACCCTTGAAACGGAAGACGAAGTGGTGATTCCCGGAGACAAGGGAATTTCGCAGGTCGAACTGATCTGGAACTCTCACATCGACACACCCGGGGTGGTGAGCCCCTTTGCCAGAGTTCGTGTCGTGGCCACCGATGCGAGCGGTTCCAGTTCCGCCGTCAGTCCCTACATCGCACTCAACACCATCGCCCCCAGCGTCGACTCGATCACCATCGGAGAGATCCCTGCTTACCTCAATGGTAGCGAACCTTATTACGACGCCTCGGAGACACCGATCCCCTTCATCCTGTCGATTCCGACCATCGGAACGATGCTACAGGTGGACTGGAGTGCTGGACTCGGAGGAGCCGCCGCCGATCCCGCCTCACTTTCGATCATGGCGGATCAAGTGCTGGCCAATCGAGAAGCGGGCACCAATTTGGCAGACCTGTTCACCATCGAAGGAACTTCAGCGATCTGGCGGGTTACAGAAACAGAGCCCCTCACGGCAGGCCTCCTCACCATCACCGCCCACATCGATGACGTGCGAGGGAATCCTGCCGCGACTCAGCAGTACCAGCTGCAGGTCAATCCGGCATCGTCAGCGGCCTTACCCTTTGACTGGCAAGATCGCTGGAACATCGATTTCTCTCGCGACAATTTCAGCATCGGATGGCAACTGGATTCCGCAGGAGTCATGACCCCCTTCTCCACCACAGGAGCGGACGGAGTCGCCGATCACCGACAAGATTTGTTGACGATTGGACTGCAATCGGATCAACCGACCAGTGCCTCTGCCGCAGCGGGCTGCGATCTGCGAGTCCGCATGTGGGTCGAGCAGGCGATCCTCGAGAGGATTCAACTGCTGTACGGGGAGGGCTCTCTGATCGATGGCCAGGACCTTCAACCGCAACTGAGATTCCAGATCAGTTCGGTCAACTCGACCAGTGCGTTGGGAATCGGCGGAGATGATTTGGATTCCAACAGTTACGCGCTCGGTCGTGCGACCTTCGATTTCCGCAACGGGTCCGCCAACGATGAGCGAGCCGCCAATCGTGGCGTATTCACCAGCAACATGGTGCAGTTCTACTGGAACTCGTGGACTTTTCGAAGTCGGTTCCAGGAAGTGCTCCCCGATCTGGGAGTGGCTGTCGGCGAGCACCCGCTCGATGCCATGGTGCTGGGTACCGGTTTTGAGCGACTCGATCCGGCGAATAGTAGCTCTGAAAATCAGCGCTATGACGGCGTCTGGGATGCCATCGATGCCTGGAGCCGAATCGTTTCGGTGGTTGCGGCACACGAAATCGGTCATGCGGTCGGATTATGCGCCAATGGCGCCCCCCCCACCGGGTTGTTCGGAGGCGTATCGAATGCCGATTTCACCGGCCCATTCACCACCTCTTTCCACGTCGACACACCTGGACTGAATGTCATGTCTTCTGCACTGGGCCTGACCTCGGCACTGGTCGAGGGCCAATCGGGTTACCGATTCAATGAACTGAACGAGGCGTACATCGCCGAGTGGACCACCCTGGAGCCCTAGATGCTGACCCAGAACTCAAAATACAAGATCATGCTACTTCTCATCGGCAGTCATCTGCTGGGATTACCGCTGCTGGGGGCCGAAGACCCCTGGCTGCTGTTTCGCAGATGCGATCAGGTCCTTCACGGGACCGTGGTCGAACTGATCGGAGGAGAGAGGGACCGTCTCTATCACATCACCACCGATGACCAGCGAAACGCTAGTCGTCAAAGTTGGTGGTTGAGAGAGCCGGAAGGAGAGGGCGCCGAGGGAATCGGTGCCCTCACCGGCCAACGCGGGATGTGGATGGTGGTCGCTGAGGTCGAAGGGGAATTCTCGACCGCGGATGCCACGGTCCTACCCGGCGGATACCTGCAGGTGAAGGACACCTCGGTGCTGCAACCGTTACAGCAACTCCTGCAAGCCGATTGCGATCCTTCCATCGCCCTGACACTGATGTCCGCGACCGATGACGTGGTTCGTCAGATTGCCATCGGTTGGTGGCGAACCCATGGCCCAGATCCCGATGCTCATCAGGCCCAGAACATCGAGTCCGCCTTTGGTCGCGAGAGCGCACCTGCGGTGCAACGATCTTTCCTGGAATTGTACCTGCAGAGAAACTTACACTTCGCCGAACCCGGATTGGCGGATCTGATTCCTCGGTCGCAAGATCCAGCGGTTGCGATGCTGACGACCCAGTATCTGAAAAGCCACGGTACGGTGCGACAAAGGGCTCGACTGGTCAGCGCTTGGCCCGGCAGCGATCTGACGGGCAAGAAACGCCTTGCCCAAGCCTATCGAATTCTCTCCATCGTAGAGGCGAGCCCGTGGCTACTCCAGGGTGTCACATCTGAACACCCGAGCTTGAGGTGGCGCTGCATCGAATCGCTGGCCAGTTGCATCCCGGATGAATCCCGTAACATCTTGCAATCGTTGATGCTCTCGACCAACCAAGAGATTCGAACCGCCACCATGTTCGGCCTCGCCAGAAGTCGTGTCCCGGGTGCCTGGCAACTTCTGAGACAAACCATCGACAACTTCGATGAATCTGACCCACTGTTACCGCTTGCGACCCAGTTAAGAAAACACCCGTGGAAAGTCCTCAAAAGCAGAGGGAGTCGCTGAAAATGAGTCCAGACATGACGAGCCTTATCCATCGAAAGGTCGCTGAAAAGACCGTCGGCACCTTTCATCTGGGGAGCGGGCATAGTGCAAGAAGAATTCTCTTCGATGGAGACCGATTCCAGTTCAGCACCGACCCCAACGTCGAGTATTTCCCCGATGTCAGCAGGTGGCCCGATGCCGTGCCCCCCGATCAACTCGATTCGTTGCTGGCTCTCTGGTACTCAGAGAGTCACGATCTAGCAGTGCTTCTTTCTTCAATTCAGCACTTTGATGAGAGTTCCCGACAAAAACTTTGCCTCCAGCAGGACGTCTCTAACCTGGTCAACGCCTTCACCGATCATGGCGAAGGCATTCTGTTTGAAGAACAATCCGGGGCCACGGTGAAGATCACCTGTGGGATCGACGCCACGACGGTGTTGGAACAGTTGGATCACCAAATGGAGATACTGGCAGAAGCCCAGACTCTGCTACCGGCCGCTGAAGAGTTGTTACTGCTGTCCCCTGGCGGAGTCCAGGCCCGAGATGATCAAAGTCACTGGTGCTTCTCTCGTATCGCCATGCTGGTCGATGGGTTCAGGACCATCCGGGAAATCGAAGCGGACTCCCCCTTCTCTCCTATCTGCACACTGCACCATCTGGCCGAGGCCGCGCGAGAGGGCTGGCTCTTCAAGAAGAAATTCCCAGAACTGGCCAGGGTCAGGCTCGACCAGATCGATGAGGCTTCGAGAACACAATTTCTCGAAAAACTGCAACAAGCCACTTCGATGGCAGCAGAACCAATCAAGATCCTCGAGAAAATGCGCCAGTTGCATCAACTCAGTGGGGATCGCCATGCAAAACGATCGGCAGAGATCCGCATCGTCGATGCACACCGTGCTGCCCGTGATCATGAATCGGCGATCGCGATGCTCGACCAGATTCTGATCGAGAAACCCGAAGATGACCTGGCCCACAAGACTCGCATCGAGATTCTAGTCGAGCGTGCCGAGCAGCTACTCCGTGGCAGCCAACCGGAAGAGGGACGGCGCTACCTCAGGAGAGCCATCGAAGTCTCCGATGAGGACCAGTTGCGGCTCCAGTTGATCGCTTCCCATGAGACGCCCTCGATGCAGATCCGCGAAGGCGTTCGTATCGCCTCACATTTGCACAGGAGTTCACACCGACGCAGGGCGTTGCGGATGATCGACAGCCTCGAAGCGTTGCATCCGGAACAACATGAGATGCAGCAGGCCAAAATAGACTTCCTACTCGATCATGGGGAAGAACAGGCATCCGAACAAGCGCTCGAACGTCTCGCCGCACGCCAGGCTTCCGAGGGCAACATTCACAGGGCCCGGCAGATCGCCGAAAGTGTCCGGATACTACGGCGCAACAGAGGAGTCGAGGAGAATCAATCCCGAACCGGTCAAAAAGCACTCCAGCGCATCCGCATGTTCTGCATGCTCGCCCCCTTTCTGGCCAGCGCAGTGATTCTCATCTACGCAGAGTTCTCCTTGCAACATGTGATCGCCAGTGCCGATCACTTGCCCCCGGATCAGTGGCGAGAGGAAGCCAAGCCGTGGCTCCAGTGGCTCCCCCCCGGACCGTGGAAAAATGGCCTCGACCGTGCGACAGCTCTGGTTGAAAAGCGTAAATCAGACGGACGGAGTCACTATTCCACCCTTGCCCAGGCCGCAATCCTGGATGCCAAGGGTGCCCGCATCCTTGGCCACTCCGACAGGGTCCGCCAGCAATTGAAGTTGGCGATCCAGTACGGTGCCGATGCTGAAGCTAGGGCTTGGATGGAAAAATGGGAAGTGGAAGATCAGCAAGCGACAGTTCTTAGAAAACGAACAGAAGTCGCTCGGAGCCACGGAAACTTGGCGGAAGTTCGACGCATCAACTTCCAACTGCTCAAGCAATTCCCATCGAATGATGCCACCACTGGCTTGACGATCCCGGTTCGAATAGAAACCAACACCCCGGCTCTGCTGATCCTCGACTCGGGCGAGACTCTGGTCGCACCTCACTGGCTCGAGGTTCCGCCCTTCGGTTCCAGGCAAATCCACCTCGAATCCAATGGCAAGCGCAGTACTTTCGTGATCACGGCAGAGGGGCCCGAAACGATCTTGCTCCCGACCCCCTGAACCGGGTTCAACCCTGCTGGATCAGTCGCTGGAGGATCTCCTGCACCATGCGCGGGTGTGCCTGACCCGAACTGGCTTTCATCACCTGCCCGGTGAGGAATCCTAGCGGTTTGCTGTCCCCAGCACGGATCTTGTCCGCCGCATCCGGGTTCGCATCGACCACCTGCTGGACCCAGCCGATCAGGGCCGTTTCATCGCTGACCTGCTCATCGGTTTGGGCAAGAATCTCCTCTGGCGAGCAGTTTTGATCGAGGGCTGCCTGGAGGATTTCACGCCCCTTGGCCACACTGATTCGATCCCCCTCCACCGCCTCGACCACCGTTGCGATCGACACCGGGGTGAGAGGGTAATCATCGATCAGTTCCTCTCGATCATTAAGGTGCTTGAGAACTTCCCCGCGAAACCAGTTCGATGCCGAAGATCCGGAAAGACCAGCGGCCAACAACTGATCAAAGAAATCGCCGAATTCTCGTCGCGCCAGGATCGATTCGGCAGCCTTCTCATCGATCTTCAATCCATCCACATATCGAGTTCTCCTGGCCGCAGGAAACTCGGGAAGATTCTCCCGTTCAAGGTCGATGTCGGAGGACTCGATGATCAGTAAGGGCAAATCCGGGTCAGGGAAATACCGGTAATCTGGAGAATCTTCCTTGCCGCGCATCGACTCGGTTTGCTCCAGATCCTGGTCCCATAATCGGGTCTCCTGACGAATCGAACCGCCCTCTTCCAGCACTTGAGCCTGACGTGCCGCCTCCACCTCGACCGATCTCTCGATGGAGACAAACGAGTTGAGATTTTTCAGTTCAGTGCGAGTTCCGAGAGTCGAATCACCTTCTCGATGAATCGACACGTTGACGTCCGCTCGAAGGTTTCCCTTCTCCATATCGCCATCGCACACACCGATCCAACGCAACAACTCTCGAGTCGATCTGACGCAGCGAGCAGCCTCAACACCACTCATCTGGAGTGGCTCGGTGACGATTTCCAGCAATGGACTGCTACAACGATTGAGATCGATGCGACTGGTGCCATCTTCGGCGTGAACCGACTTCCCAGCGTCCTCCTCCATGTGGATTCTGACCAGCGGCAAAATCCCCTCGGAACCATCTTCTCTTTTAAAAGAAATCTCTCCACCGAGAGCATAGGGGCGATAAAACTGACTGATCTGGTAACCCTTGGGGAGATCGGGATAGAAGTAATTCTTGCGATCGAATCGACTTTCCCGTTGTACTTCGCAGCCATGACAGATCGCAGCACGAATCGCCCGGCGAACTGCGGCTTGATTGATCACCGGTAACGCGCCGGGCCAGCCGGCGCAAACGGGACAGATATGCTGGTTGGCAGATGTACCGCTACCGCGCGCGCAGGCACAGAACATCTTGGTGCGAGTCGACATCTGGGCATGGATCTCGAGGCCAACCACCGTTTTCCAACTCATCGAGCGCTCCCTTCCGGGAGTGCCCGGTGAAGATCATTCCATCGTTGCCACCGTTGGCCGAATTCCAATAATCGGTGGTCGCTTCCATGCGCACCCATCAGTTGCATCCCGATCGGCAACTGGTCTTCATCAAAATCACACGGTAATGCCAGTGCCGGAACACCGGCGAGGTTTGCCGTCACCGTTAAGATATCACAGGCATACAACGCCAACGGGTCATCGATGCGTTCACCGATGCGGAAGGGTGCAAAAGGTGAGACCGGTAAAAGCAGGGCATCACAATCTTCCAGTACCTGATCGATCCCTTGCCGGATCAAATCGCGCACCGCCAGTGCTCGGGTGTAGTAAGCATCTCGATAGCCGGCAGACAGCACAAAGGTACCCAACAGTATTCTGCGACGAACCTCACTACCGAATCCTGCGTGACGACTGGTCTCGTACAATTCCTGGAGTTGATCGGACTCGGCACGAACTCCGACATGAACACCGTCATAGCGAGCCAGATTCGAGGATGCCTCGGCAGTGGAGATCACCTGGTAACAGGCATTCGCCGCCTCCAGATGAGGTAACGATCTTTCGATGATCTCAATGCCCTGATTGGCCATCTTCTGCGCAGCGGCTCGAACCGCCGTAGCAATGGAAGCATCGATGCCGGCACCCAGACCGTCCGTGATCAGCGCCACCCGGCGGATCGGTTCGAGCGTTGCGGGCACTAGCGGAGAGGGGGTCAGTTTCAGGCTGGTGCTGTCGAGCGGATCGTACCCCTCCATCACCTGCAAGACGGTCTGGCAATCGACCGCATCACGGGCAATCGGACAGATCTGATCGAGGCTCGAGCCAAAGGCGATCAGTCCGCGACGAGAGACCCGTCCCCAGGTCGGCTTGATCGCCGTCGCATTACAGAAAGCTGCCGGTTGCCGGATCGAACCTCCGGTATCACTGCCGAGATGAAAGGACCAGCCATGACTCCCGGCCAGCGCAGCGGATCCACCGCTCGATCCTCCCGGCACCCGATCCCGATTCCATGGATTGGAGACCACCCCGTGGCATGAGGTCTCGTTGGAAGCGCCCATCGCAAACTCGTCGCAACTGGTCTTGCCCACCAGCACGGCTCCGGCGGCACGAAGGCGACCAACCGCCGTGGCGTCTTCCTTCGCCTTGAACCCCCTGAGCATCGGGCTCGATGCATCGCTACTTCCGAGTTGCGTCGTGATGTTCATCTTGGCGGTGAATGGGATCCCATCGAGAGGCCCAAGCGATTGACCCGACGATCGCCGCTGGTCGCTTTCGTCGGCGGCTAGATGCGCTTCATCGACGAAGATCTCGACCACCGCATTCAACTCCCGCCCCACTCGCTGGAGATAGTCGAGGTAGCCGTCGATCAGTTGACGTGCACTGCAGTGGCCATCGGTGAGCCACTGCTGCACTTCACCGACTGTGGCGTCGGTCGGAGGAAGGGATGATCGATTTGGCATCGTTCCCCTAACCCACCACTCTTGGGGTGACAAAGGAACCATCTCGCCAGTCGGGTGCATTGGCCCCGAAGGCTGCCGCGTCTCTCGGACCGCCGGCGTCGGTCGGTTGTGCTGTTTGATCCTCCCGCGTCACCGAAACGGTGAGTTGTGAGAGTTGGCCAGCGCTCTGATGTTCAACGATCGGATGCCCATCGGGGATCTTTACAGATCGCAACGTATCGACCAGATCCAGAATCTTTTCCAGGTGATCGACCAGTCCCGGGATCTCTTCGTCGGAGACCTTCAGCCGCGCCAGACGAGCGGTCTTGCGCACCAGTGCCTCGTCGACCACCGGGCGTTCAGAATCCATCCGGCGTTCGGAATCGATAGGTGGTTCGGAATCGTTGGGTGGTTCGGGGGAAGATCCTGCTTCTGACATGACTCGGTGCCCCTTCCGATCTCGATGGATTGGTCCACGAGTTGCAGTGCCTCTCGGGTTCCTCGCAGTGATCGTGCAACGGATGAGGGCCAAGATCGAAGAAAAACTCCCGACCGACCCGGTCGATCGGGAGTCCACGTTGCAAAATGGTACCGGCGCAGGGACTCGAACCCCGGACACTAGGATTATGATTCCTATGCTCTACCAACTGAGCTACACCGGCACGGGCTCCGACGATAGCGTCACAGGCGCTGGCTGTCCAGATCGCCCGTCCACTTCTGGTCCAGAGGACGACCAGAGACCGCTATCGGTACTGGCGGCACTGGCAGCACTGCTGTGGCCGGAAAGGTGCCGTCTCTGTGGCCTGGTTCCCCTGCCCGGATTCGCTCTGTGCCGCGATTGCCACGCCGATCTCCCACCTCTGTCACCCTGCTGTCGCCGCTGCCTGCAGCAAGAGGGGCCATTCGAGCGCCGCTGCCCCGGCTGTCTCGGAGAACTCCCGAAGCGACCACTGGTGCACATCTCGACTCATGAGGGTTCTCTCCGAGATCTGATTTTGAAGGGGAAGCGCCACCAGCGCGACGATCTCGCCCGACTACTGGCGACCACCCTGGTCACCAGTATGCGGCCAGGAGAAGCACTCAAGGCTTCACCCCGCTTCAACAGCAGCGCCCCCCCCACCGTGGTGGCGGTACCGAGGCACTGGCGTAGACGCTGGATCGAGGGGGTCTCCTTTGCCGAACGTCTGGCGATTCCCATCGCGCACCAGCTGGATCTGAGATACCAGCGGCTGCTGTGGCGGCGCGCGGGACCCGCTCAGGTCAGTCTCCCGGCTCAAAAACGGCGAGCTCTCGGAGCCGCTGCGTTCCGAAGTCGCCCACCATCGAAGGCTCCAGCGGGTCGTGGCATCGTGCTGGTCGACGACGTCTACACCACCGGTGCCACGATGCGTGCAGCGACCGGGGCCCTCGAATCGGCCGGATTTCAAGTCGTATTGTGGATGGTCGCCAGCGTCAGTGGCGCTCCCTCACGGCATCCACTGTAGGAAATGCGCCTAGGGAATGGCCACCAAGTAGGCGATCCAGGCATCGGTATTCTCAGCTCGGGACTGAAGGGTGAACTCCCCGTCCCCTTCCCCCTCCTCGTCGACACCCTCCCAGTAGACTTCGACCGCAGAGAAGCCCGCATCGAGGAGGATCTCCTGGCTTTCTCGCATGCCGTAGCGACGCCAATCATAGGTAAACGCTCGTTTCATCTTCGAGCCATCGGGAAAGTGAAAAGAGATGTGACAGAGGATTTCATCACTGACTCCGCACACCTTGTCCTGATCCCAGATGTAAGCGAAGCCGTCCTTCTCGTGCTCCTCTTCCATCTCCTCGTAGGCTTCCTTGCCGCCGTAGATGTCGAGAATGAAAAGCCCGTCGGAATTCAGACTCGATCGAACTGAACTGAAGTACTCGAGCAATTCCTTGCGCTGCTTGAAAATCCACCAGGAAAAGTTCATGGCACAGACGATGTCGACCGGATCCTTGGGGGCATCCAGCACGTTGGCGATTCGCAGATCGACACGGGAGCGCTGCTCGTCATCCAATTTGGAGAGATTATTTTCGATGCCCCAGTTCACCGTCTCCACATCCAGATCGTACCCAATCGCCTTGCGTTGCGGATCTTCCTCGACCCAGGTGGACGAGAGCAAACCAGTACCGCAAAAGTCTTCCCTCATAACGATTGCGTCACGATTGAACTTCATCGAGAACAGTTTTGACATGAACTCGTTGTCTGCCGAAGGCTCCTGAACCGCTCTCTGATACAAGTCGTATTTGTTGGCCAGAAAAGCCAGCCGATCGGGTTTCTTCTTCTTGTTCTTCTTATTCTTTTTTGACTCGGCAACCACGCAATCCCCTAACCCACTGATGTTGTACTTCTGGAACGCTATCCCCACAGATCATCCAGACTTCAGATCACTTCTTCAAGTTGTTTCGGAACGGTTCAGCAGGAAACGATCTTCACTCCAGCAAAGTTCGGGTTCGAGTCCATCGATCCCATCGATGATTCCCGCGGCGACCCGGCGGCCCACCGCTGGCGATGCGGTCACCCCGTGCCCGCCAAGACCGACCGCCCAGTGCCACCCCTCGATCCGAGGATCGGGACCCAACAAAAACTGGCGATCTCGACAGAAGTTTCGATGACCCGCCCAGATCTGACGCGGTTCAATCGTTGAAAATGAGTCGATCAACGGGCCCACCCGCTGGGCCACTCGCTGCCATGGATCGCCACAGACGGTCGCACGACCCGGCTCATCCCGAATCTCCTCACAGCCACTCCAGAGTGATTCCTCGGCACCCAACTTGAGATACCAGCCCGGATCATGAGCCCAGATCCAGGGTCGAAGTCGAGCCGGATTGCCGATCGGATCGGCACGGACACAACTTCGCAGGTACGGGGTCAATTCGATGGGAACACCCGCCGCTTCAGACCATTGCCCGGCCCAGGCTCCGCTGGCCACCACCAGTGACTCCGCTTTCACTTCGATTCCATCGATATGAATCGATTCAAAGCGTCGATTGTGGATTCGTGGATCATGAGCTCGAGATCCCATCCTCAATTCAACTCCCGCATCTTGGGCCTCGGCTGCAAAGTGTCCCAGCAAGGCCGGCACTTGCAGTACACCGTCCGCCTCGACGAATCGTGCTTCGCCAGCGGGGAGTTGCTGAAACTCCGGAAACATGGTGCGAAAACGCAGTTCATTCCAACGGCTAAACTCGACCTGGCTCCAGCAAGAATCAGGAATCTCTCCTGCGGGGTCAAAAATTACCGATCCGCTGCGACGAAAGGGGGAGTCGTTCCGATTCGGATCCCACAGCGACTCGATCTCATCGGCACCCTCGATGCAAAGGCGAGTGGTGATGGGATGTTCCGCCACCCTCCGAATCAAACCGGCGTTTCGACCACTGGAGTGACTTCCAGGCCTCATTTCCTGCTCGATCAGCAGGATCGGCCCGATCCCGCGCCGGGCACAACTCGCTGCAGTGGCCAACCCCGCCAATCCACCTCCGACAATCACCAGTTGCCAGATACGGGCAACATCTCGCCGACTCGGCATCATCGGACTCCATTCGTGCAAAGGGCCATTGAGGGACCATTGAGGGGCCATTGAGAGACTTATGACATGCCTTTGACGGGACCAGGAGGCCCGCTTCCATAAATCCACTAGAGAGATCGATGCCCCCCCCGGTATCCTCTCAGCCTACATCAGAGACGGGGACTCGCAACAAACCCGAGAAGGGAACATCGATTGACTCCTGAAATCGTCCTGAATCCTCAGATCATCGAAGTGTTGATCCTGCTCGTAGTTGCGTTGTTCCTCTTCGCCAGTGAACTGCTGTCGGTCGATGTCATCGCCATCACCTTGCTGCTCTACCTCACCACCCGAGGCATTCTACCCATCGAGGAGGCGTTGGAAGGATTTGGCCATCCTGCGGTGATCGGGGTGGGAGCCTTGTTCATCGTCAGTGAGGGTCTCATCCGCACCGGAGCCCTCGGCTTCCTGTCGAATCACCTGCAGGAGTGGAGTCGTGGAAGCAATCGGATTCTCACGGCTCTGATCCTTCTGATCGTGCTGGTTGCCAGTGCCTTTCTCAATAATACGCCGGTCGTAGCGATGTTCATCCCTGTGGCACTGGGAGTGTGCCTTCGAAGCGGCATGAACCCTTCGGCCATCCTGATCCCGCTCTCCTATGCCGCCATCCTCGGAGGTACCTGTACCCTCATCGGCACGTCCACCAACATCCTGGTCGCATCCATCGCGAGAGAAAGTGCCGGGATCGAACTGGGAATGTTCGAGTTCACCAAGTTGGGTGCAATTCTCGCTGCACTGGGGCTGGTCTACCTTCTAACGGTCGCTCCAAGATTGCTTCCAGAACGCCAGACCATCACCTCGCTAGCCAGCCTTGGCGGAGATCGACGGCACCGCGAGTACATCACCGAGATCGAGATTCGTGGCGGAGACCTGATCGGGAAGCGCTTCGGAGACACCATCCTCGCCACCGCCGGCAAGGTACGCATCCTGCAGATCATCCGTGGCGAAGAGATCATCTGGCCACCCCTCGATGAGGAAAACTTGCAACTGGGGGACGCCCTGGTGATTTCGGGCACCATCGAGGACCTGATGGAGGTTCAAGACCAAACTGGAGTGGCCAGTTTGTCAGAGATCGTCTCCGAGACTCAAGGAACCGCGACTCAGAAAGAGGCGCAACTGGCCGAGTTGCTGGTGCTCCCGAGTAGTCCCTATGTCGGCCAATTGCTCGGCTCGGTTGAACTACGTCGACGATTCGGGCTCAACGTGATCGGTCTTCAACGCCACGGCATGCACATGCGTAGCAAAATCAGCGAACACCCACTTCGCATCGGCGACGTCTTACTGATCCAGGGCACCACCGAAGGACTCGATCGAATTCGCGGCGAGGAAGGGCTGATCTTGATGTCCGGGGTCGACGATGTGGTGGTGCGTAAAAGCAAGGCACCGCTGGCGATCCTGGTCATCCTCGGTGTCATCGGATGTCTCGCCACCCAGATCATGCCGATGGCCACGATAGCTCTGGCAGGAGCCGTGGCGATGGTCGTCACCGGATGCATCAGCGGATCCAAGGTGTACGAGGCGGTGCAGTGGAAGGTGCTGGTGCTGATCGCCGGTACACTGGCGTTGGGAAAAGCGATGGAGACGAGTCAAACCGCAGGGTGGCTGGCAGATCAGGTAATTCATCTGCAACCGTATGTTGGCCCCTACGGCCTAGTCGTGGTCACCCTGATCGTCGCCGCATTGCTCACCGAGATGATTTCCAATGCGGCGGTCGCCGCGGTGCTGGTCCCGGTCGCCTTGAAGATCGCCACGCAGTTGGAGATCGTCATGCAACGAGAGGTGTCACCGATCCCCTTCGTGATGGCGGTCGCCTTCGGCGCTTCGCTCTCCTTCTTGACCCCCATCGGATATCAGACCAACACTCTCGTCTACGGCGCGGGAGGCTACCGTTTCAGCGACTTTGCCAAGGTCGGCGCCCCACTGGTGATCATCATCTGGGCCGTCGCAGGGCTGTTGATCCCCTACTTCTGGCCCCTCTATCTCTGATCGGTAGCGTTCTCGTCAGGGGCACACCGTCACGGGGCACTGCAACGTGTCGCCCGTTTGATCCTCGCCGCAACTGGCACCCGGTGCCGGTAATTCCGAGGCTCCCGCGAAGAGGTACGAGAGCAGTGCGATCGGGTCTCCGATATCGATGTTTCCATCATCATTACTGTCGTGGCCATCCTCACAGGTGGTGATGGAGGCGCCTCCGTTGAACAGGATCGCCAGCGTCGCTATGGCGTCGGAGATATCGAGTACACCGTCACCATTTCCGTCCCCACGGACGAAGAAGACTCCAGAACAGGATCCCGGTTGCGACAAGGGGTCGCTGGGGTCTGAACAAGCCAATCGCTCATCACCGTCGAAGTGTCCGTCCATGTCGCGATCGATTCCCATGCGCAGCGCCGATCCGACTGGAACCACAGTGAAGGTGACTTCCGCTCCGCTCACCGCCGAGTTTTTCAACTCCTCGAAGGTCGTCCCTTCAGCCACCATATCGGACTGGAAAACCTGACCGCCACTATTGATCATCACCCAGCCACGCAGGAATCCACCTTGCACAGCTTTGGCGATGATACCCACCCGACCGACAGCGGCCTCATCGAGGAGGATCTGAACTTGTGCCAGAAGCACCGGGTCATCGCGGTTGGTCTGGTCGAGGGTGATCTGTCGACCGACCCCTGCATGGGTGTCTTGACTGGGCGACCCGAGTGGCTCGAAGGGAGTCTGATTGCTTCCAGTAGGAAGATCGGATCCGGAAAAGGCGAGCATCAATGCGGTCAGGTCTGCAATCTCCTGATCATTGACCACCGAGAACGCCGGCTCGGCGAAAAATCGTTCGACCGAATCGACTGATCCATCATGGAGCATCCCGAACCCGGAAGTATTCAACAGTTGAGTCGTGTTGAACCCACGACGCTTGTAGATGTTTCTCAGATGGGGAATCTTGATGTTTCTCTGGGTCGAGCCATCAACGCTGACCACGCCATGATGCTTCTCTCCCATCGGTCCATCCGGGATCGTCTCCATGTCAAAGCCGGAACTGAATGCCGAATTGGGACCGATGCCGATCGGCATGGTGTGACAGGTCACACACTGCAGGCCACCGTCGAGCCCAGCATTACGATAGAGATCCAGACCGGCCACGGCATCTCCGACACCCAGCGGTTGCCCTTCGGGGGCGAATCTACCGGTGGTGTAGTGCCCATCCAACTCCAGTTGAGTCGGCAACTGGTTGCGTGACCCTCGGAATGGATTGGGAGGGAAATAGATACTGGCTAGGTACGTCTCAAACTCCTGCATCGAGGTACCACCGAGCGGAAGATCAGCCCCATTGATCGACATGAAAGCGCCGCCAAAGGCCTCGATTCCGGCTCGATCTCCTCTCCAATGGTGAGGTTCCTTACCGATGATGTCCTGCATCGTCTGGGTCAGCATCGGTCCTTTCATCGGATGGAAATCTTCACAAGGATCGACCCCTGGAAGGGGCAATCCCATGTTGCAAACGTCAACGAAGGGTTCCTCTTCACCTGCGGGATCACCCAGATCCCAGGCGAGACGATCGGTCCTGGCATCGACATGGCAAGAAGCGCAAGAAACCTGTCCCATTCCGGATGTTAGATGGGTGTCGTAGAGGAACGTTCGACCCAGGCGAACCATCTCGCCAGTCGGATCATGATAACTGGCTCGGCCGCTCACGGTTCCGGTCTGAAGATCAACGGAAACGACGGAAGCATCGAAATGCTCCAGCACATACAACTTGCCACGAACTTCATCGAGCGCTAGGCCAGTCGCTCCCGCTCCGACATCGATCGGAGAAATCGCCTGATTGCGGGTTCCGTCGACCAGGATCCGGACCACGTTGCCGGAGCCCTTTCCTGCGACAAATGCTTCGGTCCCGGCCGCATTCCAAACGATGGCTCGAGGATCTCCGATGCTCAGCAGACGCTCCGGCTCGGGAACGCTAATGCCCCCGATCGGAAGATGTGGATTGAGATTCTGGACCAGAGGAACGGCTCCTGCCGCAGGATCGATCATGGCATGAAGTACATCGATGAAGTGACCATTGAGATTCGGCTCGTAGCGGATGTGATTGTGAGCGTCGGTGCCCACCACCGAGATGGCCCCATCTGTGGGACGAATTCCAATCGCCATGCAGATGTTCATCAAGGTCTTGATGTAGGTCACCGAATTGTCCGCAGTATCGATCACCGCCACGTCATGATCGGCCAGATCCCATCCCACCGGGCGACCCGAGAGTTGTGCCTGTGGCCCACTGACCAGATCTCCCCAATCATTGCCGTTGTCATCGACCCACACATCCTGATCAATCTTCTTGACGATGAGACCGACCGCCGGAGCAACCCCTGCTGCCGGGTTGAAGGGCGGTTCGAATTCGGAACCGGCATTGGGTGGAGGATTGATCCCTCCATAGGGTCCCGCAGAATTACTAACCACGTTCGGTGGATACGCGATGACATTGGCCGCTCCATCGAAACCGCCACCGAGTACCGTGGTGCCGTTGCCCGATTCGAAGATGGCACAATAGACGGTCGCTCCATCAGGACTCTTTGCGAGCGCACGCGGCTCCTCCCCGATCAGGGAGATCGACTGCGGAGAGGCGGAGAGATTGGCAGGATCAAACACCATGATTTCATCGGTTCCCGAGCAGGAGACATAGGCTCGTTCGGGAGTTCCAGCAAAGATGACGTCGCACGGTTCGTCCGCAGTCCTCAGAGTCCACCGAACATAGCCATTCTGCAGATCTACGATGCTGACACTGTCGGAGATCCGATTCACCACCCAAGCTTCGGTCGCACTTCTAGCCCTCACCGAGACGGGATCGAGACCGACGGGCACCGACATCAACGCGACTGGAGCACCGGAACTGACATCGAAAATCTCCAGGTGAGCATCTGCGGTGTTGGTCGCCAGTAACAGATCGCCACCGACCACCAGTTCGATCGGATGAACCGGCGCGCTTTCCCAGTTGACCCAGGAATCTGCCGGAACCTGTGCTGACAGGCCAGAGCAGAGGGACAGAGCGAGTAACAAACCACACACATTCTTACTCAACGACATTGAAACGACCTCTCAGGAGAATCAATAAAAGTGCGCACCTTGAAGGTCACACTTTCCAAAGCGGGTCCTGGCTCGGTAAGAAACAGGGCCCTGACCCGATGATAGGGGTATCGGACCAGGTTCACTACCTAGAATACACGTCATCCATGCGACGGGAAATGTCTGCCAGGCGCTCCTGATCGCCGCCGCCCACCTCTGCGGACCCCCATCCTCGGTAGCCCACCTCCTCGAGTGCCTTCATCGTTTCGGACCACTGAACCGATGAGTCCGGATCTCCGATCTTGCACTGGAATCCGGCCCACACCCCATCCTTCTCCTTGCGAGAGAGGGAGTAATCCTTGATATCGACCTTGATGGTGCGGGACCCCAGTTTCCTCACCCACTCGGGAGGACTGCCATAACGAACGATGTTGCCGGTGTCGAAGTACCAACCGACCCACGGGCTGTTGAACTGATCGACATACTTGACCGCTTCATCGGCATCGGTGATGAAGTCGTTCCAGACATTTTCAAAGGCGATGCGAACCTTCAACTCGGCGGCGAGGGGAATCAGTTCCTCGATCGACTCCGTCGATCGTTGCCACGCCTGCTCGTAAGTGACGCCATCCCGACAAACTCCTGGCACCACCAGAACCGTGGTGCCACCGAAGAGACGGCAATCTCTCAGAGCGGTCTCGACTCCTTCGATCCCCTCCCGACGAACCTTCTCGTCCGCTGCGGAAAGTGGCTTCCCCCAATGTGAAGAACACACCACTCCGGGGATTTCGAGACCGGTCGCCGCCTTGGCACGTAGCACTTCTCGCCAGTCGAGCGATGACGGCGAATCGAGTTCGATTCCATCAAATCCGACATCCTTGAGGATTTGAAACTTTTCCTCCAGTGTCTTTCCGACCTTCGCCATGCCGATCTTGAGAGACTTCTTGAGGAGCGGTTTAGCTGTGGTCTCGCCTGGAATCATCATGGGGAACTCCGGTTTCATGGCACCGATCCAACTGCTGCCCACCACCCCAAGAGTCGCTGCTGAGATGAAATTTCTGCGATCCATTGTGGCCCCCTAGACCAAAGCCGTGCGGCCAGGAACTGCAACGGTAGGCATTGCCAAATCACCAAACTCCCACTTCTCGGGGTGCAGACTGTTCTGCGAGTTTAGTGCGAACTCGAGGGTGACTTCTTTGCCGGTGTAGGCACTCATCCGCCCCATGATGGCGGTCAGGGTACTCATCGCGACCCGCTCCGCCTCGTTCAACGGTTCGTTGGCTCGAATGCTGGCGATCAGATCGGCATGTTCCTGAACATAGGCGTTCCGTCCCCCTCCGGGGGCACTCCAGTTGCGTTCACCGGTGATCCGTCCAGAGGGATTAGCGATCCCCTTGGTACCGATGATCTGTTCCGAGACCCGATTCCAGCAACCGTCGATCTGACGGCATTCGCTGAGGGTGCGCACCCCTCCCGGGTACTCGTATTCGACCGCAAAGTGGTCAAATACGTGGCCGTATTCAGGTCCGGTTCTGACCTGACGCCCGCCCATCGCGTTGGCCTTTTCAGGCGGACCTCCGAAGGCCCAGTTCATCACATCGATGTTGTGAATGTGCTGCTCGACGATGTGATCGCCACTGGCCCAGGCAAAGTAGAGCCAGTTCCTCACTTGCCATTCCATATCAGACATCTGCGGGGTTTGACGCGTCACCCACAGGCCCCCTTGGTTCCAGTAGATCTGGGCGCCGACCAGTTCCCCGATGGCACCGTCATGGATCTGCTGCATCGTTTCGATGTAGCCCTTCTGATGACGACGCTGGGTCCCGGCCACCACTGCCAGCCCCTTGCGCTTGGCGACCTTGGCGGCGGCCAGTATCTTGCGGATTCCCGGGCCATCGGTGGCGACCGGCTTCTCCATGAAGACATGCTTGCCCGCGGCCACTGCCGCCTCGAAGTGAATCGGCCTGAATCCCGGCGGGGTGGCCAGGATCACCATGTCCACATCGGAATCGAGCAGTTGCTGGTAGGCGTCGAAGCCGACAAAGCAGCGCTCCTCGGGCACATCAAAACGATCTCCCAGCCCTTTGAGATTGTTGCGACTCGAGTCGAGACGGTCGCGGAACAGATCCGCCATTGCGGTGATCTTGATTCCATCGGAGGAGTTCACGCAGTTGTTGGCGGCACCCGACCCTCGACCTCCACAGCCGATCAGTCCAACCCGGATCACATCGGAACCATCGGCATGGGCCTTGCCCTGTAAGAGGGCGGGGGACAGCAAGGTCGCCGCAGAAGCGACCGCGGCACCCTTCAAAAACTCTCGACGGCTCGCACCTGGATTCTGCTGGCTCATCAGGACTCCTTTTCCATGTCAGATCTCGATTTCGATTTCGATTTCGTCGCAACAACGGGTTCCACAGTTGGTTCCATCGCTCGGGGCCACCAGAGATCCGCCAGCACCGAGGCCAGCAAAATTCCCTGGGCAAGGCTGTAAGCCGCCCCCGAAACCATGATGCACATCGTCCAGGATGGACTGAAACGGGCCAACCACCAACCCCCTACATCGCCGACCAACCCCAGTCCCATGATGGCACACCAGGGCGAGATCCAACGACGACGCCAGCGTGTCATGCACACCAAGGCGATCACCACCAGTCCCTGGATCGACAGGGCCAGGGCATGGGCATGGGTCGACGCGGCCAGCACCTTGATCGGGGTCGGCAGCACCTTGCGGGAGAAGGCGATCTCCTTGATCTCATCGAAGTACTCCAGCGGTGGGATCGCCGTGCCCCTCGCGGCACCGGCGGCCCGAGTGTGACATTCGAGGCAATTCTGGTCGATGATCTCGGCGGGTGGAATTTCCAGGTCGAGGCTGTCGTAATCCTCGACGATGCGTCCGCTGGTCAGCCAGGCGAGCAACAGATCCTTGTGCGCAACCGGAAGAGTTTCGGGGTGTCCCCTCTCGAGAGCAGTCCCCAACAATCCAGGACTGTCGATGCCATGGTAGGCACCAGTCACATCATCCAGGGTGAAACCGGGCCGTTCATCTCGATTCTCGAAATGACTCACGAGGTGAGCCGCACTGGCGAGCAGTCCGATGTACAGCACCACGATCAGCGCACTGATCCCGATTCTGATCCCCAACGGTTGAGAATGGAGTCCTTCTCCCGCGACTGGCAAGGCTCCCATCGGCTAGGCCTCCTTCAGATCGTCCTGGGAGATCTCGATCACGCCACCCTCGACCACTGCACGCTGCGCGGCAATCCCCACGGCAGTCGCACGCAGCCCTTCACTGACCCCCGTCTTGACCTTCACCTGCTCTGAACAACTCAGCAGGAAATCTGCCACACCGTAGTGGAGAGAATCATTGGGCAGTCCAACCCCATCCTTCAACTTGTTCTGGCTGGCGAGTTTGGTCGCGTCCGCGATGAGAGTGATGCCCTCGTCATTAAAGAAACGCTGACGATTGGCGTAAACCTCCCAACCCTGGGTCGCCGCATCCGCTTCCTTGAACATCCAGCCATGACTCCAGGCCAGTTTGAAGGCGGAGTTGACCCCATGCAGCATCTCGTAGCGGCCACCATAGGAGTTCCCCAACGTCGCCTGGTACTGGAGACTCTGGCCCTTGGCAAACTCGAGGGTCAAGTTGACGGTATCGGCGACCTTGCGCCCATCTTCCCACACGAACACTCCACCATTCCCCGACACTCGCAGCGGGTACTGTCCGGTGAACCAGTGAATGACATCGAACTGATGGGTGCCCCACTCCCCGGGCAATCCAAGAGACAGCGAGGGATCGAGACGCCAGTCGAGACGAGCTTGCCGCTCGGCAGTCGATGCGGCCTGTCGCCAGGAGGTTTTCCGTGAGTTCTGGGCCCGCATCGAGACCAGTTTGAGGAACGCCTCGGTGCGGTAGAAGGATCGAGCCAGCGAGTAGACCGGATTGGAACGCGCCAGCAGGCCCACCTGGAAAACTCGCGAATTCGAACGGGCGGCCGCTGCGATGGCGCGCGCATCCTCGAGGGTATGTGCCAGCGGCGCCTCGCAGTAGACATGCTTGCCCGCCGCCACAGCCGCCTCGGCCACCGCTCGATGCTGGTGAGTCGGAGTCGCGATGAAGATCGCTTCCACCGCAGTTTCCTTAGCCAGCAGTGCGTCCGAATCGGCGTACTGTGTGGCATCTGCGACACGCCTCTTGGCACTTCGTAGTCGCGGCTCGTCGGAGTCGCAGATCGCCACGATGGTGGCCCCCAGTTTTTGAAGTTCTGCGGCGATGGCTCGACCTTGTCGTCCCATGCCGATGATGGCCACCGGATACCCCTTCGGTGCGCGGGTCGCCATCGCTTCCAGACCCGGTAAAAGAGCCATCCCGGCAAGGGCGCCAGCCCCCTGGATCAAGAAATCTCTACGGTCCGTTTCCATCGTTCCTCTTCCACGGATGCATCTGCGTCCGGTTTCAAGTGAGTCGGTTCTCCATTATTAACCCGGTACCCCTGGAGGGTTGCCGGGATCTGTCGCGCCACTTCTCCATCGAAGCCGTCCACGGTCAGTGCGGTAGCCCAGGCATCGCAATCGGTCGCACGGTGCCCGACCACCATCGCACCGGCACGATGGCGATCGAGTCGATCACCACTGAAGGGGTCGATGAGATGTGCACCCGCACCGCCGCCGGCAGCCGATGTGACCGCCAGGGCACCATCGACCAGGCCGACCTGTTTCCCCTCGTACCCCTTCACCTCGATGGACCAGTCCGATCTTCCCGGGGGTGCTCCCAGCGCTACCACACTGCTGGTGCCGCCATGAATCAGCGCACAATCAACCGCCGCTTCGAGCAGTATCGAGGCGGCCAGATCACAGGCATAGCCTTTGGCGATTCCTCCCAGATCAAACCTCAATCGAGAATCGAGTCGCCGTACTGTACGCGCCTCGACATCCAGTTCGATGCCCGCAAATCCATCGCGAGGTGCCGCACCCAAAATCGGATCTCGGCGCGGATCCCCGGCGGCCAGATCGGCCCCGATAACCGGATCAAATGAGCCGCCAGTCTGTTGATGGAGACGAGAACAGGTCCGCAACAGATCGAGGGTCAGCCCGTCGATGGCCACCGGCCGTCCAGAACTTTCGGAATGAATCTGCGACAGAATGCTGTCCTTGGAGAACACATTCCACAACCGATGGCAGGTGGAGATCTCCTCGAACGCCTGCTCTACCGCTGCTCGCAGAAGTAAGGGATTCGCTCCCCCGACGACGATCTCGAATCGAGTTCCCATCGCCGGAAGAGCTCCCCTGTGCATCATCTCGTTTTCCCCGTACCGACTAGCCGATGCTCGTGGCAGTCATCGAGGAGGGATCGAACTCGAACGCCTTCCCCTCCCACATCGAGCGGGTTGCCAGGTCGACCGCAACGATCACCTTGGTGCCCAGATCGACATTGGAATCGGGTTGGCGACGGGTGCGAATACAATCGAGCCAATTGCGACGAAGCGCATCCTGGTCATTTCCGATGCTCTCGCAGATCACTTCTTGCGGTTCAACATCGTCAGCGAATAGCCGCTGCGGTACCATCTTGCAGTTGCCGCCGTTGAGGTAAATGGTGCCCTCGTGCCCCCGGATCATCGTCTCGAGACCCATCTCGTTGCAGGTCGATCCCGCCACGATGAGAGTATGTCCCTTCTCGAACTGAATCTGCAGGTTGACCTGGTCGTGATTTTCCATCGCCTTGTCGATGTAGTGGCCACCGGTCGCGACCACGCGAGTGGGCCACCCCTGGTCGAGTGCCATCATCAGTGGAGTGATCTCGTGCACCAAAAGGTCTCCGACGATACCAGTCGAGAAATCCTTGTAGCGACGCCAGCGCGCGCACAGTGCCGGGTTCCAGTCGCGTACCCCTGCCGGGCCACACCAGCGATCCCAGTCGACATTGACTCCCGGCTCCCACTCGGGATCGATGCCGTAGTACTTCCACTCCCCATCTCTGGAGTTGCGACAGTAGGAGGTCTGGCTGAAGGTCGGCTTGCCGATGGCTCCCTCGGCAACCATCGCCTGTGCCGCCTTATACTTCGGCAGCATGATCTTCTGAGTCCCCACCTGGAGCAACACATCGGGATTATTGAGCACTACTTGACGAAGGCGTAGAGCCTCGGGAAGACGCAGAGTCATCGGCTTTTCGAGGTACACATCCTTACCCGCCATCAGGGCGTCTTCAGCCATCTGTGCGTGCCAGTGTTCCGGTGAAGCGATCAGCACCCCGTGGATGTCGTCGCGAGCGAGCAACTCCAGGTAATCGTTGTAGACGGCGCACTCGTCCCCTTGTGCCTTGTTGATCTTGTTCTCGGCGACGGCGCGGCGCTTGTGATTGACATCGCAAATCGCGACGATCTTGACCTTGTCCTCACCACGGGTGGCAAAGCGGAGGAAAGAATCGATGTGGCCACCGCCCATCCCGCCGGTCCCGATGATTCCCATTCGAACCACTCCATCGTCGCCGAGGGGAGTTCTACGAGCGGCCCTTCCGATGGCGCCGGTCTTGGCACCGATCCGTTCTGAGGCGAGCAAACTGTTGCCACTGATGGCGATGGCACCCGCCGCCAGTGCTGCGCCCTTGAGGAAGTCACGGCGGTCATTGCCAACCGGCTTCTTCGATTCTTCATTGATCATTCGGTCTCCTCTTTCAAAGTAGATCTGTTTCTTGTTTTTTGACGATCATCACCACCGAGCAGTTCAACTACTGGTCGAGTACTCACTATTGATCCGATACAGAAGATCCCGGGTCGCCAGGATGCCAGCTTTTTCATCGCCGCCCCCTTCAAACTCAATCCCCACGAAGCCTCGGTATCCCGCATCCATGACGATCTTCATCATCTTCTTGTAATCGGTAGCGGTCTCGTTGCCCTTCTCATCAAAGGCGTGACTCTTGGCGCTGACCGCCTTGGCGAAAGGCATCAGTTGTTCTACACCGAGGTAGCGGTCATAACTCTTGCCGCCTCCGAGGTTGAAGTTGCCGAAGTCGGGCAAGGTTCCACAGCGGGGCTGATCGACCATCTTCATCACGCCCGCAAGCCAGGCGCCATTGGAGGAGAGTCCGCCGTGATTCTCGACGATCACATTGAGCCCCTGGGCCGCGCCGTATTCGGTCAGCGACGCCAATCCGTCAGCAGCCAGTTTCATCTGTTCTTCGTAACTGCCCGCGCTGGCGGCATTGACTCGAATCGAATGACAACCGAGAAACTTCGCTGCATCGACCCAGCGATGATGATTCTTCACCGCCTGACTCCTGGCGCTGGCATCGGGGTCGCCGAGTCGCCCCTCGCCATCGCACATGATCAGCAGACTCTGGATGTCATGATCGGCGCAGCGCTTCTTCAGGTCGGTGAGATAAGCGGTGTCATTGGCCTTGTCCTTGAAGAATGAATTGACGTATTCGACCGCACCCAGTCCGTAAACTTCTCGCGTCACGCGCGGGAAATCGAGGTTGGACATCTTGCCGCTTTGGAGGGTCCTGTGTAGTGACCACTGCGCCAGCGAGACGGAAAAGTGCTGCTTCGGAGCCTGGTGCCCGTCGCCCAATATCCGGTAGCCGACTCCAACACATCCGGAAAGGCTCGCCATGGCAGCGAGCGATCCGACACTCCAGCCGAAAAAATCGCGACGATTCACGTGAGGTTCCGCTGACTTCATGACGAGGACTCCTTCTTTCCCATGGCCGGATAAAAGAGCGCCATCAGAATCAGGCAGGCCAAACTGGCGATCATCGGTATCTGGAACATCTCGGTGGTCTTCGCATACCACGGATCACCGTCGGAAACGCGTGTCGCCGCCCACTCCGACACCGAACTGGCCACCTTGCTGCCGACGATGATGCCGATGCCGATGATCACTAGGTTGAACAGGTTCTGGGCGCTGGCGCGAACATCTGTGGAGCATTCCTCATCGACCACCATGTAGGCCACGAAGATGAAGCAACCGAAACAGAAGCCGTGCAGAGCGACACCCAGGATCACGAGGGGCATGCCGAGGTCCCCCAGCATCGGCGCGTAACTGAAGAGCGCCATCCGTGCGGCATAGGCGAGCAATCCGATCATCAACAACTTCTTGCGGCTCAGCGTCATCGCCAGAACAGGAATCATCGCCAATACAAAGATCTCCGACATCTGGCCGAGGGTCATCAATCCGCCACCTCCGATCCCGAACACGGAGTTGAGGCTAGTGGCCAGGCCGGATCCACCCAGTTCACCTTGAAAGGTGTTGAGAAAAGGCGCGGTATGAACGAAGTAAAACTGGTGGATACAAGAGACGGGCACTGCGATGACGAAGAGCATCAATAATCGGGTGTGGTTTGCATGGGCTGAGATCTCCCCCACAGCTTTCATGGTTGCGTTGTGACCATGTTCCACACGAGCCGGAACGGTCTTGGGCAATCCGAACAGGCAGAAGATACCCATGGCGATGCCGCAGATCCCGCTGAGCTTGAAGGCATCCGCCATGCCGGCGTAGACCTCCGGATCCTTGGCATGATCCGATGATCCGCCGGCGTAGTTGTGAAGCAGCCACTGGCCGATACCGATTCCGGCGACGATCCAGCCGATGGTTCCCCACAGCCGGATCTTGCCGAAGTCTCGATCCCGATCGGGAATGTGGTGGAAGGAGAGGCTGTTGGTCAGCGCCAGCGTCGGAGAATAGATCAGGCCATAGATCAATGCGTACCAGAAGAAGGTGTTGTAATCGTCGAGGGATGCCATCTGCCACGCCAGCACACCGCCAAGGATGTGACTGAAGGCGAGAAATTTTTCGGTATTGAACCAGCGATCGGCGACCTGGCCGGCGATGAAGGGACCAAAGATCGCTCCCACCGCACCGACCGCAAAGATGTTACCCACCTGGGTTCCATTAAAGTCCTTCGCCTGGGTCAGAAGATCCCACAGCAGCGGCAACCAGGCGCCCCAGATGGCGTACTGGAGAAACATCATGATGGAGAGGCGAACCTTCAGCCCACCGTCGAGAGGGGCGGCCAGAGAGCCGTCCCGACCAAGGTCAGACAAATCAACACTCCTCCCGAGGAGATTCAACTGGACAGGAAATCAGTTCCGGTGCGAAGATCGTACGCCATCGGGAAGCGAGGAGCCACGACTGACCGGGGTGGTCTGACGGGCCCCAGCGTGTCATATTCCGCCAGGGAGAAGCTCATCATGTCGATCCAACCTCGTGCCAGAACTTCACTCCTGTGGCTGGTCCTGCTGTCGCTTCTGGCGGGTGGCTGTTCCCTCACACCACGGGCAGATCCTGCTCGCCCACTGTTCGACGGCCAGACTCTGAACGGCTGGCAGGGGCTGGTGGGAAACCCTTATAGCCGCGCCCAGATGGCGCCCGAGGCACGAACAGCGGCTCAGAGCCAAGCGGACCAGCAGATGAGAGATCACTGGAGCGTCGAACAGGAAATCCTGGTCTTTGACGGCCATGGCTCCCATCTCTGCACCATCGAAGAATTCTCCGACTTTGTGCTGGAAGTGGAGTGGATGATCGAACCGGGCGGAGATAGTGGGATCTACCTAAGAGGCTCTCCCCAGGTTCAGATCTGGGATCTCGCTCAACACCCGGAGGGTTCCGGCGGGCTCTACAACAACCAGCAAGGGCCCTCTCGCCCACAAGTCGCTGCCGACCACCCGACCGGCCAGTGGAATCACTTCCGCATCGAGATGGTGGGCCCAAAGGTCACGGTCGATCTCAATGGTCAGCGAGTCGTGGATGAAGTGGTACTAGAGAACTACTGGAATCGAGAAAAGCCCATCGTTTACAAAGGGCCGATCGAACTGCAGTCTCATGGATCTCGACTGCAATTCAGAAACCTGTCAATTCGAACATTCTGAGCCCACAGCCAGCGATTTCCCACTCCACAGGCTTAAGTTAACATTAACTACTTGCACCTACGCCCTCGACTCGGCACTATTATCTTCATGCCATTGTTATAGGCATCGTATGTCCTTGTCATGCCTGTCGGTCCTGTATCGCTGGCACTCGTAACGGTTATTCCAGGGAGGAATCCTGCTCATGTATCGCATCTATCTCATCACGATAGGCCTGCTCTTCAGCGGCTTCGGCTCAACGACGCTCCAGGCTCAGAGTTTCAGTGCAGGAAGTGATTCCGCAGCGGCCGGTGGAACTATGAACATCACCGCCACCCTCGACAATACTGGCTCGGGAGGTGCGGTTCAGGGCTGGTCCTTTGGCATGTGTCACGATTCTTCCATCGGAAGCGTCAGTAACGTCAATGACGAAGACAGCGCCGGAGTCGATTTCAATCAGAGCTCGATATACGTCGACGGCTGGACCCAGGGAGTGGTGATCTGTTTCACCGGCTGCAACCCGATTCCTGAGGGATCCACCCTCATCATGTCGAGCGCCGATTACGCCATCGATGCAGCGGCCGCTCCCGGCGACTACCCGGTTCAATTCTGTAACGTCCTCGGCGCTCCGCCAGTTTCGACGGTCACAGTGATCGGCGGGGCTTCACTGGCACCGACCCAGAATCCAGGGAACATGGAAGTCATCGACATTCCAGGTCCCACCTTCAACTACATCGCTCCCGCTGTGACCGCCGCTTACAACCCCGATGACGGGATTTCCAGTTTCACTGCGGATCTTCAGGTTTCCGAGACGGATAACAGTGCCCTCGGTGCTCCCTATCCCAACGCCACCCAGGGCTTCTCGATGGGTCTCGGGCACGATTCCGCGCTGCTCGAAGCCACCTCAGTGACTCTGGCCGGACCGGTCGCGGCACTCGATGGGGGTAACGGTCCCGATTTCGCAGAATCCAGCATCTACATCGACGGGATCACTGTCGGCTGTGTCTACTCCTTCGTCGGAGCCGAGACGATCAGTTACACTTCCGCCAGCACCGTGGTCCAGGCTGCATACTCGACGGTCGCAGGAGCGCTGACCGGCGACACCGATGGAGCCACCACCACCCTCAACTGGACCGGTGGACTGGGAAGCCCCAATGTCACCAACGTGATGGTCGTCGGCGGAGCTTCGAGCCCAGCAGAGACCCAGGATGGATCCATCACCTTGGTCGCCGCGAGTGTCACCGCCTATCTCCGAAGTGATGCGAATGCCGACGGAAGAAATGACGTCTCCGACGCCATTTGGATGCTCACTGACTTGTTCCTCGGCGGCCCGCACCTCGATTGCAATGGAGCTTCGGACGCCAATGGAGACGGTGGATTTGATGTCGCCGATCCGACCTTTGTAATCCAGTATCAGTTCCTCGAAGGTCCCGCTCCGTCGGCTCCTTATCCCAGTTGTGGAACCACAGCGGGTCAAGAACCTGCCGATTGCACCACTTACCCGAGCTGCGGCTAGAGCTGCACTTCACTTTGATCATCTCTTTGATCCACGAATACCCGGAAGGGGATCGGCCAACCGCCGCTCCCCTTCCTTCCATCCGGGGCTGTCAGCGGGGAATCGAGATTTTCACTGCTCTGCCATCGTCGATACTCTGCCCTTCCGCCTCCACCAGTTGAAGCACACCGCGAGCCTCGATCAGGTCGGGGTTGACCTTGTCAGCCCCTTCCGAGATCGCCTGCAGCAGGTGGCGAATCTCGCCGTCATATCCGTTCCCGACAGGAAGATCGATCACCTGGCAATCTCCACCACGGTAGAGATGCAGCGCTTGATCTCCTCGCGAAAGGTCAAAATCTGCCACCGCATCGGCGAATCCGATCCGGTATCGCATCTGGAATGGATAAGAGGGGTCGGGATACCATGCCGCCTCCGCCACCACCGATGACGGGCCATCCGGGTATCGATACTGGGTGATCAGTTGAGATCGGGTGCCACTGGTACTGACCTCATCGGGCACTCCGAAGGTAGCCATCACGAAGTCTGCGTCGTGGACGTGGAGATCCATCAAAGCGCCCCCGGATCGCTTCTCATCGAGATAGAAGTCCTGACTCCATCCGGGTGCGGCACCGATTCTCTGGAAATATGCGCTCTTCACCGGCCCCAGTTCTCCCGATTGAACCGTTTCTCTCAACCACGACCAGCCAGGCCAGAAACGCATACACATCGCCGGCATGCAGAGGCGATCGGTTCGCGCATCCACAGCCACCAGTCGCTGAACCTCGGAACTGGACAGAGCGACGGGCTTCTCCAGCAAAACGTGTTTCCCTTGCTCGAGTGCCTCGATGGCCAGATCGATATGGGTATCGGTCGGGGTGCAGATGCTGATCAGGTCCACATCGTCGGCTTCCAGCAATTGCTCGATCTGCGGGGTCCAGCGAATTCCCAAGGCATCGAGATCGACTCCATCGCCAGTTCCGGTATCGACATTCCCCTGACCGCCGAAATCGGGCGGATCGAGGCTGAAAACAGCTTTCACCTGACAGTCGAACTGATCCGCCTGTGCCCTGCGATATGCTTCGAGATGAGTGCGGCCCATGAAGCCAAATCCGACAATTCCAATTCCCAATCGACTCATCTAGATCTCCCGCCCAGATGTGTATCGATCAACTGTCGTGCTTGAATCACATCGGCCACCCGCTGATCTCCCGCCTCCCGTTCGATGACCAGATCCGCGCCCAGTGAATGCTCCTCAAGGACGGTAAAGAAAGCGGACCAATCGACCGCACCGTCTCCGGCGGGTTGTTCGCTGCCCCACTCCCCCTCGACCGCAGAAGCCAGCGCATCCTTGATGTGTAACTGAAAGATGTGCGGCGCCAGCAACTCGAGTGAGGTGATCGGATCCCCCATACCGTAGAGAATCATGTTGGCCGGATCGAAGTTGATCCCCACCTGGTCCGAATCCAGTTCCGCCATCACCTTGACCAGGGTGGCGGCCGATTCTTGCCCCGTCTCCAGTGCCACCCGACAATCCTGCTCTGCGAAGACAGAGGAGAGCACCTTCAATCGGTCGAGCATCAGCGCCCGTTCCGGGTCCTGCGGCGAATGAGGAATGAATCCTGCATGGAAGGTGATCAAATCGATGCCCGCATCCCTGGCGATCTGAGCGTTGGCGTGGGCGGCTCGCAGGTTGCCTTCCCAGGTCTGGCGCGGACGAACTCCGCCGGTCACACGAATCGACTCGAAGGTGGAGTAATCCTCCCCTTCCATCATCATCATGCCACTGAGCACCTCGATCCCGGCGCCGTCGAGCGCACCGAGTGTCTCGGCAACTCCCCACGGATGGCGCAGCGGATCGAGGGCCAGTTGGACCGCACGAATGCCCGTCTCCAGCACCTTTTCGACCAGATCTTCCGGTCCTTCCGGACACAAGGACCAGGAACAAACTCCCACCTTCATCGAGACCTCACTTCCAATCCGAGCATCCGCTGGACCCACCTTCGGTGCAAGGGTCCAGCATCGGATCGGTGCGGGCGGCCAGTCGCTGGGCCGAGCCCGCCAGCGGTTTCGGCCAACGATGAAAAGGGCGCTGGGGTGATTGCACAGGGCGACCCCACAGAAGAGTCGGGAGTCGGCGCCGTGCCAACCAGATGAGGAAGGTGAAGATCGATGATGCCGATGAGAACCGATGACTCTTGATAGGCGCAGATGAAATGCCAGAGGAAATGGGATCAGGAGAAAAGGCGATGGAGAGAGGGCAAGTCAGAGGTCAAGGTTCGCGACTGGCGAGGAAGACGGGACTCGAACCCGCAACAACCGGCTCGACAGGCCGGTACTCTAACCAATTGAGCTACTTCCCCAGTAGTCGCGAACCTCAACGCATTCCCCGCAGGGAATCCTCCTGACGCTGCCGTAGTCGATCGCATCGACCCACACCACCGCCAGAGACTGAAATATATCCCCCCTGTCAGATCTGTCAAGCGAGCCGCAGCAAGAGCCGGGAAGCCCTGCCGACTCCCCACCCCTGGAGTGGTCCTCAGGCGGATCGGACGCACCCCACGGGGTCCCGGAGAGGCGGGTCCCGGAGAGGCTAGAAGAAGATCGACAAGATGAAGTAAAGCAGGCAGATCATGGTGAATCCCATTTTCGCCATCAGGCCGAGGATTCGCCCGATCAGAGACGCCACGCCGACCTTCACCGCCTGCTCCTGGTCGCCGCTCGAGGCTTTAGAATCGTGCTGCTGTTGCTCCAGTGCACGCTTCTCACCTAGGTAGGCACCGGCGAAGGTTCCACCGAGAATTCCAAAGATTCCTCCGATGAGAGGGACCATCAAGTTGCCCAGAATCCCTCCGATAAAACCGCCCAGCATCGCTCCTACCGACCCCTGGCGCGTCGACCCCACCGACTGTCCTCCTAGCCACCCGGAGACGAATTCAACCAGCTCTGCCAGCGCGGCTCCGCCCAGTAAGATCCACCATTCCTCGCTGACCGCCGGAAGATGCGTCCCTTCTCCCCCCCACCCCAGCAGCCAGACAACCAACGCGGCGAGCCCCGGCAAGATCTGCCCGGGCAAGCCGATGGTGATCACCAGCAGGGAGACGAGGCACAGGATCGACTGGAACAGGTAGTAGAAGAAGTCGGCTTGCTCCGATAGGCTCTGCATCATCGTGGTGCCTTTCTTCGGGAGACTGATTCGTGTCGAGTTCCCCGAACCGGATCCTAACGCAGGATCACCGCCCGACCAGAGCCTGACTGCCCCGGAAGGATGAGAAGAATGAACTTCTCCAGCAAGCCCGCCTCACCACACTGCGATGGCCCGATCATCCGCTACCGTATCCGAAGATCTCTCCACCACTGGATCTTGCCGATCGGACTGCTGGGAATTATCGGCTGGACCGGCTGCGGTTCCACCCCCATCACTGAACCCACTCCTTTGATCTCTAGACCAGCGATCTCGACCCCCTCAACCTCGACCCAGTTGAGTGAGGAGAGTTACAGCCGTGCCATGGCGGCGGGTACTTTGGTCGGCTTCGTCGGAACCCGACAGGTGACGATGGTCCAGGGTGGCTCCGAGGTCACGACCACGGTTCACAACATCTACGATGCCGCCTTCCAGATCATAGGCTCCTACGATGGCTCCGGAGCGACCTATCGATTCACCCGTCAAGGGCCTGAGAAATTAGGGCACTTCGCTCCAGAAAAATCATTCCAGATGGTCAGCGGACTCGAGAGCCCGATCAAATTCCAGGAGGGTCTGCAGTAGTCGGAAGTTGAGAACTGGATGATGACACACGCCTGGATTCCATCCCAACGTACTCGCTGGTGGGTCTTCCTGCTGGCCTTCGCGATCCGACTCTGGTCGGTGGCGGATTCAAGTGTGAGCGATCCCGCGTTTCTGATTCCCATCATCGATGAACAAACCAATGTCGATCAGGCGCGTGGGTTTCTGGAAGAGGGCCCACGACACGCCACCCCCTACTGGAAACCACCCGGCTACCCGGCGCTGCTAGCATTACTCGCTCTGCCCGGGTCAGACATCGGAAATACCGCTCAGGGTGTTCCGGCCTCTTTCGCCTGGACGGTGAAGATTTTCCAGTGCCTGCTCGATTCCATCTCCGCACTGTTGATCCTGCAGATCACCGCCATGACCGCAGGTCGAAAGGCAGCGCTACTGGCCGCGGGATTGTATGCGATCGCCTCGATGCCGATCTTCTTCTGCGGGCAGTGGCTCGACACCACTCTCTTCACCTTCCTGATCTTGTTGACCGTCTCCCTGGCAAGAAATGCCCTGGCCGATGGTCATTGGAGTGGCTGGATCCAGGTCGGCATGGTGATCGGCCTCGCCTCCATTACCCGGGCCACCGGTCTGCCTGTGGCACTGGGCCTGGCACTGCTCGCACTGCTGCAGCCACGTCGCTGGACCGTCGGCCTGTTACACTCGGCTGCGTTGCTCGGCGCCTGCGCCATGACGCTGATGCCGATCGTCACCGTCAACTGGAAGAGTGGCCACGATCTGGTGCTGATCAGCTCCAACGGAGGGATCAACTTCTACATCGGAAATCGCTCTGGCGATGACATCGGTGAGGATGGACTGACTTCGGTGGCGGCGGGACCACGCTGGAATCGACTGCTGGAAAAAGCCGCCCACCTGCCGAAGCCATCGCAACGAAGTCGGCTCTACTATCAGTTGGCACTGGAGGAGATGGCAGCCGATCCGCTGCAGTGGGCGGGTCAAATGGTTCGCAAGGGCGCAGCGCTGATCTCGGCAAAAGACGTCCCCAACAACAAAAACCTGGTCGAGGAGACGCAACGAAATCGGGTTTTGAAAATCCTCGCCTGGCTTCCCGGAGCGAGCGGCCCACTGGTGGCGATGATCCTGGTCGGTCTGCTCATCGGCCGACGAGGCCTGTCCGAAGAGGAGTGGCCGGTTCTAGTCACGATGTTGATGCTGCTGTTGACCACTTGGGTCTTCTTCATCGCGGGTCGATACCGAGTTCCCATCCTGGCGCTCGGGTGCATCGTTGCCGGTCGTGGACTGGCCACCATGGGACTGCGATGGCGTTCCCTATGGCTCTACCCGGGTGTCTGGCTGGCCGTGATGGCGATTCCAGTCCCCGGTCGGGCTCTGGTCGAAAACTATTGCATCGATCCCGTCGCCATCGGATATGTCCACGAACAGCGAGGCGAGCCGCAGGAAGCGGCGCGTTGGTACCTGCGCAGTCTCGAGCAGGATCCAGACGATGTTCGGGCGCTGCACAATCTGGGTCACCTCGCTCAGGAAGCCGGCGATCTACCGCTGGCTCTCGAACGATTTCGTCAGGCGACCGCCACTAGGCCACAGCACTCCCCCTCCTGGAACAGTCTCGGCGCACTGCTGGTGCCGATCGATCCAGACCAAGCACTGACCTGTTTCGAGCGAGCGGTGTCGGAGGATCCCCGCTACAGCGGAGCGTGGATCAACCTCGGACAGTTGCTGGAGAGTCGTGGGGATCTGCACAAGGCTCTCGATTCGTTCCAGCGCGCTCGCCGATTTGATCCCGATCGCTCGCTGGCCCCGATCCTCGAGGCGCGAGTGCAACTCCAACTACGCGATCCACGCAACGCCATGCGCTTGCTCCAGATGGTCGACCCCGAGCGACTGGAACCGGGCTCCGTAGAACTGTACCAGCAGCTGCTTCAAAAGGTGGATCAGCAGTTCCAAGGTCTGCCGACGATTGCACCGCAGGACGAGCCTGCGCCCCCCGATGACAAGCCTCGAGATCGCCCCGAAGAACGGGGAGTGGTCGGCTAACGGTGGAGCGGAGAGGTCACTCGCCTCCAATGCACACTCAGCGGCTGCGCCGCCAGACGGTCAGATAGTCGCGCCGTGCCGTTGGAGTGTGGTCCGACCGCAACCAGACGTAATTGCCCACCACGATGTCGGCGCCACCGTCCTGATCCACATCCTCGATCAGCACCGCGGAATGCACCGGGTTGCCCACCTCCAGCGTCCGCACCTGCCACTGGCGGGCGTTCCCCAGATTCTCGGCCCACACCAAGGAATCCCACTGCTTCCAGGTCGCCGGGTCGACTTGAGGCATGAAGGCGGCACCGACCACATCGAGATCTCCATCGCCATCGAGATCTCCCACCGCCGCCCGCTCGCAGCCGGGCAACCGCAAGATCTCGTGCAAGGTGGTGAAGGTCGACCCGATCCGCTCTAACCAGCGCACCCCATGAATCGGCTTCGGGGTGTTGTCATCGAGAGTATCGCCATTGACCAGAATCAGGTCACGATCCCCATCTCCATCGAGGTCGATCAGTTCCATGCCGGATGAGCCCCAGGCGGCATGAGGCCACTGCAGTAACACCTGGGGAGTGAAATTTCCTGCGCCATCATTGGTGAACTGCATCACCATCTCATGATGTTGCGAGAGCAGTGCGATCAGATCCGCATCCCCGTCACCATCGACATCTTCGATCTCGACAGCGACGAAGCCATCACGGCGATCGATCTGGTGCTGCAGCGGGTACTCTCCGCCCTGATTTTCCAACCACACCAACTGACCCGGTCCGCGAAACCCGAAGGCGCAGGCGACCAAATCCAGGTCGCCATCTCCATCGAGATCTTGCCCCTTCAGATCGCAGGTTCGAGCGAGTGCGTCTCCGACTCGCCGCCCACTCCAGCCCCCCTCGCCCGAGGTCGCCAGCCAGGCGCCTCCCTGAATTTCATTGCCCGGATTCATTCCGCCGATCGAGGCGACCAGCAGATCAGGCCCCCCCACTCCATCGAGATCCACATGGCTCAGAGCAGCGGGATATCGGAAATCGACGGACGGTAGAAAGGGCATCATCGGTACCGATCCGAGGGTACCGAGCGGCAAGAACATCAGCCGACGACTGCGCAACTCCGACACGAGGATTCCCCCAGTCGAACCATCCTCTTGCTCGAATCGAAGTAAATCTGAAACTGCAGGGATACGCTCTTTCTCCAGTCCGCGTGGGGTCAGTTCCACCGGCTCGAAACTAAGATTCACTTCCGGTAAGTGACGGGTGAACTCAAGACGCTCCGGCGCTTGTTGCTCGTACCAGTCGATGGCGATGGCCAACTCCTCGGCAGTGGCAGCGGGTTGGCCCCATTCGCCCACCATCTCGGCCATCGAGAGGATGACCTTTTCCCAGGCATGGCGCGGCAAGGCGTCGACCGGCAGTGGAGCATGGCAGCGACTGCAGGCACCCATCACCAGATTTTCGGCATCGGCTCGCATCGCATCGGTGACCTCGGGCAGATCCGATCTCCGCAGCCCAACCGAGGGAGTCGCAATCCCGACGGTCCCCTCTTGCGGCGAAACCGCGGAGTCGCCCGCAGGTCGATCACTGCGCTGCGGGGCCCCGGGACCCCCATCGCAACCCGCTAGGCACGCTGCGATCCACAGCAATAGCCACCGCATCGAGAACGACACGCCGTGACTAGGGTCCTGTTTCGGTCGTCTCGTCATCGGTGCCACTGGATGAATCCCCTCTGCCGCCCTAGAATAACGGGATAACCGCGTCAGGGTGAAATTTCTGTCATCGAATCTTTGCGGTCAGCCAGACAGGATCTCCTCGATCGGACATCTGATTGGACCTCTTCGATAGAAGTTCCAGAAGAGCAGGAATTTCAGAACAACAGCAGCTCATCGACAGTAGTTCCAGATGAAACAGGAGTTTCAGATGAATCGACGTTCCGCTTTGAATCCACTGGCCCCTTGGCCTCGATTGGGCGGTCTCCCCAGACCCCGATGCGCCAAAATGGGATCATCCAAATTCTGCAGCTACGCCGCCACTCTACTGGTGATGATTCTACTGATGCTGGTGCCGTCGACCGGCGCTGCCGAAGCGGCTGCGCCGGCCCCCTCTGAAGGGGTCCAGTGGCGAAGCGATTCGGCGCTGCCCCTCTCCTTCGACGATGACTCCCGAAAATACAGGAATACCGAAAACTATGAAGTAGAAGAAGAGGAGGAGGAGGAAGCGCTCCCCCCCACCTTCGACAGCGACGAGGGTCAGAAGAGTTTCCTCGAAGGGCAAGAGCAGTTTCAGTTGCGCGCCTGGCGTGATGCCACTCGCTCCTTTGCCGCAGCACGCAAGGCCAGCGCCGATACCCGTTCAAAAAAGTTGGTTCAAGCGTGGGAGAAGGCGTGCAAGGGGGGCAAGGCGCTGGACCGTGCCGACAAAGATCATCAGAAGGGCGCTTATCGCAAGGCGTGGAGTGGGGTCGCCGCACTGCAAAAAAAATATGGCATGACACCGCTGTCGACGGCGATCGATGTCCTGAAACAGAAGGTCTATTCCGAGTTGTTCCTCGATCTCGCGACCTTCGAGGAAACCCCGGTCGAAGTAGAAGAGGCGGCCCGCAAGGCGTTACCCAAAGATCGAAGTCGCATCATTCTGGATCCCGAGCGGATCTTCGAGGGGAAAGGTGCTCTGGAGTGGCGCTCCGGTGGCGGACAGGGATTTGCCGGACTCAGTTTTGGTCGTCTTCCGATCGCCACCATCGAAGATGTGGTGATGGAGGATTACCGCTGGATCCGTTTCTCCGTCTTCAACGAGGATGACAACTTTGGCAAGTTCTCCCTCTTCTTTGGCACCGAGCCGATCGGCCCCAACCAGGCGCAGGCGGGGGGGGTCATGGCGCTGCTGCAGAGAAACTGCTACTACCACCACTTCACCGTCAAGAAACCGGGCTGGAATCACTTCCGCATCGACCTCACGAAGGATTTGTCGATGAGCGAGGCGATCGAGTGGTCCGACCTGCTCTCGCTGTACCTGTTGACGGTTCCGCCATCACACCCAAAGAAGATCACCATCGATGCAGTGAAACTGGAGAAACAGTGACGGCATATTCGTCACTGTAAACCGGAAGTGCGGATGCGGAACGGGGGTACGGATGTCCTGAAGCCGCTGAAAAGGGGCTCAGCTCCGCAACGGCGAGTCGCGACTCAACACTCTCGCAGTGGCTCCTCTTGCGGCACACCGGCATCGTTTCGCTCCGCCAGCCAGCGCTGCGGCCGCAGCGCTTCTCTCGAGATGCGAGCGATGCCTCGCACACGTTGCTGACTCCACACCACTAATGATGGCTCCGGCGGGCAACTGCTCACATCGAGATCCTCAAGCGACAGATCCTCAAGCGACAGAGCCTGACCATGTCCGAGTCGCTGCGCCTGGACCGCATCGACCTCGACACAAGGCTGGTATTCCAGCAAGCGTTCCAGCGACCACCAATCCGCGCGTTCCACTTGATCTGGACGCTTCGCCATCGGCTCATCGAAATCGCCACTGGCGGTGCGTCTTAGCGCCATCAATGAAGCTCCGCAACCGAGCCCCTGTCCCAGATCCCTGGCAAGGCTTCGAATATAGGTACCCGGACCACAATCGATCTTCAGTTGTAAACGCGACGATTGGTGCTCTAACATCTCGATCGAATCCACCCTTACCGATCGGGCTGGCGGCGGAGTCAGATCTCCCTCGCGAGCCCGCTGGTAGGATCGACGTCCTGCCACGCGCACGGCACTGTGCGCCGGTGGTACCTGTTCGATCGAACCGGTCAACCGAGCCAACTGCGAATTAATCTGGGCGGTTGGCGGAATCTCGACCGGCGGGTAGGGACAAGCCAGCGGTCCTTCGGCATCTTGGGTGTCGCTGATCACCCCGAGCCAGATGGTGGCGATGTACGTCTTGTTGTGAACGGTCAGCATCTGCTGGAAGCGACGCGCCGCTCCGCCGATGATGACCATCACGCCGCTGGCGAGCGGATCGAGGGTGCCACAGTGGCCCAGCCCCCCCCACTGCAACCGCCGTTGCACCTGGTCGAGCACCGTGCGAGAAGAGGGGCCGCGAGGTTTCCAGATGATGATGCCCCCGTCGGGAGCATCGGGAAGACGAGGCAAACGTGATCCCTCCTGCGAGACATGAATTCCAGCCAGTAGCCTCGGAGTGCTGGGAAATCCAGCACTCCAAAAAACCCATCCAGGCAGCAAAAAAAATGGAGGCGCCGGGAGTCGAACCCGGGTCCCGAAACGCTTCCAGAAGAACATCTACAGGCTTAGTCCGCCATTTATTGCCTCGCGAACGGCTCCGACGGACAAGATCCGAGCCGCGAGCGCCGGTTCAATCTCGCCTGGAAGATCACCGGCAGGGTCTTCTTCGGCCAGTCCGTAAATTTGGCCCTCCAGTCACGATCACGGACAGACCGTGGTGGAAGGGGCGCTTAGTTAAACTAGGCAGCCATTGCGAAGTTGTTGTTCACAATTAAAAAGTTTTTATCCGGTGTTTTAGGAGGCCTCCGGATCACCTCCACCTGCCATTCTCCGTTCCGACGTCCGGTCGAAACCGTTTCGCCCCCTTCATTTCCTCATCGTCCTGGACCCGTGATGAACACTACCGGCTCCGACTGGAGCACAACTTCTCATCCACTTTCTTCCAGGAAATCTCTAGGATACCCCACAGTAGAAGAATCTACACCGATATCTGTTCCCACCTGGAGCGATATTTACTACCATTCCTCGTCGGCCCCATGACTTCACCAAAGAATGACTTCACAAGAGAACGACTTCACGGGAGAAAAATGACGGACAGCCCCATTTTCAGTAAATTAGCCAACGATCCCGATTTCAATGATCTGGTGATCGCATTTGTCGCAGATTTACCGAACCGCACTGACAGGATCCTCACTTTGATTGGTAGTGGAACCCTCGATGAAGCCGCAGACGCGCTGCACCAACTCAAGGGATCCTCAGGGATCTTCGGTTTCCAGCCGATCCACCTGCTCGCCAAGGAACTCGAGAAGATGGTCAGAAATAGCGACCCGACCATCGAGGAAAAAGCCCACGAGTTGGAACGGTTGTGCCAGAGAGCCTCGGCAGATCGGAACTGACTGAATCTCAGCGACGGTGACCGCGGCGCTTGGCTCGTCAGTCGCCTCTCCTCATCGCCCGCTGGATCTCTCTCTTCTGCTCCTGATCCTTCTTGGCTCGACGCTTGTCGTGACTCTTCTTGCCGCGCCCAACTGCGATCTCGACCTTGATGCGGCCCTTCTCGTTGAAGTAAATCTTCAACGGAACCACCGTCAGCCCCTTCTCCTCCATCTTGACCCGTAACTGATGCACTTCTCGTCGGTGGAGCAGCAGTTTTCGTTTCCGGGTCGGTGGATGGTTGGAATATCCTCCATGGCTGTATTCGGAGATGTGGACCTTTTGCATCCAGGCCTCGCCCTGTTCGATCCGCACAAAACCGTCGACAATCTCGCACTTCCCCGCTCGCAAACTCTTGACCTCGGATCCCTGCAGGACGATTCCCGCCTCCAGGGTCTCCAGGACCTCCAGTTCATGCCGAGCACGGCGGTTCTGAGCGATGATCTTCATCCGGTCTCGACTTTCATCCCTGATTTCATTGCTGAAAGAACTGCCTAGTTTTGTCTCATGGCCGATTTTGTACCACGGTTCTGACCAGATCATCACGGTAGACTTGACTTCTTGCCGCCATCCGGATATCCATCCCGGTTGTGCCGAAGTGGCGGAACTGGCAGACGCGCCAGGTTCAGGTCCTGGTCCGGTTCACACCGGGTGGAGGTTCGAGTCCTCTCTTCGGCACCAATTTTGAATCTTGAGGGCGATTAGCTCAGTTGGCTAGAGCGCTACGCTCACACCGTAGAGGTCACTGGTTCGAGTCCAGTATCGCCCACCATCCTGAAATACTTGCCCTCACATGTTCACGACATGGGAGGGCATTTCGATACCGATCGCCGAGTTGACCACGGCACTGGATCGCTCACTGCACTGGATCGCTCACTGCACAATTAGCACCACGGCTGGTACCGCTGACCCGTGA